>CAXTBX010000135.1:0-11285 GCA_964242205.1 uncultured Chthoniobacterales bacterium
AGGTGGCTGACACGCTCTTTGGAACGACTGACACGCTCTCCGAGGTGCCTAACGCGAAGTAGACGAACTAGTGTCGCAATATAAGGCGAATCTCCTTCGCCTAGTACGGAAACTTGCCAAAGCTGCCCTACCCGGCATAGCCTCCGTTCTCATGGATTCACCTCTATCAGACGGTTTTGCCGCTGGCAAGCCCAAAGCGGCCCCTCTTCTAGAGCAAATGCGCGGCGTCCTGCGCTTCAAACGCTACAGTATCCGTACCGAGCAAACTTATCTGGATTGGGTCAAACGCTTCATTCTCTTCCACGGCAAACGCCATCCAAACGCCATGGGAGCCGATGAAGTGCGCACTTTCCTGACCCACCTCGCCGTGGAAGGCAACGTGGCCGCCTCCACCCAGAATCAGGCGCTCAATGCCCTGCTCTTTCTTTATGGGCAAGTCCTGCAACTGGAGTTGCCCTACCTTCAAGACGTGGAACGAGCCCGCCGACCCAAGAAGCTTCCGGTAGTGCTCACCCGCCTGGAAGCCCGCGGGCTCCTGGAAGCAATGCCCCAGCCGACCTATGCGCTCATGGCTTGGCTGCTTTACGGCAGCGGATTGCGGCTCATGGAATGCGTGCGCCTGCGCGTCAAGGACGTGGACTTCGCCTATCGACAGCTCACCGTGCGCGACGGCAAAGGGATGAAAGACCGGGTCACGCTCCTACCTGACCGTCTCCATGAGCCCCTGCGCCTGCATCTGGCCAAGGTCAGGGCGCTGCACGAGGAAGACCTGTCACAAGGCCACGGCAGCGTGTACCTACCCTTTGCGCTGGAGCGGAAATACCCCAACGCCCCGCGCGAGTGGCATTGGCAATACGTGTTCCCGGCAGGGAAACTCTCGGTCGATCCTCGCACCGAATCCAAACGCCGCCACCACGTGGGCGAAAAAAACCTGCAAAGCGCGGTCAAGGAAGCCGTGCGCGCCGCCGGGCTGACCAAGCCCGCCAGCTGCCACAGCCTGCGCCACAGCTTTGCCACGCACCTCCTGGAGGGCGGCTACGACATCCGCACCATCCAGGAGTTGCTCGGTCACAAGGACGTGGAAACGACTATGATCTACACCCACGTGCTCAACCGGCCCGGATTGGCAGTCAAAAGCCCGGCGGACGAAGGTCGGCAACCGGCAGGGCAACGCAGCCGGTGACGCCGGTGACGCAACGTTGCCGCTCGTGCCAGTCTATTTCTGCCGGTCTATTTCTTCAACCGCTCGTAGAGCGCCGCGTACTGCACCGCCGCGCGCGTCCACGAAAACTTGCCCGCGTGGATCATCGCCCGCTGCCGCAGCGATTCCCAACGGTCCGGCGGCGCGAGCAACGCCGGGGCGCGGTGCGCCAGCACGTCGAAGAGCGCCTCGCCGTCCGGCTGGTAAAACACCAGGCCACTGCCTTGCTCAACACCGGGTTGATAGTCCTCCACCAGTTGCCGTAGCCCTGGCCCCGCCGGGACCACCGGGATCGTCCCGTACTTGAGGCTGCGCAGCAGGAGGGCGCTCGTCCCACGGCGGCGGCCCAGGAAAAGCTGGTAGTCCGCGCCCGCCAGCGCGGCGTGCGTCAGACGCGCGTCCGCCGCACCGACCAAGGCAAACTTTTCTGGATACTTGCGTGCCGCGATGCCAAACGGCACCACCGGCCCATCCTTGGGCAGGTCGTCCAGGACAATCAGACGAACGTCGTCGGCCAGCAGTTGATCCAGGCGCGCGGCCAGCACGTTGAGATAACGCGTCTCCTGCCCGGCGGCGAGGTCGAGCAAATATACCGGTGCGGACGGGTCCTTGCCGAGCTTGAGCTGCGTCAACAGCGCGGCGCGGCAGGCCGCTTTGCCCGCGAGGTTGGCCGGGCGGTACTTGCGCGCGATGAGGTCGTCGGTGGCCGGGTTCCAGGTGCCCTCGTCCAGCCCGGCGGGGATGCCGTGGAGCCGGGCGGCGTTCTCGCGGAACACCACGTCCAGCCCCCCGCCGCCCTCGGTGGTTTGCAGCGCGATGCGCTCCAAGTCGCCGTCCACCGCGACGGCGTCGGCGGAAAGCATCCCGGCCTTGAGGAAATTCACCTGTCCGTAAAACTCTACCGAGGTCGGGCGGAAGTATTCCCACCCAAGGTTGAGCAAATGGAAATCCTCCAGCGGAAAATTGCCGTGGAACGTGGGGTCGCTGACGGCCAGGACACTGGCGAAGGGCAGGTTCTGCGCGCGTAAGAACACCGGGGCCAGCGCGCCGGGCCAATCCTGGATTTGCAAGATGTCCGGGGCCGGGTTGAGGCGGCGGGCCAGCTCGACGACGAGCTTGGAAAAAAACGTCGCCGCGCGGGCGTTGGTCAGCGGCGAGCCGTCGAAGAGTTCATGCCTGAGCAGGAAGGTTTGCAGCCCTTGGGGGCTGCGAGCCTCGCAGGCCTCGGCGGTCAGGCGCTCGGAGCCGAGGGCCACGCTGAGGCGCACGCCGGTGGCCTTGATCTTGAACTCCGGCGATGCCGCCAGGGCCGGGGTGAGCGGGCCGACGACGCTGACCTCGTGGCCCGCGCGCTGCAGGGCGACGGGCAGGGCAGGCACCGGATGGGTGGGAATCTGTTCGTCGGCGGCGAGGAGCGGCGAGAGGTCGCTGGAGGCGAAAAGAATTTTCATAAAGGAACCAAGAACCCAAGAATTCAGGGAAAATTCAAGAACCAAGATCCAAGGAAGATGCGAGATACAAGGTGCAAGAACTTTGGTGAAAACGTTTCCCGGCAAGCTGCTCTGGACTTCATACCTTGAATCTCGTTTGGATTCTTGGGTTCTTGAATTCTTGGTTCCTTTCACCAAGCGTATTCGCTGACCTTGCCGTGCCGGTCCAAGAAAAGGGAGGTTTGCTCGACGGTGAGGTTGTCGATGCTGACGAGCATCTCGCCCGCGACCGCGTCGGCGTCGAGTTCGGCGTCCGCGCCGCCCATGTCGGTGCGGACCCAGCCGGGGGTCATCGCCACGATGGTGACGGCCTGCACGCGGTATTCCCGGGCCATGATGCGCGTGAACATGTTCAACGCGGCCTTGGAGGCGCAGTAGGCGTAGTAGGGCGCTTCCACCGGGTTGTTCGACAGGCTGCCCGCGCCGCTGGAAACGTTGACCACGCGCGGCTGCTGGCTCTTGCGCAGGAGCGGCAAAAACGCGCGCACGGTGCGCAGCGTGCCGAGCGCGTTGGTTTCCAAGGCGTCGCGCACCTGGGCGAGTTCCAAGCTTTCGAGCGACGTATCAGCCTTGCCCGGAGCGATGCCCGCGTTGTTGATGAGCACGTCCAGGCGCGGCAGGTGCAGCGCGGCGTCCTCGGCGGCGGCGGAAACCGAACGGCCCAGCCCCACGTCGGCGCGCAGGATGAGCAAGTCATCGCGGTACGTCTCCTTGAGTTTGTGGAGGTCGATAGACTTGGCGAGGTGCCGGGTGGTGGCAACCACGCGTTCGCCCCGCGCGAGGTAAGCGCGCGTCAGCGCGAGGCCCAGGCCGCGGTTGGCGCCGGTGATCAGGACGATGAGCTGCTTGGACATGGGAAGAAAAGGCAAAAGTAGTAAGGCAACAGGCAGAAGTAAAAGGCGGAAGTCGGAAAATGGACCACGAAGCCTGCTGATTTTTGCCTTCTGCCTCCCCGCTTTTGCCTCTAATTAAACTGCAGCGTGTCCGGCGGATCAATCTTGATCGGAATCGCCGCGTCCGGCTGGGCCGCCACCCCGACCGCCTGCGCCGGGCGCACCTCGCGCTCGGGCGCGGGCGTTCCGGCGGGCACCCTCGCCAGCCCGTAGCCGCCGTTCGCGTCACCGTTGGCCCCCGCGTCCGCGTCGGGCGCGACCACTGGCTGCACCGTCTCGTAGGGATCCTTCCCGGTGTTGTCTCCGACCACCGTGGCCGACTTGATCGCCACCGGGTGAATGTTCGACAGATCAAACGCGGGCAACGGCTTGGGCGGCGCGTTCTTGGGTCCCGCCGCCACTTCCGCCGACGCCGAGGCCCGCAGGTAAGCGATCACGCCCGCCGCCGTGCGCCCGCCGCCGTGGACCGGGCAGGGCCGCTTGGGCATCTCCGCCAATGTCGCGTAGGTGATAAACGTCGTGCGCTTGCGCTCGCCGTCGATGTTCTCGTAGCACTTGTCGGTGGCCAGTTCGCCCGACAGACGGCACACCTCTACCTTCTTCAAGTTAGGCGGCATCTTGATCTCCTCGCCGGGCATGAATTCCTGCACGGCGTTCATCACCTTGGCCCAGACGGGCAGCGCCACTTGGCTGCCGAACGCGCCCCGGTAGATCGACGACGGCTTGTCGAAGCCCGCCCAAACCACGCACGTCGCCTTGCTGTTGTACCCGGCGAACCACGCGTCGGTAAAGTTGTACGCCGTGCCCGATTTGCCGCCCGCCGACATCGGTTTCAGCCCGTAGCGGCTGGGGATGCCCAAGCGCAGGTTCTCGGCCAGCGTCGCGTGGACCTGGAAGGCCGGGGCGGCGTCGATGACGCGCACGCGCGGGCGGTTAGCGGCTTTGTAGAGCACCTCGCCGTCGGCGTCCTCGATACGCTGGAGGAGAAACGGCGCGCTGGGCCGCCAGCCGCCGTTTGGAAAGCTCGTGTAGGCCAGCGCCAGCTCCGTCATCGTGATCTCGCTGCTGCCCAGGAACGTCGCCGGAAATTCGCGCAGTGGCGAGTTGATCCCCGCCCGCTTGGACAGTTCGAGCACCTCCTTGAGCCCCACCTCGTTGCCCACGCGCACGGTGGCCGCGTTCTTGCCTTCCAACAGCGCCACGCCCGCCGGGATGGGACCGTCATAGTGGTTGCCGGTGCGTTCCACGCCCCACTCGCCCAGGATGCCGCTTTGTCCGCCGACCATGACCTGCCGGTTATCCATCACCTGATCCAAGAACAGCCGCCCGGGGAAAACACCCTTTTGGTAGGCCGTCGCGTACACCAGCGGCACGTACGCCGTGCCCGCCGGGCGGCGCGACTGCGAGTTGGTCGCGCGGTTAAACTCGCTGTGCTTGAAATCGCGTCCACCCACGAGCGCCAGCGTCGAGCCGTCGGCGTTGCCCACGAGCATCAGCGCGCCTTGCAGGTATTCCGGCGCGGGCAGCGTGATGCGCGCGCTGGCGGGCGCGGCGTTGGCCTCGGCGGCAGCCGCCGCCGCACGCTTGGTTTCCTCCGAATACCGGTCGGAATACTGCGCGTAGGTCTGGTGGTTCTGGAAGGCCGGGCGCTTCTCGATCTCGTCCAATTGCTCGTGCAGCGCGTCCTCGGCGGCCTTTTGCAGCCGGGCGTCAATCGTCGTGTAAATTTTGAGTCCCTGGCTGATGGCGCGGTCCAGGCCGACCTGCGCGATGACCTGTTGGCGGATGGCCTCCATTGCATAGGAGTCGCTGCTGGCCAGCACGCGCGGCTTGACCGCCAACGCCTCGCCCGACGACGCCTGGTACTGCTCGCGCGAGGCGTAGCCTTCGTCCACCATGCGCCCGAGCACGAAGTCGCGCGCCGCCTGGGCCGCCTCCTTGTGCTGCCAAGGCGACAGGTTGTTGGGGCTCTTGATGATGCCCGCCAGCATCGCGCACTCGCCCATCGAAAGCTCGCGCACGGGCTTGCCGAAATACCCCTTGCTGGCCGCTTCCACCCCGTACAGGCCGCTGCCCAGGTAGATGCGGTTGAGGTAATACTCCATGATCTGATCCTTGGTCAACGTCGTCTCGATGCGTCGCGCGACGTAAATTTCTAGGACCTTGCGCCCGAAGGTGCGGCCCTTGAGCGGAAAGGTGTTGCGCGCGAGCTGCTGAGTGATGGTACTCGCACCCTGGCGCACCTTGTTGGAGCGCAGGTTCTTGAGGGCGGCGCGCAGGATGCCGCGCGGGTCGCTGCCGCTGTGGGTGTAGAAGCGGTTGTCCTCCGCCGAGACGACGGCGTGCTGCAGGTCAAGCGGCATCTGCGAGATAGGCACCGGCTCGCGCTTCTGCTCGTAGATGTAGCCGAACGTCGCCTTGTTGCGGTCGAAGACGGTGCTCGCGCTTTCCATCTTGCCGAGCAGGCCCATGTCGAACTCGGCGGCTTTGTCGAGGTAATGGACGTGCAGCGAATACGCGACGACCGCCCCGAGGCAGGCCACGACCGCCAGCACGATCAACAGCCCGAGGAACCAATGCCGACGGTAAAAGGGGGGACGGTGGTAGAGGTTCCGCATGTGCGTGGAGGTCTGCTCTGGGGTGGCGCGCACGGGGCAAATGATTTCCCATGAAACCGTAACCCACGCAATTTCTATTTTCAAACCCGGGAGGTAGGGACGGCTCTCCGCAGCCGTCCGCCGGTGTCGGTCGCGGACGGCTGCGGAGAGCCGTCCCTACCTTTGCCGACAAAGCCGGGGTTGCCGAACCGGCGTTCTTTCGTAAACTCCCGACAGGTAGTAACCCCCGCGATCCATGGAGCCGACGACCCCAGGCAGCCCCGAGCTGCTCGCCTACATCCGTCGGCAGATTTCCAACCACGGGCCCGTCACGTTCCGCTGGTTCATGCAGCAGGCGCTCTACCACCCGGAGCACGGCTATTACGGCGGGGGCCGGGCGCGCATCGGGCGGCGCGGGGACTTCTACACCAGCGTCAGCGTGGGCAAAATCTTCGGCGAACTGCTGGCCAAGCAGTTCGAGGAGATGTGGGAGCGCATGAACGCGCCGATGGGTTTTACCCTGGTCGAGCAGGGCGCGCACAAGGGCCAATTTGCCCACGACGTGCTCTCGTGGATGAAGCAGTTCTCGCCCGACCTGTTCGCCAAGGTGCGCTACTGGATCGTGGAGCCGAACCCCAAGCTCCAGCAGGAGCAGCAGGCCACGCTGAGCGTCTGGCCGCGCAACAAGGTCCGCTGGACCGCCAGCCTGGAGACGTTCGAGGCGGGGTCGCTGTGCGGGGTCCATTTTTCCAACGAGCTATTGGACAGTTTCCCGGTGCACCTGGTGACGAGCAGCGGCGGCGCTTGGGAAGAGAATTTTGTGGACCTGACGAAGACCGGGTTCCGCTTCGTCTACGGGCCGTCGTCCAACAGCCAGTTGCGCGCGGCCCTGGACAAACTCCCCGTACCCGCATGCGCGCCGGGGCGGAGCTACACCACCGAGATCAACCTAGCCGCGCCACGCTGGGTGGAGGATCTTTCCAAGGTGCTCGGGCAGGGTTATATCCTGCTGGCCGACTACGGCTACCCGCACGACCTTTACTACGCGCCGGAGCGTTCCGAGGGCACGCTGATGGCTTACAGTGGTCACCAGTCGAGCCGCGACCCGCTGGCGAACATTGGCTTGGCCGACCTGACGGCGCACGTCGATTTCACGACCTTGGCCGAGCGTGCGGAGGCGTGCGGAATGCAGTTGGCGGGGTACTGCGACCAGCACCATTTTCTCGTCGCGCTGGGCGAGGCGGAGTTACTGGAGATGGAGAACGCGCTGGAAAACCTCAGCCCGGACGCGCTGCATTACATCCGCAGTTTTAAGACGCTGATGCACCCGTCCACGATGGGCATGGCGTTCAAGTTCATCGGGTTTTCCAAGAACGTGCGCGACACGGAGCCGCTGACGGGTTTCAGCCGTTGCGGCGAGCCGCGCCGGGCGTTGGGATTAGGCGAGGTGCCAAGTTCGGTGCAGGAGCAGTTGGACGATCCTTACGCGGCGTTTTGAGTGGATGTGGAAACGCTCGCCTTTCCACACTTGTCAAGAAATTCGGTCGGCGGTATGGTTCCGGCGTGATGCAGACGCTTGAGGCCACCGTTGACGAGCATGGCGTAGTCCACCTGTTGGAACCGGTTCAACTGGACCGACCCTACCGCGCGCTGGTCACCATCCTGCCCCATGAGCCTGCCGGATCGCGCGAACCCGCGTTGCTGAGCGAGATGGCCTTGGCACAGGACTGGAATCGCCCCGAGGAGGACACAGCATGGGCACATTTGCAGCAGGCTCCGTAGTGCTGGTTTCGTTTCCGTTTTCGAATTTGTCTGAGTCCAAACGCCGTCCGGCGGTGGTGTTGGCCGACGCCCGCCGAGGCGACTGGATTTTGTGTCAGGTAACGAGCAACGCCTACACGGATACTCTGGCGGTGCGATTGACGGACGCAGATTTCGAGCGTGGTGGTCTCCGGCTGGAGAGCTTCGCGCGTCCGGCCAAACTTTTTACCGCTCACGAGAGCATCTTCGCTTTCGAGGCGGGAGTTTTGCGCGCCGATGCACTCGAACGGGTCGTGGACGGAGTGGTTCACGTTTTGCAACGCAAGGTCTAGCTTCGATCTCTGTCCGTTTCTCCGTCGACCTTCTGCTCCAATACCTTGAACGCCCCGCCCGCGCCCGCCGGGTCGAGCACGAACGCCGCCCTTGCGTCTTCTTTTTCCAGCCGCGCCAACCGCCGCGCCGGTAACCACACCCGCAGAAATTCCGCCTGCGTCTGGAAACTAGTCGTTTCCAGACCCACCTCCCTCCCCCACGTTTCCAGGTCGGAGAAGTTCACGTCCGCCGTGAGGTCCTGCTGGCCGAAACGCCGGTAGACCTCCGGCCCGTCGAAACGCTGTTGCCGACAATATGCGCGCAGCGTCCCGCGCGGCTGCCGGTAGTACAAGCTGCCGCCGCCAGCCAGCCAGTCGCCATAGTCAATCGTCAGCAACCGCCCGGCGCGCCACCGCCCGGCCCAGGCCGCCAGCCAGTCCCGGTAGGCAAAATGTGCCTCCACGCGTTGCGCCGTGCCCGCCGGAACCGCGCCGACCGCCGAAGGCAGCGGCCCGGTCCACGCCCCCGTCGTCTCCACCGGACCCTCCGCGCCGTCCGGCCACGCCACGCGCACCTCGCGCCATTCGTCCGACGTGGCCTCGCGGACGAACTGCCGACACGGGAATGCATCGACGAACTCGTTGGAAAAAATCAGCGCCCGACCTTCGGCGGCGTCCAGCGCATCCTCGATACGCTCGTGCCAGCGCGCGACGCTTTTTTCCCCCAACCGTGCCCGCTGCTGTTCGCGTAGCGGCTTGGAGATCTCCACCAGATGATACCGCAGCCCCAGCCTCCCCCACCCTCCGAGCGACCGCAGCACGCTCGTAGCCAGTTCGCCCGTGCCGCCGCCGAGTTCGACCAAGTGCCAGCGTCCGCGCCGGGCGACCTCGCGCCGGTGCCGCCACGCCCACGCCGCCACGGCCTCGCCCAGCAGGGGGCTAAGCGTTGCGGTCGTGGAAAAATCGCCGGTCCGGCCCACCGTGCCCACCCGGCGCGCGTAATAGCCGAATTGGGGGTTATACAGCGCCGCGCGCATGAACCGCTCGACCGAGATCGACCCGCCCGCCGAGGCGATGAGCGCGCGAAGGTAAGCCTCGGACGCTCCCTTCACATTCCGCACGCCTCGTGCACCTGCAACATGCTCGAATCCGTGCTCAGCAAGCGCGCCAGGTACGGATCGACGCGCGGCGCCAACTGCGGCGCGCGGGTCAGGTTCTGCGGCACCGTCAAGCGTGAGAAAACGACGCCAGCCACCTTCGCGCGCGGCACGGTTTTGACGCTGTAGCCAACCCCGACGTTGCTCGACCAGAAACGCACGCTGTCCACGCCGTTGACCGTCTCCGTGCCGAGGTAAATCACCGAGTGCCCGTGCTCACGCTTGCCCACCGCCGTGGACCACCAGATCTTCATAAAGTCGCCCGCACGCGCCTGCGACCAATCCGAAAAATTGTGCCCCAGGCCCAACTCGTAAAACAGGCGCGCGGTGCCGGGGCCGTTGGCGTTCCAACGGCCCCAGATGCCCTCGCCGTCGCGCTGGCCCGTGATGAGCAAGGCCGACATGGCACGGTCGTCCGGCGGGATGACGCCCTGGCGGCAGAGGGCGTCAATCGTCTTGAGGAACACGAGGTAAGTCGCGCCCGAGCAGTAACTTGGCTGGGCCAACGGCGCGGCGACGTTCAGCCCGAGGGGCGAGGCCACCGAGACCGAACCGCTCAGGCGCTGGCTGGCCTCGTGCGTGGAGGAATAGCCGCCGCCCTGGGGCATCGTGCGGATCTGCTGGACGATGAGGTCATTGTACGGCGTGGCGAGTTGGGCGCGGGCCGACGCCGCGACAACGAACAACAGGAGAAGGAAGGAAACACGTTTCATCCGGCAAGATTTTTCCCCGGAAAATAGCACAAAACGCAGAAAGTTGTCGCAGGCGTCGCAAGCGTACGAGACAGATGCGCGATTCGGGTTGAAGGCTCGTGATATGCGCAATCCGAATCGCGGCAGCGACAGGCGGGGACGGCTCTCCGCAGCCGTCCCTACCTTGAGGCTTGCGGCTTTGGCCAAGCCCGCTACACTCCCCATCCCCGGCGTGCGGCGTTGCCCCCCAGGTCGCTGCCGCACGTCCGGGGAACCATCTACGATCAGTCATCCAACCATGCAACCGTCCATCCAGACCTTCAACATCGTCCCCAAGCTCCCGCCTTCGTTGGAGCCGTTGCGCGAGATCGTCTACAACCTGTGGTGGAGCTGGGAACCCTCGGCGCGCAAATTGTTCTGGAAGATGGACCCCGAACTCTGGGAGCGCACCAATCACAACCCCCTGCGGATGCTCCAACTCTCGCGCCAGGCGCGGCTGGAGGAACTGGCCAAGGACGAGAGCTTCCTGCGCGAGATCGGCGCGGTGCATTTCCTGTTCAAGACCTACATGGCGCGCCAGGACACCTACGGCCGCAAGCGCGCCACGACCAAAGGCCCGGAGGGCAAGGGCAGCGACCTGATCGCATATTTCTCCGCCGAGTTCGGGTTCCACGAGAGCGTGCCGAACTACTCCGGCGGCCTGGGCATCCTCTCGGGCGACCATTGCAAGAGCGCCAGCGACCTCGACCTGAATTTCTGCGCGGTCGGGCTGCTTTACCGGCACGGTTACTTCAAGCAGCAGATCAACCGCGACGGTTTGCAGGACGCCGTCCAGCTCAACCAGAATTTTTACAACCTGCCCGTGCAGGAGATCCCCGGCGAGAACGGAGCGCCGCTGACCATCGCCGTCGAACTGCCAGGCCGCCAAGTGCACGCGAAGGTCTGGAAGCTGGCCGTGGGGCGGATCAACCTTTATCTGTTAGACACCGACATTCCCGAGAACAACGGCGAGGACCGCGCCATCACCGCGCAGCTCTACGGCGGCGATTTGGAGATGCGCATCCGGCAGGAGATCGTCTTGGGCATGGGCGGGCCGCGCGCGCTGGCCGCGCTGGGATTGAAGCCGAGCGTTTATCACATGAACGAGGGGCACGCGGCGTTCCTCGGGCTGGAGCGCATCCGG
>CAXTBX010000136.1:0-11028 GCA_964242205.1 uncultured Chthoniobacterales bacterium
GACTCTGCTGCCTGGTGGTGCGAACGGCGAGCTAATCGCCTCACTCCTGGCCGCCGCCCCTCGTAAGGTCTCGACGGAAAAGCACGCCGAACCGCACCCACCGACCGCCCCGCCGTCGATCCCGCCCTCAACTGGCCGGTGATCCTAGGGACAGCGTTGAAATACGCTTCCGGCAAAAGCCCGCCGCACTCCACCTGGCTTGCGCCGCCCTGCAAACGGCGGCAAACTCTCCGCGATGACTCGCCGCCTGTTGTTTGCGTTACTCGCCGTCCTCCTGCCACTCGGCGGCTGCCGCTCGGAACCGCCCTTGCCCGCGCCGGACGCACTCGCCAAAGAATTTTCCGGTCAGAATGCGTTCGATCACGTCGCCAAACTCGTGGCCTTCGGTCCGCGCCCCAGCGGCTCGCCCGAACTGGAGAAATCCCGCCAATACATTGAGGGGCAACTCCGCGCGTCCGGCTGGAACGTCGAGCGCCAGCGCTTCACCGAACCAACGCCGCATGGCCCCATCGAGTTCGTCAACTTGGTCGCCCGGCCCGTCGGCGTGGAACCCGGCGACCCACGCGCCATCGTTTGCACGCACTACGACACCAAATATTTCGCTGCGCAGAGCTTCGTCGGCGCGGACGACGGCGGCAGCGGCACCGGCGCGTTGCTCGAACTTGCCCGCGTCCTCGCTCAGCAAGAGGATTTTGCCCGCCGGTTTGAACTCGTGTTTTTCGATGGCGAGGAAGCCATCCGTGAATTCCGGGTTGATCTCGCGCCCTACGACGGCCTCTGGGGCAGCCGCCATTATGCCCATGCCCTTTCCTCCGAAAAACGGGCCCGGCAATTCAAGTTCGGCGTCCTCTGGGACATGATCGGCAAGCGCGACGTGACCATCACGCTTTCCCCAGATTCACCGTCCAGCTTGGCGCGCGGCATCCTTGGCGCGAGCGACGCGCTCGGCACCCGCGTGCACTTCGGCTACTTCCGCAGCAACATCCTCGACGACCACTACGACCTCAACGCGCTCGGCATCCCGACCATCGACCTCATCGACTTCAATTATCCACCCTGGCACACCTCTGGCGACACGCTCGATAAACTCAGTGCCGAGAGCCTCGCGGTCGTCGGCCAAGCCACGTTGTACTATTTGGCCCAGCAGGCGGCAGATCTGCGTTGACGACCGGTTATTACCAAGTTATTAACACCCATTGGTGCAACTTTTTCACGTCTTGACAGCCCCTGGTCGCCTCTGATTCAATCCTTTTCAACGGCCATGAAACTCGTTCCCGAGACCATCCAACCGATTGGCGAAGAACTCGCGATCAGATGGAACGATTCCCAGGAGAGCTACCTCGGCTTGGAGACCATGCGCCGGGCTTGTCCCTGCGCCGGATGCCAGGGCGAACCGGATGTCACTGGCCACATTGACCGCCCGCACATCACCTACGATCCTGCCCGGTCGTTCCGCCTGCGCTCCTATGGTTACGTCGGCGGCTACGCGCTCCAGCCCACCTGGGAGGACGGGCATTCGACCGGCATTTACAGCTTTGACCTTCTGCGTCGGCTCGGCGCGTGGGAACCACAGCAACCTCAAACGGCATGAAGTACTTACTCCGAGCGACGTGGTTCCTGTGCATAGTGTCCCTGGTTGGGACCCTGTTACTACTTGACCACACGCTGCGCCCCCGTCCCGAGAGCGTTACCCCGCAGGAGCTTTATCTGGTCGTCCAACACCACTTGGCGGCCTGCCGTTCGGCGGACTTTCCCCGCGCTTACCACGCGTCGGCGAACGAGGTGCAGGAACGCTTCAGCCTTGTGCAATTCGAGAAAAAAATCCGTAGCGACTACCAGCCGGTCGCGGGCGCGGACCACGTCGAATACGGCGCGGTCCACCGTGCGCGGGGCAACGCGAAAAGGATGCTCGTGGACGTATATTTCATCTCCCCGAGCGGCGAGGCCGTAGGTTGGACTTATGTGCTCGTGTTCGAGGACAACGATTGGAAGGTCGATCACGGCGACCCGATCCCTGGCTGGCCCGCCGGCCAGCGCCTGAGCGGGCTTCGCGCTTGACACCTTTCACATCGAAGGAGCGTCGCCCGATAGGGACTCTGTCATCCTGAGCGGAGCGAAGCACGAGCGCAGTCGAAAGCCGGAGCGCAGCGGAGACAGCCGCAGGCAAACCTTCCGGCCCGCGGCAGCGAATCGTTTGCCGCGATGCCATTACGCCATGCCTGATTTATCTCCGCAGCCGCTCCACGGCCGCCGCCACCCCCTTCGGATCTCCCACCGACAGCACCTCCACCTCCCGCCGGGTGCGGCTGACCATCCCGGCCAGCTTGTTGTCCGGTCCCAGTTCAAGGAACAGGTTACACCCGAGAGCGTCCACCATGTACTCGATGGATTGCTGCCAGCACACGGTCCCGGTCACCTGTTCGGCCAGCGTGCGCCGGATGTCGTCGGCATCACCCACGGGCCGGGCGTCCACGTTGGAAATTACCGGGAATTGCGGCGCGGCGAACACGATGTGTAGCAATTCCTCGCTCAACTTGATGTACGCCGGCTCCATCAGCCGCGAGTGGTAAGCCCCAGCGACGTTCAACGTGACGATCTTGCGGATGCCCGCCTCCCTGGCCATCGCCACGGCCATGGCGATCCGCTCGGCCTCGCCGCTGATGACGATCTGCCCCGGCGCGTTCAGATTGGCGATGTCCACGTCGGTGTCGGCGGCCAGGCTGCGCACGGCGTTCTCCTCCGCGCCGATGACCGCCGCCATGCTCCCGAGGCTCGCCTGGCAGGCTTCCTCCATGTAGCGCCCACGCGCCTCCACGAGCCTCAGCCCGGTGGCGAAATCGAACGTCCCCGCCGCCGCGTGGGCGGTGAACTCGCCTAGCGATAGCCCAGCGGTCGCGGCCACCGGCGGCAGCCCGCCTAATTCCGCCCGTAGCGCCGCCAGCACGGCCAACCCCTGCACGTACAACGCCGGTTGGCAGTTGCCCGTGACGGTCAACTCCTCCAGCGGCCCCTCAAAGGCGAGTTTGGAGAGCGGACGCCCGAGTATTTGGTCGGCCTGCTCGAAGATTTGCGCGGCGGCGGGGTAGGCGGCGGCGAGCTCCTGGCCCATGCCGACTGCCTGCGAACCTTGCCCCGCGAAGAGAAAAGCGATGGTATCTGCCATCCGGGACTAAAAAAGAATTTGAGCTTTTGTCAAAGGTGAGCATACTTCTCGGCCCTATGCCAAAGTCCGTCGCCCGCCGCAAAACCAAGAAGTCCGCCGCCAAACGTTTCAAGATCACGGGCACGGGCAAAATTCTTTTCGCCCACAGTGGCCGTCGCCACATTTTGCAAAGCAAGAGCGCGAAGCGCAAACGTCAACTCGCCAAACGCGGCGTCGTTCACAAGACTGACATGCAGCGCATCAAGGATTGCCTGCCTTTCGCGTGATCTGCGTCATCTGCATTATAAAATTCGTCATTTAGCTTGATTTTCAGCCATGCCAAGAGCCACCAACGCCCCAGCCAGCCGCGAGCGTCGCAAGCGGGTCCTCGATACAGCCAAAGGTTACCGGGGCCGCCGCTCCAAACTCTTCCGTTACGCCAAAGACGCGACGATGAAGGGTAAATATTGGTCCTACCGCGACCGTAAGACGCGCAAGCGCAACTTCCGCATGTTGTGGATCGCCCGCGTCAACGCCGCTGCCCGCGCGAATGGCCTCACTTACAGCCGTTTCATGGAAGGCGTCAAGGCCGCTGGGATCGACCTCGACCGTAAGGTCCTCGCCGACCTCGCTGTGACCGAGGAAGCCGCGTTCCAAGGCATCGTGTCGAAGGCCGTTGACGCGCTCAAGGCTAAGACCAAGGCCGCCTGAGTTCTCGCTTTCCTACCATCGCGCCGCCGGGTTTGCTGCCAAGCACGTCCCGACCGGCGCGATTTTTTTGCCATGCTCGCAGAACTCCAATCCCTCTCGGATCAGGCCCAGGCAGAAATTGCTGCGGCGGGTGACGCCGCCGCGCTGGAAGCCGTGCGGGTCAAATATTTTGGCCGCCAGGGTTCACTCGCACAGATAGGCGAGGGGATGAAGGCCGTTACCAAGGAAGAGCGCCCCGCCGTCGGCAAGAAGCTCAACGAGGTGCGCCAGGGTTTGACGGTCTTGCTGGAGGAACGTGGCGGGCAGTTCACCGCCGAGCGGGAATCTGCCGCCCTTTCCGGCCTGGACCTGAGCCTGCCGGGTACGTCGGCAATCGCCATTGGCGGTCTGCACCCGCTGACCCAACTTCTCGACCGCACCGTGCAAATCTTTCGCCGCATGGGGTTTGCACTCGCCGACGGCCCCGACGTGGACGACGAATGGCATTGTTTCGACGCGCTCAACACCCCCGCCGACCACCCGGCGCGCAACGAGCAGGACACTTTCTATCTGCCCGATGGCCGCCTCCTGCGGACTCACACTTCCACCGTGCAGATCCGCACGATGGAAACCCAAGCGCCCCCGGTGCGCATCATCGCGCCCGGCGCGGCCTACCGCCGCGACGAGGTGGACGCGACGCACCTCGCGCAGTTCAACCAATTGGAAGGCCTCTACGTGGACGCCGACGTGAGCTTGGCCGACCTGAAAGGCACGCTGGAGTTCTTCTTCCGTGAGCTGTTCGGACCCGGTACGACGGTCCGGTTCCGCCCGCATTTTTTCCCGTTCACCGAGCCGAGCTTCGAGATTGACGTGAAATCCGCCGCCATCAAGGGCGGCGCGTGGATCGAGGTGGCCGGTTGCGGCATGGTGGACCCGGCGGTGTTCGAGGCGGTGGGTACGGTCCGCAAGGACGATGCCTTCGACCCGGAAGCCGTGACCGGCTTCGCGTTCGGCTTCGGGCTGGACCGGCTGGCGATGATTCTGACCAAGTTGCCGGATGTGCGGATGCTCGTGGAGAACGACGTGCGCGTGCTGGCGCAGTTCCGCTGAACGCCATGAAAAGAGAACGCGTCCTCGTCCTAATCCTGGCGGGTGGGGAGGGGGGGCGCCTGGGACCGCTCACGAAAAAGCGCGCCAAACCGGCCTTGCCCTTCGGCGGCACGCTCCGGTTGATTGACTTCTCGCTGAGCAACTGCCTGCACAGCCAGTTGACGGATGTTTGGGTGATTGAGCAATACCAGCTCCACTCGCTGAACGACCACCTTGCCAACGGTCGCCCTTGGGACTTGGACCGCACCTACGGCGGGTTGCAAGTCTTGCCGCCCTACGTCGAGGATGGCGACAGCGACGACGACGGTGATAGCGAGAAGAGCGGTCAGGGTGGTTTTGCCAAGGGTAACGCCGATGCTATCTACCGGCAGCGCCGCCTGATCAAAGAGTTCGGCGCGGACTTGATCCTCGTCCTGAGCGCCGACCACGTCTACAAGCTGGATTACCGCGATTTGATCGAGCGCCACCGTGCCCGCGAGGCGGAACTGACGATGGTGACGACCCGGGTGCCGCCCGGCGACGACGCCAGCCGCTACGGGGTGGTGCAGGTGGCGAAGGATGGCCGCGTCATGGGCTTTGACTACAAGCCAAAGCGCCCCAAGGGTCGCCGGATCGCCGCCGAGGTGTTTTTATACGACGCCAAGCGGTTGCTGAACACCCTGGATGAAATCGCGGCGCAGGGCGGCGAAATCAAGGACTACGGCGACAAATTGCTGCCGATGTTCGTCGAGCGCGGTAAGACCTGGGAACTGCCCCTCGCCGGGTACTGGCGAGACGTGGGAACCATCGAAAGCTATTGGCAGGCGCACATGGATTTGCTGACGTCGAAGGCCGAACTGGCGCTGGACGATCCAAAGTGGCCGATCCTGACCTACGGCGCGCAACGCCTCCCGGCCCACCTCGTCAAGGGAGCGAAAATCGAGGATAGTTTGTTGTCTCCCGGTTGCACGGTGGCCGGGACGGTACGGCGCTCGGTGCTTGGCCCGGACGTGACCGTGGCAGCGGGCGCGGTGGTAGAAGATTCTGTGCTCCTGCACGGCGTACGGGTGGAGCGTGGCGCGACCGTGCGGCGAAGTATCGTGGATGAGAAAGCCACGATTCGTGCCCGGGCGCGGGTGGGCGGCCAAAAAGAACCGACGGCCATCGGGATGCACGCGTCGGTGAAGGCCGGGACGGTGGTCAAGGCGGGCGCGCACGTCAACCCACGGTGAATTGTGACCTTCTGGCACGTTGGTACCAGGGTTTGGAATATTTCGGCATGGGGCGGGCGCTCGAACGGCGGCGAACGGAATTCTTGGAGGACATGGCTGGCCTGCACAGCCCAAGGCGGGTCCTGTTGCTCGGGGACGGCGACGGCAGATTTCTCGCCGCGCTGCTCGCGGCGAACCCGGCGGTGCTCGTGGACACGGTGGACAGCAGCGCGGCCATGCTGCGGCTCGCCCGGCAGCGTGCGGTTCGGCAATTAGGAGAAGCGGAAGCCGTCCGGCGGGTGCATTTCCATCATGCCAACGCATTGAATTGGCTGCCCCCGGCGGACCGCATTTACCACGCCGTCGCCTCCCATTTCTTCCTCGACTGTCTCACGGAGCCACAGATCGACGCGCTGCTGACCCAGCTGGATTTTGCCGTCGCACGTGATGCGGCGTGGATCGTGTCGGAATTTCACCAGCCCGGCAACGGCCCGGCGGCTTGGCGCGCACGGCTGTGGATCGGCGGGCTATACCGATTCTTCGGCTGGTTTACCAAGCTGGCTGTGCGCCGCCTGCCGGACTATCGCACCTGCCTGTCCACCCATGGGTACAAAGCTGAAAAACAGGTGTTTGCAGAGCATGGCTTGCTCGTCTCGGAACGCTGGCGGCGCGGAAACGCCGGTTTTTGCGTTTGACGCCCTCGCCACCGGGCAGCTACATTCCCGCACCCCGAAGTCATAGGAGCAGGCGCCGCCGGATTGCCTACGTTGGAATGACGCAACCATGCCCTTCAAGGCTTGGCACGACGGTTCCGGCGCAGGCTTTTTTATTTTTTATGGAAGATCAACTCGCATACGTTCTCGTCACCCCCCATTCCATCCGTAAATCGCGCACCGGTCCGATCCTTTCCCGGTTGATCTCTCGCAGCGGCCTGGAACTCGCCGACGCCCGCATGTTCGCTCCGAGCCGCGAGCTGGCCGAAGCCTACGCGGCGACCGCAATTTCCGACGACGGCAACCCCCGCCACCGCGCCACGCAAGAACTGATCCGCGACTACATCCTCGAACACCTCGCACCGAAGGCTTCTGGCCAAAAGGCGCGCTGTCTCGTCCTGGTTTTCCGGGGCCCCGACGCCGTGAGCCGGATCATGAACGTCGTCGGCCACATCGTCCATGAGCGCACCAGCGCCGAGACGATCCGCGACACCTACGGCGATTACATCACCGACGCCTACGGTAAGTGCACCTACTTCGAACCGGCCGTGCTCGCCGCGCCCACCGCCGCCGCCGTCGAGAGCGGCCTGAAGCTCTGGGCATCGCACTCCGACACGGACGGCGGGCTGTTGGAAAACGTGGTCCCGTTCCCGGCGGGTGCCGCCGTGGAAAAGACTTTGGTGCTCATCAAGCCGGACAATTTCCGCTTTCCTAACGCCCGCCCCGGCGGCGTGATCGACTTGTTTTCGCGCACCGGCCTGAACATCATCTGCTTCCGGGCTTTACGCATGAGCGTGGCCCAAGCCGAGGAGTTCTATGGCCCGGTGTTGGAAGTCTTGCAGGACAAGCTCAAGGAGCCGAGCGGGCGCGAGGCGCGCTTGGCCATCGAGAAAGGGATGGAGTTTCCGCTGTCGGCGGAAACCGAAAAGCAGTTGGGCGAGTTGCTCGGGCCGATCAACGGACGCAACAACTGGGAAACCATCGTCCAGTTCATGAGCGGCAAGCGGCCCGACCAATGCCAGAGCGACGAGGAGCGCCAGCAGCCCGGCAGCGAGAAATGCGTGGCGATCATCTACCAGGGCGTCGACGCCGTGCGCAAAATCCGTGAGGTCCTCGGGCCGACGGACCCGCGCAAGGCGCAGGCTGGCACGATTCGCAAGGAATTCGGCCAGACGATCATGATCAACGCCGCGCACGCCAGCGACTCCAAGGAAAACGCGGAGCGCGAGATGAAAATCATTCGCATCCAGGAAAATCACTTCCGCACCTTGATTGAGGATACCTACCGCGATTAAGTTCCGCTCCCGTCCCTTGATCCGCAGTCATCAGCAACCTCACTAATCAGATATGGAACTTTCCGAGCGCGCCACCAGTCTTTCGCCATCCCTGACGCTTGCCATCGACGGCAAAGCCAAGTCCATGATCGCCAGCGGGCAGGACGTGTGTGGCTTCGGGGCCGGCGAACCCGATTTCGACACCCCCGAGCACATCAAAGCCGCGGCGATTGCCGCGCTCCAAGGCGGTTTCACCAAGTACACGCCTAGCAGCGGCGTGCCGGAACTGCGGCAAGCACTGGCTGACAAGTTCAAGAACGACAACGGCCTCAACTACAAGGCCAGCCAGGTGATTGTCAGCAACGGGGCGAAGCATTCGTGTTTCAACGCGATCCTTGCCACCTGTCAGCCCGGCGACGAGGTGCTCATCCCCTCGCCGTATTGGCTGAGCTATCCCGAGATGGTGCGCCTGGCCGGGGCGGAGCCGGTTTTCGTCCCGACCAAGGAGGAGAACGGCTGGAAGATGACCGCCGAGGACTTCGAGAACGCGATGTCGCCCCGGACGAAGATGGTCATCATCAACAGCCCCGGCAACCCGACCGGCGCGGTGTACACGCGGGAGGAATTGGAAGCCATTGCCGCCGTGGCCATCGAGGAGGAAATTCTGATCCTGAGTGATGAGATTTACGAAAAGCTCATTTACGACGACGTGGAGCACATTTCTATCGGCTCGCTGTCGCCCGAGGCGCACGATCTGACGATCACGGTGAACGGCTTCAGCAAAGCTTACGCGATGACCGGTTGGCGGCTCGGTTATCTCGGCGCGCCTGATGCCATCGCCAAGGCGATTGATTCGCTCCAGAGCCACAGCACGTCGAACCCCTGTTCGTTCGCGCAAAAGGGCGCGCTGGCGGCGTTGCAGGGCGATCAGCAGGTGGTTGAGGACATGCGCGAGGAGTTCAACGTGCGGCGTGACTACATGTACGACCGGTTGACGAAGATCAACAACGTCACAGTCGCCAAGCCGTCCGGGGCGTTCTACATGCTCGTGAACATCGGCAAGCTGGGGCTGAACTCGACGAACTTCAGCGATCGTTTGCTTAGCAAGGCAGGCGTGGCAGTGGTGCCGGGCGTGGCGTTCGGCGACGACCGCACGATCCGCATGAGCTACGCAACGAGCCTGGACATCATCAAGCGTGGCCTCGATAAGTTCGAGGATTTCTGCCGGAGCGTGTAATTGGGCGCTTGATCGTGATACGTAAAGGGTGGCCGATGATGGCCGCCCTTTTCGCTGTCTGAGCCGAAGGACTTAGCTGAAGCTTAAATTTTGCACCCCGGCGGCGGCGGCGGCGTTGAGTACCTTGACGATCTGTTCCTGCCGCGCGTCCGGCGCGGGCTGGATGATCACCGGGTCCTTGCTGCCGAAACTCATCAGTTCCTTGAGTTTTTCGCGGGTGCCACTGAGATCGGTGCTATTGGCCGCGTCGAAAGCCGTACCGTTGATCTGCACGGAGCCATCGGAGGCAACTGTCACGATAATCGGTGTCGTCGGGGTGTTGCTGGCCGCTGCGGACGTGCCGCTGGGCAGGTTGATGCTCAGTTCTTTTTCCGCCACCTGCATCCCCGCCGACGCCATGAAAAACAGCATCAGGACAAATACAACATCGACCATCGGGGCAATCTGAAACCCAATGTCGCCATCTTCGGAACCTACGGAGCCAGCCATTTTTTAAAGGATATAGGATGAAGAGTTTGCTTATGGGACAGGAGCTTGGGCTTGTGCGCCTTCCTTGTTCACCACGGAGAAAGTGACGTTCGAGATTTTTGACTGGCCAACCGCCACCATGATGTCACGCATGAAGTCATAGCGTGTGTTCTTGTCGGCACGGATCAGGACGCGGGTGTTGGGATTGATCGTCACCCGCTCGGTTAATAGAGGGGCTAGCGAGGTGGGGGAGGGGTAGTCTTTTTCGTCCACCGTGATCCGCCCGATCTCGCTGGCGTTCCAAGCGACGTTGATGATGACTTGGCCCTTGTTCTTGGCGGCGTCGTTGCCCTCGGCGGCCACGGGAAGTGTGATGCCCGCCGTGGACTGGAGCACTTCCGTTGAACTGATCGACATGAAGAACACCAACAGCACGAGGAGCACGTCGATCATCGGCGCGATCTGGAAGTCCGGGTCTTCCTCCGGCAGTTCGCGCACCGCGTTCTTCCGCTGGCGTGCTCGCTTTTGGGCGCTTTGCTCGCTCATGGCGAAGACCGGTTACTGCTTCCAAGCCAGCGTCGAACCACAGTTCGGGCAGGGGTTTTGACCCGGTGAAATCGCGGCATTACAGACGGGGCAATTCGTGGTCAACGCCATGGAGACGCGGCGCGACTCCGAATCGCCCAACGACATGGCACCCTCGCCCGCACTGAAGTTCTCGCCGATGCGGACGCCCGCGAGTTCCTCGAACGGCACATCCTCGACCAGCAAGTTGAGCCGGTCCTCGGCGTTGACGATGGCCATCTGCGCGCGGTTGCGGAAGATGTAGTAACTCACGAACGCCGGGATGGCGATGAACAGGCCGCTGGCGGTCGCCAGGAGCACCTCGCCGATGCTGCTCGCCAGTTCGCGCGGGTTGCTGATACCGCTGCTGCCCAGGACCGTGAACGCCTTCATCATGCCGATGACCGTGCCCAACAGGCCGATCATAGGCGACACGACGCCGATGACCGACAGGTAGCTGTTGCGCGTACGGAGGACCTGGGCCTCGCGCAGGCCGTGTTCGGCGAGGGCGTTGTCGAACACGTCCTTGCCGCGCCCGACGCGCTCCAGCCCCGCCTTGAGCGTGTTGGCGAGGTAATTCCGATTGGCATTACAGATTTCCCAGGCTTCTTGGTAGTTACCGTCGGCCAGGACCTGCCGG
>CAXTBX010000137.1:0-10650 GCA_964242205.1 uncultured Chthoniobacterales bacterium
CGGTCGCTGGCGGTGGGGGGGGGGGTGGCGGTGACGTTGGTGGAGAGGTTCAGGACGAGATAGGAGCCGTTTTCGACGGTGGGCGTCTTGTCGCGGTTGCTCAGGCGGGCGAGGCCGATGACGAGGCCGATGCCCACCAGGGATACGCCCAGGGTAAAAAGCACGAGAGCGAGGAAGGTGCCGAAGACGATCTGGAAGAAGTTTTTCATCGAAAAGTGGGTCGGGCGGGCGGGTCGGAAGCAGAGGACAAACCGCGTACGATAGGCGCGAGTTGCGGAAAGCTCAAATTTCCGCGTGGGGAGTGATTGACAAGGTTGGGCTTTTTTGATCCTGTGGCGAAGTGAAATTCCTCCCGTTCCTTCGTCCCGCGACTCTGTTGACGGTGGCCGTCGTGCTGAGCGCGTGCTCGACCCCGGCCAACCGCCGAGAACTTTACAACACCAGCTACAACGAAAGCGGCAGCTGGCACGACTACACGCGGCGTCGGGAGGCCGAGCAGGAAACGGGGACCATCGGAGGCACCGCGCCCAGCGTGCTGCCTGGCCGGTCCGGTCCTTCCAACGGCGCGACGCCGGTCGTGCCCGGTGCGCCCGGCCCGTTGCCCGCGGGGGCGGCCGAACCCGCGTTGCAGGCTCCGTTGTCGCCCGCCGGCGCGCCTGCGCCCACAAACGTGCCGCCGCCTGCCGAGGTGGCTCCGGCCATCCCCGGCACCGACGCCGGAGGTGGCGCGACGGATGCGTCCACGGTGGCCCCGACGCCCGCGCCGCAGTAGGCGGTGGCGATTACCAGCGAACCGCGCGAAAAGTTTGGGATGACCCGCGCTGAGTCGTCCCTTTTTTGTGACGAAGGTGGATCGTGACCTCCGGGCACGATGGCAAAACCAAGCAGTAAAGCTGCCTGACTGTCCGCTGTAGGGCAACGGGCACCCGTTGCCGACGGTCACGCACGTCTCCCAGACAGCAGGATGGGAGCGGGTGCAAAAAACAGTCGTCGCAACCGGTGTCGGCAACGGGGCCCGTTGCCCTACAAGACCAGGCGGCTACTCATCGCGCCCGGAGTCGCGTCCACCTTTTTTCTCAGAGACCCTTCTTCTCGGCGCGCTTCTCGCGGATGTTGGCGGCGAGCTTGTCGAGGATCGGCGCGACGCTGGGGTCGGACTTGACCATCGCCTCGCGCATCGCCGTGCGGAAACCGCGCCGGTCCGAGGCGCGGTTGGCCTTGGCGGCGATCACCGCCGGGTCTTTCATCGCGGCCTGCCGCGCGGCCTTGACCTTCTGACGCTCCTCCGGGGTGAGCGCCATGAACTTTGCCCGCAGCGCGCCGCTGCCCTCTTCCTCCTCAGCGACGTCGGTTTTGCCGGTGCTGGCAGGCGCGGAAACGGAGGGCGTGGCCGCCGGGGCGGCGGCGGCGGGAGCCTGCGCGCGCAGACCGGAAACGGAGAAGGCGCAGGCGGTCAAAACAATGAGGGAGAAACGGGAATTGTTCATGGTCGGAGAAGGAACTGGTGTTTGTTGGAATCAACCCCGACGCAGGCGTAAGGTTGCGCGCGTAGCGTGGGCGTTTCAGTCCAGACCGAGCAGCCCGCGCTGCCAAGGCATGAGCAGTTCGCCCGCAGCGGTGGGTTTGGCTGCAATCGCTTCGAGCGAAGCCCGGGGCGAGATGATCGACGGATCCAGGTCGAGTTCCTCGCCGACCCGGTCGCGCTGCTTCTTGAGGGCTTCGGCGCGTTTTTCTTCCTCGGCGGTCCAGCGGACGTTGGTACGCTTGGCGAACACTGGCCAGGCGTCCTCGGCCAGCGCGAGAGCGGCGTCGGCGGCCTCGTAGAAACGGGTCCGGCGGCCCGAGCGCAGGTGCTCGAAATGCGGCTTGTCCCCGGCGGCGAAACCCTTGGCGGCGTTGAGCAGGTCCTCGTTGCGCAGGACATGGAAAGTCGGGCGGTCCACGACTTTGGCCTCGGCCTCGCGCCAGTGCCAAAGGCCGCGCAGGACTGCTGCCGCGCGTCCGCGCAACGCGCCGCTGCCGTTGATGCGCCAGGCGTCCTCGCCGTCGCGCTCTTTCTCGATGGCCGCCTGGGTCAGGGCGCGTTCGCAGCTCTGTTCGAACCACTTCCAGCGGCCCAACTGGTGCAGGGTACCTTCCAGACGGTCGGCGATTTCCAGCAGGTAGCGCGTGTCGTTCTGGGCGTACTCGGCCATGGTGGGCGTCAGCGGGCGGCGCGCCCAGTTGGCTTTTTGCGAGCCTTTGGTCAGCTCGATGCCGGTTTCGGCCTTGACCAGGGCGGCGTAGGAGAATTCGCGTCGGCCGATGAGCCGGGCGGCAAGCATGGTGTCGAAAACGCTTTCGGCCACGTAGCCACCCGCGCGCCGGAGTAGGCGCAGGTCGTAGTCAGCGCCGTGGATGACCATCGTTTTGCCCGCCAAGGCGTCGTAGAAGGGGGAGAGCGAGAAATCGACCAGGGGGTCGATCAGGGCGTGTACATCCGAAGGCAGGCTGATCTGGATCAGGCAGAGTTTTTCGCGGTAGACGTGCAGGCTGTCCGCCTCGGTGTCGATGGCCACGCGGTCGACAGGGGCAAGGTGCGGCAGGAGGTCGGCGAGGGCGTCGGGCGTGGCAATCAAGGCGGCGGAAAAGGTACGAAGCTGCGGGTCGGTAGGTCACGCATAAGGTGAACGACCTTGGGCGGAAAGCAACCGGGAGCGCCTCGGAGCGAAAATCGCGGGAAATTCGGATTTAATCGGAAAATACGTCGCAGGTAACGCAGATGTCGCAGTCGTCGCGGATTATTTCTTGAACCGGGCGTCGGGGGCGTCGAGGAGGGTCAATTCGGAGAGCAACCCGGCCCCGAGGCCGCCCGCGACGAGGCGGAAGCCGACCACTTTCTTGCCGTCCTTTTCCTCGGCCTGGATGCAGACCACCGGGACGGTCTCCTGGCGGTCGGCGTCGCGCCAGAGGGCGCAATGGGGGAGGGGGAGGTCCAGCGGGTGGATTTTGGCAGGGTCGCCCTGGAAGACGAAGACGGCGCGGCCCGCCTTGGTGTCGGCCTCGGTGGCGAGGCGGCCCTTGACGCAGGGGACGCTTTTCCACTTTTCCACGTTGACCGGCGAAGCCACGGCGGGCTGGGGGTCGGCGGCGTAGGAGATGGAGGCGAGCAGGAAAGGGAGACAGCAGAGGAGGCGGGAAAACATGCGAGTGGTCAAGGGGTGTCGGGTGACAAGTCAATGGGTTTGCCCTTTTTGTCCACACGGACGTTGAATCAGGCCGCTGCGCGGCAATGTTTTGCCATCGTGCCCGGAGGTCACGATCCACCTTGCTCCACCGAGCCCTCGGGCCCGGCTCCCTACCTTACGAGCGGATGCCCGCCAGGAGGAGTTCCAGGTTGCTCTTGGTCGCGTTGATGTTTTCCAAGAGAACCTCCATGCCCTCCAGGGGCGGGAGGGCGGCGAGTTGCTTGCGGATGAGTTGCACGCGCTCCAGTTCGTCCGGGTGGTAAAGCAGTTCCTCGCGGCGAGTACCGCTCTTGAGGATGTGGATGGCCGGGTAGATGCGTTTTTCCACCAGTTCGCGGTCGAGGTGGAGTTCCATGTTGCCCGTGCCCTTGAACTCCTCGAAAATCACCTCGTCGGCCCGGCTGCCCGTGTCTACCAACGCCGTGGCCAAGATCGTCAGGCTGCCGCCCTCCTCGGTGTTGCGCGCGCTGCTGAAGAGTTTCTTGGGCTTGACCAGAGCCTTGTTGTCCAGGCCGCCGCTCGTGAGGCGGCCCTTGGCGGGCTGCACATTGTTGTAGCCGCGCGAGAGGCGTGTGATCGAATCGAGCAGGATGACGACGTGCTTGCCCAGTTCCACTAACCGGTGGGCGCGCTCGCTGACCATCTCGGCCACCTGGATGTGGCGGGCGGGCGATTCGTCGAAAGTGCTGCTGAAAATCTGGGCGTCCTGGATCTCGCGCTTGAAGTCGGTGACCTCCTCGGGCCGTTCGTCCACGAGCAGGAGGATGAGTTCGATGGCGGGGTCGCACGAGCGAACCGCACGGGCGATGTGTTTGAGCATCACCGTCTTGCCCACGCGTGGAGGAGCCAGGATGAGGCCGCGCTGGCCGCGCCCGAGCGTGGCGATGAGGTCGATAGCGCGGGTGGTTGGCGTGGTGTAGTCGGCGCATTCCAGGATGATCCGCTTGTCGGGGAAAGTCGGCGTGAGCTGGTCGAAATGCTTGGGAGCGGTCCACTGGTCGGGCGCGAGTCCCTCGATGGCCGTGAGGCGGTCCAGGGCGGTGTACTTTTCCTTGTCGCGCGCCGGACGCAAAATCCCCGCGATGCGCTGGCCGGTGCGCAGGCCGAACTGACGCACGAGCGCGGCGGGGACGTAGAGGTCTTCCGGGCAGGGTAGGAAGTTGTACGCGGGCCAGCGCACGAAGCCGAAGGGGTCGGCACCGAGTTCCAGGACGCCTTCCGCCGTGACCCGCACGCCGCGCGCGAGGTAGGCGCGGACGAGTTCGCAGACGAGCGAGTGGCGCGAGCGGGGCGGCTGGTTGCGGACGCCAAGCTGGGCGGCGAGTTCGTGCAGGCGCGCGGTGGGCAAGGCCTGGAGCGCGTTGAGATCGGCGCTGGCGGGCAGCGGCTCGGGGGCGGGCGTGGGCAGGGCCTCGGCGGCAGGGGCGGGAGCCGGTTCGTCCAGGACGGAGGGTGGCTCGTCGGTGCTAGTCATGGCAGGGAAATCGGTTGGCGGAGAGCGCTGAAAGTGCCTCGCGCGAAGTTCGCAAAGTTCACAGAGGAGTGAAGAGAGGTGCGCCTGCGGCGCGAGCCAGGGAAGCCCTCGGAGAGGGCTCAGGACCTTGGGTTAAAGCAGGAGGCGCAGAGGGCGGTCTGCGCGCGCAGACATTGCTCGGAGCCGTCGTTCCAGATGAGATGATGACACTGAAGGATTTTTTCGGCCAGAGGTAATTGGCTGGCGATGATCTGGCGGGCCATGTCTTCGGACAACTGCCGCACCCCGGTCAGGCGGCGCAGCTGCACCGGCAGACTGCACCCGACCACGATCACCTTATCGAAGAACTCCGCCGCTCCGGTTTCGTAAAGCAGCGGGATTTCGACTATTGATAACGCGGTTGGAGCGGTTTGTAAACGGTCTTCGAGCCACTTTTGCCAGGCGGCGCGCACGCGGGGGTGGAGGATCGCTTCCAAGGCACGGCGGCGGGCGGGGTCGGCGAAGACGACGGCGCGCAGGGCGGGGCGGTTGACCTGATCGGAGGCGTGATCGAAGACGGAGGGGCCGAACTCCGCGCGCAGGGCGGTGAGGGAGCCGGCATCGGTTTGCAGGAGGGCGCGGGCGCAGGCGTCGGCGTCGAAGGTCGCGGCGGCGGTGGCGGCGGCGAAGCCGCGCGTGAAGGTGGATTTGCCGGAGGCGATCCCGCCGGTGATGGCGACAGTGGGCACCGGAAAAGCTTCAAGCTTTAAGCTGCAAGCTTCAAGGAGGATTCAAGAACCAAGGTTTAAGCAGGCGGGACGCCGTTTGAGGAGGGGGACGTGGCGGCGAAGTGCAACTTCGCGGACAAGGGCGATCCCAAGTGCAACTTGGGGACGAGGGGATGTACACTTGACTGGCAAGACGATCATTGTCACATCTTATTCACGATGGCTGAACGCATTGCAGCGTGTAGTTGCGGGCAACTTACCGCGACCGCAACGGAAGACCCGATCCGCGTGTCTGTTTGCCATTGTCTCGACTGTCAGCGGCGAACGGGCAGCGTTTTCGGTGCTCAAGCGCGCTTCCGAAAAGAATCGGTCCAGGTCGCAGGATCAGCCACGGCATATGTGCGGGTACGCGATGAGGGCGGGAAGATTACCTTCAGTTTCTGCCCGCATTGCGGCGCGACTGTTTATTACCAAGCGGAAGGCTACGAAGACACGATTGTCATCCCGATAGGTGTCTTCGCAGAGCCAGGATTTCCGGCACCCACACGCTCTGTCTGGGAACGGGATAAACATGCCTGGGTTGTCTTACCTGAGAACATAGAGCACATTGGATAATTCGGTGACCCGACCCACCTCGACGCGCTCCGGTTTGACCCTTTTGCCGTTCTCGAGGTTCCACCATGTGCTCCGGTTGCCAAGCCCGGGGCTACCGTCTCAAAAAGAGGTTTTTACAGGCGATTTGCTTTGGGCAACCGGGGCAGCAGAAAGTCGATTCCTGGCCAAAAAGCATAAAGGACGGACGAAGCTGACTTCGTCCGTCCTTTGACTGAACGGTTCCGAGCGGAGTCGGTGCTTTAGCGGCGGGTCGTGCCGGTCGTCGTGGTCGTCACCGCAACGAGTTCACGCGGGGTGGCAGCACGGCCACCAATCGCGGCAGCGATGGCACCGAGCAGCAGCGCCAGCGAAGCCGACAACGCGCCTTTGGCGGCAGCCTTGCGGGTGGCGTCGGCAGCGGCGAGAGCCTTTTCCTTGGTTTCCTCGGCGAGTTGCTTGGCCTTGGCCTTCGCCTGGTCGTAGGTCTGCTGGTAGTTGGTGACGATTTGTTCGGCCTCCGGGCGGCTCTTGCCCGTGCGGCTCATGATGACATTAATGAGCGCATCGCGGTCGGCGGCGTTGGCCACGTCCTGATTCTGGTTGAAGACCTTGTTGAACAAACCCTTGATGTCCGCGCTCGCGGCGTTGGGGTTCTGGGCAGCGCCCTGCGCGGCACCCTGGGCCTGATCGGCAGCGCCCTGGGCGCGGTTCTGGAGGTTCTCAGGCTGGAGTTCCGGCTTGCCGGTCTGGCGCAGGAGGCCGTCCAACTGACCCTGGAGGTCGGAGGTGTCAATGCCGCTTTCCTGGAGCTTGGCCTTGGCCGAGTCCAACAGGCCAGGGGCGGCGTTGCCGACGGCGTGCGTGGCGCTGGAAACCACCGAGGAAACGAGGCTGCCCGCGCCGCCGATGACCTTGCCGATGCCGCTGGTAAGCAGATAGAAGCCCAGGAGCGAGGTCAACCCAAAGGTGACCAAGCCGTGCAACATGGAATCCTGGTTGCGGGGCATCCCGGCGAGGCGTCCGGCGACGTAGCCGCCGGTAAAGAGCGAGATGAGGACGCTGAGGAGCGTCCAGATGGCCGCGCCGATGCCCAGGCCACCAGCGGGGTTGTCGTCGTAGGGGTTCAAGGCGCTGGCCCCGATGCCCAGACCGAGCAGCGAGAAGGCCAGTTGGGTCACGAGGGCCATGACGGCCCCGGCGAAGATCGCGCCCCAGGAAATGCGCGAATGCGCGTGGGGATGGGTGGAAGCGGGGACGGAATCCGGGTAGGTCGTCCGGTCGGCGACCGTGCCCACCGAGGGGGCGGTGGCGGCGTAGGAGGTCGGGCCGGAGGTGGAAAGATCGGGGTTAGCCATGTGCAAACAAACTGAGGTTACCAAGTATTTTGACGACGCTTTTTCGGGATGGACGGGCCACCGCGAGAGACGTTTCCGCGCAGGAATGCGAAGACTTCAGAGACGTGCGGGAAAAGCCCTTGTGGACATGACTCGCCAGCGAACTGTACCGGTCGGCGCTCCAAGGGAGCAATGATCGCCTCTGCCATCAAATCGCCGGGGGACAGGGGTGCGGCCTTCTTTATCGGCGGGATTCCAGGCGGTGGCGATCATTTGGCGGTCCGGCGGGTCCGGCGGAGGGTTGCCACCGAGTCGGGCGCGGCGTGGGCCTGTGGTTCGCGACGCGGGCGGCGGTCGGCGTGGCGGGCGAGATCGACCGCGCGGCGACGGAGCGTCGTGAAGACGAAGGCGTCGGCGGGGGGCTGATGGTGGGAGCGCCGCCAGAGTTCGACGAGCGTGTCTTGAAAGAGGTCGTGCGCGTCGGCCTCGCAGCGGGTCTGCGAGCGCGCGAAGAGCAGGTAGCGCGGGGCGCGGGCGTCGAGCCATGCGCGCCAAGAAGGAGAAGAGGGGTGGTCCACGCGGCGGTTGAGGCGAGCTTCACATGAAGAAGCGTCGCCGCCGTGGGATTTTATCGAGCAGACGCGGAAAAGGATCGAGCTGCCGAGAACACGGCAACGCGTTGCTCAGTGCAGCGGTCCGATCAGCCAATTCTCGATGAGAAGGCCATCCACCCGCCGGAATTCGTCAGTGTTCGCCGACACCAACACACAATCGTTTGCCAAGCAAATGGCGGCGATGAATAGATCATTCGGACCGATGCAAGAACCGGCACGCTCCAAATCATGCCGAAGCCAAGCATAGCGTTCCGCCGCAGCATCGTCGAAAGGGAGCGATCGGAAAGGCCGCAAGGTTTCCTCTACCAGCGCGGTTCGTCGCGCGGGCACGCCGTATTTCAGCGTGCCGTGCAGCAACTCTGCCCGGACCACGGAGCAAACCACGATCTCCCGCGCCAAGCGCTTGCCCAGATGTTGACGCACTCTACTGGCAGGATTTTTCAGATAATCAATCCAGGCGTTGGTATCGAGCATCCAGAGCATCGCTACCAAATCGCGCGATTTTCTGTTTCGCCCTGCGGCGGACGCTCGAAACGCTCGCCTGCCAGCGCCCCGGACGTGCGCTCGAAGTAGCCCGGCGGCCAGACGCCCGGCGCCGGCACCGGCTCCACGCTCACCGGCGTGCCATCCGGCAGATGGATGCCGTCCGGCAGCCGAATGGTGTCATTTTCCACGGTGGCGATAATCGGCATGGAACGTAGTCTAAAGGCGTCGGCTGGGACTCACAAGCGCGGAGTCGCAGGGAGTCAGCCCAACAGCGTCTCCAATTCCTCCACGCGTTGCGCGAAGAGGGCTAGCGTGGCGTCCACCGGCGCGGGCGTGGAAAGATCGACCCCGGCCCGTTGCAGGGTCTCCAACGGGTACTCGCTGCCGCCGGATTTCAGAAAGCCCAGGTAGGCGTCCAGGTCGGCGGAGCCGCCGTGGAGGACCTTTTGCGACAGGGCCACGGCGGCGCTGATGCCCGTGGCATACTTGTACACGTAGAACGCGTTGTAGAAATGTGGGATGCGCAGGCATTCGATGTCCAGCTCCGGGTCGCGCGTGAACTGTGGGCCGAAGTACGCTTCGAGCAGCGCGCGGTAGGCCGTTTTCATGGAGTCGAGCGTGAGGGGTTCGCCGACTTCCTCCATCGCGTGCGCGATCTTCTCGAACTCCGCGAACATCGTCTGGCGGTAGACCGTGCCGCGCAGGTCGTCGATCTGGCGGTTGAGCAGGTAGGCCTTCATCTTTGGGTCGGTCGTTTGGGCGAGGAGGTGGTGGGTGAGCAGTTCCTCGTTGAAGGTAGAAGCGACCTCGGCCAGGAAGATCGGGTAATCGTAGTCCTGATACGTTTGGGTGTTTTGCGCGTACCAGGTGTGCATGGAATGACCGGCTTCGTGCGCGAGCGTGTACACGTCGCTGAACACGTCGGGCTTGTAGTTCATCAGGATGTAGGGCGGGTTGCCGTAGCTGCCGCTGGAAAACGCGCCGCTACGCTTGCCCTTCGTCTCGTAGCGGTCGCACCAGCGGCCCCGGCGCAAACCGGTTTCGAGCGTGGAAGCATATTGCTCGCCGAGGGGTTGGAGGGCGTCGACGACGAGCGTGATGGCGTCGTCGAAACTGGTATTTGCCTGCACGCCGTCGACCAGTGGGACGTAGGTGTCGTAGTGGTGGATTTCGGCGAGGCCGAGCGCGCGGCGGCGGAGTTCGTAATAGCGTTGAAGCGGGGCGAAGTTGGCGCGCACGCTGGCGATGAGACTGTCGTAGATGCTGACCGGGATGCGGTCGGAAAACAGGGCGGCCTCCAGCGCGGAGGGGTAGTTGCGCGCGCGGGCCTGGAACACGTCTTTTTTCACGGACGCGCTGAATGCGGCGGCGAGCGTGTACTGATGGTCGCTGAACTCGCGGTAGAACTGGTGGAAGGCGGTCTTGCGCAGGGCGGGGTCGCGCTTGATGAGGAAGGAGGAGAAGGAGCTTTGGGAGAGTTCGACCTCGTGGCCTTGCTCGTCGCGGAGCGTGCCGAACTTCATGTCTACGTTCGTCAGTTGCGCAAAGGTTTCGCGGTGACCGGCGAGCGCGGCGTGGCCGAGCGCGAGGAGGCGTTCCTCGGCCTCGGAGAGGATGTGCGGCTTGAAGCGGCGCATTTTTTCGAGACGCGTTTTCCAGGGCGAGAGCGCGGGGTCAGCCAACAGCGCGACGAAAGGACCATCGGCGACCGCCTGAATTTCCGGCTCGAAGAAGGCGCTGGCCTCGCCGATGAGCGTCAAGAGGCTCTGGAGTTGCGCCATGCGGCCCAGGAACTCGGCGCTGCTGCCATCCTCGCTGTTTTGCAGGGAGGCGTAGCCGTAGAGACGCTCGATCTTGAGGCTGAGCGCCTTCTCGAATTCGAGCGCGGTGAGGAGGTCTTTCGCCGAACGGCCCAGGCGGCCTTTGAATTCGATGAGGCGCGGGTAATCGGCGCGGACGGCGTCGAAGTCGGCCTGCCAGGCGGGTACGTCGGGGTAGAGCGCAGTAAGGTCCCAGGTGTCGGCGGGCGGCACGTCGGCGCGCAGCGGCACGGTGCGGGTGGCAGGCGTGCTTTCGTCTTCCTGCTTGGTGAAAAAGGACGGGAGGTGCATCGGGAAATAGGTTGTCTGTAAATTAACCGGATTTTCGCAGATTGCAGAGGGAATCTGCGGGGATGGCGGACGATTCAGCCGGGATGAAAACGTTTTCTTTGCC
>CAXTBX010000138.1:0-10084 GCA_964242205.1 uncultured Chthoniobacterales bacterium
CATGCCTCGCAACTGCCGCTCCCGCGGACATTAAATATCTGAAGGTCTATAGCCGCTTGGAGTGAAGCCTACTCTCACTCGCCTTACAACAGCCTCCACCCCGGCTTCGCGGTCCATTTGCCAGTGCTTGCCGCTCCGCAGTTACTGACCGTCATCCGGCATAAAGATCAGCCTTTCGCGCCGCTTTATGGTCGCATGTCAGCAGAGTGGCTGGTGGATCATTGGCAATTTTCAGTCCGAGAACTGGTAATGCCGGAGGGCGGGGGGCATTTGCGCTCCGAGCACACAGGTCCCATCCTCATTCAGGGTGATCCAGCCACAGTGCGCTTCATTACAGCGGCCAAAGCAGCGGTTGCTGAAGCCAAGTCGAGGAAAGATGCCATCGAGCGCAACTACCAAGAGGATTTGCGTAAAGCCACGCAGCCCGGCACTCTTTATGAAGGCCAGATCACCCGTCGAGATAAGATGATGGACGCTGAGGTCCAGTTTGTCGCTTCCATGCCGGGCGATGTAGCTGGCTTGGCCAAGTTCGAACTGCGCCTGCCCGCTTCTGGCTTCGAGTACACCTGCTCGGCCAAACTGGCCCAAGGCGTACCGAACATGCCAGTGGCATCAACAAATGCCGACGATTCATCCCTGAACTTTGCTCAGACCACTCAAAAGGGAGATCTGATCGTCAATTATGAACACGTCAAAGATCCCAAATTCAACCCGTCCAATGGACTTGCCAACGATTTCCGATCTTACATGATCGGGGATGCCGCGCCAAAGAATGTACCGGTGACACTTCTCAACCGTCGTCTGACAGGGCTGATCGCAGGTTTTGAAGTCACGCACGGCTTCACATTGTCAGCGCAACAAAATCCTTGATGGCGGAGCGATTTTCGCAGCCCATCTCTTCCCCCTTCGCTGGAGCATTGCCATGATTTGCCTTGTGGCAAGCAGGTTCATGCGCTATGCATCACACACGGCAGAGAGTGGAAGCATAATTTGGCTGTGGCGTTTGGGAAGTATATCATGGCCGTGACGGCCAAATTATGGTCCCAACCGCATGCAGTAACTTCGGGATGTAGCTTAGCTTGGTAGAGCGCCTGGTTTGGGACCAAGAATGGTTAGTTTTTCCCATTTTACGCTCATCTTTCCCCATCTGCTCCAAAGGCTGCTTTCCATGAGAAGCGCACCGCGCGGTTCTGCGCTCATCTTCTCCCACGGCATCCCATTTGAGCCGTGCCGGGTGACAAAACGGGTGACAAAACCGAGTTCACAACAACTCGCCCTGCTTCCGTGAACGCTCCGGCATCTTTGATCCCTGTCCGAGCTTGCGGCGTAGTCCTCTCTGCCGCGGCCGGCGCGAAGTCGCGCCGAGTTTAGTCGAGCACACACGCGAGCTTGGCGATCTATTCATGAAGCGGATCGACTCGACGCGGCAGGTGACTCTAGGCGAGCCAAGTCCAGTCGAGACGACGCCCGCATCTCTCGGAGGACCGCCGACAGGTGCGTCTGAGCCCGTCGTGACCGGCGCGGAAGCTGTTCCGCCACTCGCAGCCGAGCAATCGCCTGTTGCCAATTTGTCTCCATGGGAGACTGAACAAAGCAGCTCGCCTGCCATCAATGCCGATTCTCGTAGGTGCTCAGGGGCGTACCATCCGCAAACGCAACAACTGGCGTTTGACAATGCTTGGAGGCGAACCCACCTCCACCGACACATTCACCAGCTTGCCGCCGGCCCCGTTAGCCTCCGTGACTTTCAGGGCTCCGCCAAGGTTGGCGGTGGCCGCACCAGCCGTACTGCTGGCGATTGCCGCCCATTGCACGAGGTCAGACGAAGCCTCGACCACGTAGTTGATGTCTGCCTTGGCCGCATCTCGCGTGAACGAGAGTTGCAGGGCACCATCTGCCTGGGAATACGCACTGCTCGGCCGATTTCCGCCTACGCCGCTTCGAGGCTCAATGCCCAACGCGTACTTGAGGAGGTTCGTGGTGCCGTCGCCGTTGAAGTCGTGCGCATCGGCAGCCAACCCCGCCGCAACCTCGGCGGCCGTGAAATGGTCGGCCTGCCAGGAGTTGTAGGTCTGTGGGGCGGCGGCTTGCAGGCTGTTGAACAGGGCGACGAAGGCGGGCTCCAGCGGCGTGCCGTCGGCCTTCTTGACGTAGGCCAGGAACTGGTCCGCGGCGATGGAACCGGCACGCGGACCGTTGATGATCGGGCACACCGAGTAGTGCAGCGGGCTGGTCAACGGAAAGGTTTGCAGGAGCAGGTAGCCCTTGGCAACAAGGTTATCAATGTCGCTGGCCGAGGTGATGATCGGCGTGCCGTCCAAGTCGTAGCCGTTCTTCGTGGCGAGGTCCGCCAAGGCTTTTTGGCCGTCGGCGGTGTTGAGCGCCGCGCTGGTGTAACTCACGAACACGTGGACCCAGAGCGCCAGCGGGTCGTTGGAGAAGTAGCCGTTGCGGGTGTCGAAGAGGTAACCTTGCCGCACGTTGCCCAGCGAGAGGGGATCGCCGCCCGCCTTCGGAAAGACGAACTCGCGGTACTTGTCGGCCAACTGGCGCGCCTTGTTCCCGGCAGCGTCGTTGGTGAACAGGGTGCTGTCGCCCCCAGCGATGGGGCTCCAGAACACAACCTCGCCGCTCGCTCCGTAGGCGGGCAGCGTCAGGAGGATGCGGGTGTTGTTCTCGCTGGCGAGCGGGGGCGTGCTGACGGTGGCGAGGGGCAAAGTCGGCTGGCGGCGGCCCACGATGGCGGTCGGGTTGACACCGTTGGCTTGGTAGTAGGCGTCGTTGAAGTCGAAGAGACGGTTGGTGACGCTACCGTTGTCACCCCCCTCGGCATGCAGAAGGACGGGGGACAGGGCGAGGAACACACATACAGCGCAGGACCGGGGGTGGGCGAGTAGTTGAGAGAAGCTCATGAACCCAGAGACAAGGTCGGATGAGTTGACGTAATTTCAGGAGGTCTGACACCGCCATTTTCGCCTGGATTGTCTCGCAAGCAAAGCGCAATACCGTAACAGAATTCAACCGGGCCAAGAGCGACAAGCTCGGCGAGCGGCAACTGGCGCTGGCCAAGAAGTTCCGCGAAGCCGGGCTGATCTCGAAGGCGACGCTGGCCCGGGTGCAGGCGAGGTTTGTGCCGAGCGGGACAGAGAAGTATCAGGTGCAGGAGTCGTAGCAACGGCTTTTCCTTGACCGTCAAGAACCGTCCGTATCGCGGTGTATCCTGCAGGCCCTGTAAATTTTTTCTCAAGGGGCTGACCCACTAATGATGTCATTTCGAAGCTTTTGGCCTCGAAAGGCGCCGGTAATTGGTAACGTTTTTCAGCACAATTTGGAAGGCTTAGGTAGCTCCACCAAAAAAGTTTGCATGTTTTGATTTCGTCAAATTTACTGGCGATACCCACATCCGGTTCAGCCCAGGTAGCTAGTCTCCTTCCGGTCGGCCGTCCCCCCGCACATCTCCGCCCGCTTTCTGTTTGCTTCAGAGGTACCTCGCTTTCGTCGCGGCTCTTCCTTTTTCGTAATCCTCTCTCAAATCGCTTCCACCCAGACTCTCCCTGCCATGAATGCAACCCATCACCAGTCCCGTCGGTTTCAACTCTGCCTCCTGACGGGCGTCGGGGGGTGGCTACTCCTCGCGGCTTTGCAACCTGCCTTGGCCCAAGGACAAGCCGACGATCTTTCGATTACAGGCGTGCTCGACGTGCACGGCAACACCTTGAGCCTGGGCAGCTGGCTCGACAGCGCCTTGACCCCGGGGGTGGTCTGGAAGTACGAGGAGTCCGCCGCCACCGATCATCCGGCCACCCTGTCGCTCTCCGCCACTCGCCCGTCGGCCACCTGGCTCTGGCAGCGGCCCACCTCCGCGAGCAACGCTGGCTACCTGCCCCAGATGACGCTCAGTGCCGCCAATAAGTTGACCCTGTTCGACCCGACTGCCACGACGGCCGCCCCAGCCCTCGTGCTCGACCCGATGGGCACCAGTTTCTTCACCAAATCCGTGCAGTTCCTAGGCACCAATTACGTGATGCCCAATCAGATCCCCACGGGTCCATCCAGCGTGTTGACTCAGGGGCTAGCCGATGCGCGTTATGGCATCCATCTCAACGGTGACTCGCTGAGCATGGGCAGCGGGGCGAGCGCCACCGTCGCCGCCACCGCCCTGGGCCAGAGCGCTATCGCCAGCGGTGGTGCCTCGACGGCGGTGGGCAACGACGCGGCTGCCTCCGGAATTGCCGCTTTGGCGGCGGGGGTGCATTCCCGGGCCAGTTCGAACGCGTCCGTGGCGGTGGGTTATAACGCCAACGCCAGCGGCTATTACTCCATCGCCACCGGTATCAACGCCGTGGCGAGCGGTCAGAACAGCTTCGCCACCGGCATGGATACGGTGGCGAGCGGCGTCACCAGCTTCGCGGCAGGTGCCGGTGCCCACGCCACCAACCTCCAATCGTCAGCGATTGGGATTTACAGTACGTCCAGCGGGGTGGCCGCCTCGGCCATCGGTGGGAGCAGCCTGGCAAGTGGCGGTGTATCGTCGGCGCTGGGTTGGAATTCACAGGCCACCAATACCTACAGCGTCGCGCTGGGGTTCAACTCGGTGGCGGGCGGCTATGGAGCGGTTGCGCTGGGGGGCGATTCGGCGGCGAGCGGGTATGAGGCCGTCACCGTGGGCAACGCCTCGGGGGCAACGGGCGACACGGCCATGAGCCTGGGCTACCACTCGGCGGCGACCCAGCCGGGCACCGTGGCGGCGGGCAGCTACTCGGCGGCCACGGGTGGCTACGCGACGGCGTTGACCTCGTCCTCGGTGGCGAGCGGAGACTACGCGGTGGCCGCAGGGCGCACGGAAGCGCACAGCCAGTACCAGTTCGCGGTGGGAGCCTACGGGACCGTGGGCGGCAGCCCGACAACGTGGGTGCCAACGGACGACCTCTTTACCGTGGGCAACGGCCAGAGCGCGCAGGCACGCTCCAACGCGTTCGTGGTCAAAAAGAACGGCGATGCGCAAGTGTCTGGCAAGCTGACCGTGACAGGGCCGATCATCCTCACCCAGCCGCAGGGCGACCTGTCGATGGGCGAGTTCACGGCCCAGCCCAGCCCCACGCCGTAACCACTCGCGCGCCTCGCACTCCTCTTGGAATTTTCGACCCATGTTCTTCCCGAAATATCGACGCATTGGCGCGGTCTTAGGTCTGGCGTTGGAAGTGTTGATGGCCCCGCTGGCGTCGACGCGGGCCGAGGAGCCCGCTTGGTGGGCGGCGAGCGGGGCGCGCACCCCGGACGCGCCGACCAACGACTTTGCGCTGGTCAACCAGGGCCAGCTCAAAAACATGGCCCAGCAGGCCGCCGCGCAGTTGGACGCTCACCTGCCCGGCGGCGGGGCGGGCAGCGCCGTGCACGCGCTGGTCGGCGGTTGGAGCCCGGTGACCCCAGGCACGAACGATTTTGCCGTCGTGAACACGGGTCAGCTCAAGGCGGTGGCCAAGCCCTTCTACGACCACTTCCGGGCCTTGGGGTACACGGACCGCTACCCCTGGACCGGCGCGACGGCCCCGGCCAACGACTTTGCGGCGGCCAACATCGGCCAGCTCAAGAATCTCTTCTGCTTTGAGCCCGCCTTGCCCGGGGCGGGGCTCGACTTGGACGGCAACGGCTTGGCCGACCATTGGGAGTTGCAGTTCTTCGGCCACACGGGCGTGGCTTCCAACGCCTTGGCGCCGGGTAGCAGCTTGCTGACTAATTTGCAGGCTTACCAACTGGGCTTGAATCCAAATGCGCTCTCGAGCGTCGGCGATCCCATCCCCGACAGCTGGAAGATCAAGTATGGCTTCAGCATCTCCGATGCAGGATTGTGTAACCGAGATGACGACGGGGATGGTTTGTCCAACTGGGAAGAGTTTTTGCTTGGCACCGATCCCACTAAGCCTGATACGGATGGCGACGGCATCAATGATGACGCTGATTTGTATCCTCTTATCCCAAATCCACAAGAACCTAGTGGATTGATTATTCGCGTGCCTAGCTACGAAGCGCAATTTCAATTACCAAATCCTGATTATAACAAAATTGACTTCACAGCCATCCGCGTGCAATGGACTGCTTCAACCGAGAGCACTACAGGCTTCAATGTCGAGCGACGTGAGAACTTGGGTGCTTGGCACCAAGTCGAAACCTTGCCTGTTGAGGCTTCCACCTACGATGACCAAGGATTGCTAGCTGGCCGACACTACCAGTACCGTATAACTGCCACGAACAACAAAGCCGCCGGGCAGTCGCAGTCTGCCGGGATTACGGTTGATTACGAGATCATGCCAAATTTGAGATTGCTAACCAAATTTTCCTCGAATTATCGAAGCAAGAATACTTGGAGCTGGCCAGAATTTACTGGCCCAGGCGTGTCGGCGAGCGTGCCTCCGAAGTACTATTTAACGCGCCAAGACAAATCCACTTATAACTTAGCGGGGGGCGGTAGTGATGAGAACGGCTGGTGGTCGTCCAGCGCTGATGGGAAATACACGTTTAAAAGCAACTATTTACCTTCACAGCACACTATTATCCGCGAAGGTTCGTACCAACACTCCGGTAACAGCAGCGGCAGCGATAAAATAACCGGCAGTAGTTCTGATGCCTTCAATGAATCAGCCCACAACCGTCGGAGTTATGTAGGTCGCGGTAAAGGCCGGACAGTCGAGGTGACTGAAGGGTACGGTGGAGGAGAGTATTCAGATTCAGGCCATTCTGGTAGCCATCCCTTCAATTTTGGATCGTATTGGAGCGGCGATTATATACTGAATGGACTGTATCAAGCCAATGATGAACAGCCAGTGTGGGCCAGGACCGACTTCGATCCGGGGAGTGGCAGGGTCCTCTATTCAGGCAATTCAAATGGAAAATCAGGAGGAAGCCGCTATGCGGAATACTGGGATCAAACAGCGAGTGCCAAGGTGGCCCCTGGTAGTTATAGTTATCCTGTTTGGACAGGTACATGTACAGACATCTCTTCCTCTAACCCCACCATAACATATCCAATACATACTTTTGCATACGGAGGAGGATGGGACTCTCAGCAATATAATAGTTGGGGAGGTTTATTAACAAATACGAGCAACACCCAGCTAACGTATAGTAAAACAACTAATTCAAACGGCACAAAGATTGATATTAATAGCACTACTGTTTTGGAAAGTGAATACGACACAAAAGTATTTATTAAAGATGTTACAGACGACATGCCTGACTACCCAAAGGATTGGGATGGTGACCAGGCCGGTTGGGTCTACTATAGCTGGAGCACATATAGCCCTGACATAATTGGTTACACTTTTTATGGCAAAAGCCTTGCCGAACAAGAATTAAGCAGGCAAGAAGATTTCTATTCATCAACAAAATCAACGTACAAATTCAAGATAGGGCCTTCCGTACCATACACGTTGACATGGAAGGAGGTATTTGTGCCGGACGATGATCCCTTTACGCCCGAGGTGGATGAAAGCAAGCAGGTTGTCATTCTTAAAACCCGAAACTGGACCTTGGGAGAGTATCAGAACGAAAGTCCAGAGTACGAAATCGATCCATCCAAAGATGAGCGACGCAATGGTCACTACACGTTAGCCATCCAACCCGTGCACATCGCGGCGTACGGTGTTGGCGAGGCTGGCAAAAATGTCTCGGGGCAAGCAACCGAGCCCGGCGTAGTGCTGACCGTGAACGACGGCGACGTTGATGCGGATGGCGTGCCCGATTATGCGGACGGTTACAATCTTGACAAACAGGATGAGAATGACGACGACAACAGCTACGGAGTGGAGTTTACCGCATTGAGTGTTTATCTGGCGGCTTTTGACCGCTCTCATGCCAAGATTAGGTTTACCTACGAAGGCTCGGATCCAAACCAAGTGACCTACGACGCAAATACGGGCTTATACAAGTTGCCAAATGGCAGCAAGATCCGTTTGTGGACGAAGAACAACTGGCAAACGCGAAAGCCTCAATCCGTCGATCAAGGCGGTGACTATATTGCTCCAGGCACAGATTACAGTTGTTCGCAGCTTAACATTACCGATTGTAGGCTGACTGTGTACGTTGAAGCAGTGCAATTCAGCGGAAACGTCGCGGACATACCGATCAAAGTCGAGGTTGATCCCATAGGAACTGCAAGTTACGTTTGGAGCGACCAGATCCGGGTCACGGCCATCGGCACACGCTTGATGGCCGCCGATGCCAATGGAAACGCCGTTCCGGCGGCCAAGATAGAATATTCCCACCCTTCACCCGTCATCGACGGCACCCCCGAATGCGCGAACGTTCGCGCCGATTCCAGCGGCTCCCGCATCCTCGGCAGCATCTCCATCAACGCGCACGTGCTATCGGAGGTTTGCGACTACACCGAAGGAGAAGAGGGGCAGATCAAGCGGATTGACGTTTACCTCAACGACGAGCGGATGCCCCGCTTTTTCGTGCCAGCCCTCAACATACGGAAGGGCACCTCCCCCGCTTCGCTTACAAAACCATTCCCGTTTTCCGCCGACTACCAGCGGACGGTCAACGCCGTGGAGCTATCGCCGGGCACCAACGTCATCCGCCTGGTGGCGCGGGACCCCGTCTACGGCATTCAGGGCTACGCGGAATACAGCATCGAGGTTACCCCGACCTATCAGGGCACAGGCGGGCCGATCCTGTCCGGTCAGAGCCAAACGAACCAGCCGAGCAACCAAACCAACACCGGCGAAGACGAAGACGGTCCCACCGACTGGCGCGGTTACCATTTTACGGTCGGGCCGACGCGGTTCACGCAAGGTTCACTGGGAGGCGAGTTCCACCCCTACCTGCTGCGCTACGACGGCCCGGTGGACTTTTTGCGGAAAATCCAGGAGGCTACGGCTCCGGAGAGCTTGCTCAAGCTCGTGCGAGGACCGGACCAGCACTTTTACACCAAAATGCGGCACGGCAACGCGCCGGCGGTGTTGCTGGCCATGCAGCGCGGGGCGAACCCCGAGCTCTGGAACGACGTCAAAGACCACCTCGGCCAGAGCATGGACTTCTACGGGGGCTTTGCCCGCGGGTTCTTGGCCGGTGGGGTTAGCCTGTACGATGGCACGGTGCAGTTGTTGAAGTTTGCCTCGGCGGAGAGCATCAAGTTTCATCCCTTGGGCATGACGCGCGAACTCATGGGAAAAGATCCCTTCCGGCAGGAAATCAACTTCGCGGTGGAAGCGTACAAATTCTCCAAGGTCGCGGCGGATCTGGCCGACGAGTTGCGGCGCGACCAGGTCGAGAAGATCGCCGCGGTGATCTTGGGCGAGACGGACGTGTCCACGCTCTCGGAGCCCCTCCAGGTGGCGCTCAGCGACGGGGCGGAGTTTCTCGTGGCCCTCAAGGACCAGTTCGTGGGCCTGCCGCCCGCGCAGCAGGGCTACTACACGGGCCGGGCCATGTTCGAGATCGTCAGCCTGGTGGCCCCTTATGCCAAGGCAGGCAGGTTGGCGGAACTGACCAAGCTGCGCTTCCTGCAGGAACTCAAGCTGGTGCGCTACTTCCAGCAGGAACTCGCCATGAAACGGGCCGTGGCCGCCCTGGAGGAGTTCAAGACGGCGCTGAGCACCACGAAGATGTGTTTTGTGGCGGGCACGCCGGTGTGGACCCGGGAGGGCTTGCGGGCCATCGAGACACTGCGGGCGGGCGACTGGGTGCTCTCGCGCGACCCGGTGAGCGGGCGCCAGGAGTACCGGCGGGTGGTGCGGGTGCTCACCACGCACCCGCGGCGCCTGTACCGGGTGGCCTACGCGGGTGGAGACCGGACGCGCTTGGCGCGCGGGGCGCTGGCCGGGGAGGCGGACGGGGAGGACGAAGCGGGGGACGAATCGGCGGGCGGCCTGGGGGAGTTGGTGTGCACGGGCGAGCACCCGTTCTACGTGGTGGAGCGGGGCGGCTTCGTGCCCGCCGCCGAGTTGGCGGCAGGCGCGCACCTCGTCTTGGCCGGGGGTGGGCAGGCCCGGGTGCAGGCCAGCACGCTCTGGCGGGAGGCGGCGGGGGATGCCGAGCCCTTCACCACCTACAACCTAGTGGTGGCGGACTTCCACACCTACTT
>CAXTBX010000139.1:0-10014 GCA_964242205.1 uncultured Chthoniobacterales bacterium
TCCCTGAACATCGTCCTCAAGCAAGCAGCCAGCAACAACGAGGAAAACACTACCGTTTTTCGAGAGGCCTGATCCGCGTGGTGCGCGTTCCAAGTATCCCAAGCGCCGGGTGGTGGAAGCCGTCCTTTATCGCCTGCGTGAGGGCTGCCGCTGGCGCGCCTTACCGCACGACTTTCCGCTCTGGGATACCGTGTACGACCATTGGCGACGCTGGCAGAAGCGAGGCGTTTGGCCGCAGGCGGTTGCCGTGCTCGGTCGCCGCTGGCGCGAGATCGTGCTGGGCCGGGCTCGCCGCTCGCCACGCCACGCGATCTTGGACAGCCAAGCGTCAAGACGGCGGCCGAAGGCGAGGAGCGTGGCCTGGACGGCGGCAAGAAGGTCAAAGGCCGTGCTCGACACGTGGCCGTGGACAGCCAGGGCACGCTTTTGGCCGTGCACGTCTGCGCGGCCAACAAGGCCGACGGGGCGGAAGCGGGCACCGTCATGATGCAAGCGGCCGAGCGCCATCCTTCGCTAGAGAGCTTCACCGCCGACACGGCCTACAAACGCCAAGCCGAGCGTGTCGCCCGCGAGCAACTCGGCGTCGAGTTGCACATCACGGCCAAGCCGAAGAATCCCAAGCCGAGTCGATGCCGAATCAAAAGGGGGCGGCTTCAAGCCCATCGCCTTTCGCTGGCATGTCGAGCGCACGTTCGCGTGGCTCGGGCAATGCCGACTCCTCAGCAAAGAGTACGAGAAAACCGTCGCCTCGGCCGAGGCGTGGCTCTGGTGCGCGATGACGCGGCTGCTCGTCCGCAGACTGGTGGTTTAACTCAACAGCTTTTTATTGAAAATTCCTAGACATTGGTTGTTTGAACGGGGTTGCTGACACGTTGGAGGTAGTTTCGCAGGCGATTGCAACTCCGTGCCGGTCGTGCGTGGCCAGTCAGCAAGTTCCTAAAAACTGCTGGAGCGTAGGAGCGACGACTCACCTCGCTCGGTGGTGTATCCTGCGCTCTCAGACCTTGGGAGTTCGGTCAGCAGAGCGTAGGGGCGGAACACGCCACGGTCAGCGGCCGAGACACGAACCGTGTGGAAACCGTGCGACGACTGCCTTCGCCAAGACCTCGTGTTGCGCGCAAAGAATTAGAGTGTCGGCTACGATGTCAGCCTCACGGCAGAAACCGTCCTGCCAAACCACCGATTTTTGAGACGCTGAGGTGATCTTTGCCAAGCCACGTCAACCCCAGCATCACTGGGCCCACAGGCGCGAGGGAACAAAGCCGGAGAGTAGCCCGATCTTCCAAGCGGCCTGCTTGAGCAAGCTATCACACTGGGGGCCTTTGGAACCTCTCGTTTCCAACCGCCAGCAAAACGAGGCCGCTTAGACAGCGCCACTTCGCGGGTCTAAGCTCCTCGCCCATGAAGTTTCGCCTGCTGCTCGCCCCGCTAGTTCTGCTCCCGAGCTTGGTCGCCCTCCCGCCCGCTTCCTTGCTTCTGGCGCAACCGGCACCCGTCGCCATTTCTCCCGAGATCGTCCCCTCCGCATCGCCACTGCCCACGGCGACCCCCGAAACAGGGAACCCTCCTGCTCCCTACGCTCTGGAGCGCACCGATGTGTTGTCGATCCACGCCGCCAAGATGGACCGGGACTACCAGATCTTCGTCAGCCTGCCGCGTTCCTACCGCAAGGCACCCGACCACCGCTTTCCCGTGGTGTTCGTGACCGATGCGGACTACGCCTTCCCCATGCTTCGCAGCATGGTTTGGCGCTTGAACGACGGTGGCGATGGCTTGGAGGAAGCCGTGATCCTGGGCCTTTCTTACGCCGTGGGCGAAACGCCCGAGTACAGCCACCGGCGCGACTACACGCCAACTCCCGGCGGGGACAAGGACGCGGTGTCCGACATGCCCGGGCGCGTCGTGAAGTACGGCGAGGCGGAAGCTTACCGCCAGTTCATCGCCGAGGAAGTGTTTCCGCTCGTGGCCCAGCACTACCGCGTGGACATGCGCCGTAAGGTCTACATGGGCTTCTCCTACGGCGGCCTCTTTGGCGCGTACTGCCTGCTCACCGAGCCGACGATGTTCGAGCACTATGTGCTCGGCAGCCCGTCCTTGTGGTTCGACCGCAAGGTGATGCTCGCACGCGCCCGAAGCTACGTCCAAACCCATCGGGACCTGCCAGCGGACGTGTACATCGCGCTTGGCGGCTACGAAACGCTCAAGCCACAGTCGCACGACAAGCGTTACCGGCACAGTGACGACCTGGTACGGGATGCGCAGGCTTTTGCCAAGGTGTTAGCTTCTGGTCGCTACGCGGGCTTGAAAATCCGGGTGCAGGTGTTTGAGGGAGAGGACCACCAGACCATGGCTCCTATCGTCTTCACCCATGGTCTGCTCAACGTCCTTGAGCCAGCGCAGTGAACGCAAAACACGCGTTTCAGGAACCATCATTTTTGATCGGTTGCTACGGTCCGTTCTGGTGCAGCTGAACTATTCACCTGAAATCCCTGTCGGGACGAAGCTGCCGAGCGCAACGGCGATCCTGAACGTGCTGATTCAGGGCCGGAAGCGTAGTTCTGTGAGTGCGTTCCCATCCCCCGAAGAGATGGTTTGCTAGAACGTCGGCGGCAACGCACCCATTACGCGATGGACCATGAGGCGACAAAGTTCCGTTGATGAAACGCCTGGACTCCTCGCCGCAGCGGAACGGCGAAACCACCGTTTCTGGGACGACGCTTTCAAAACAGGGACACAATTCCAGAATGGCATCTCCTTCGAAGCTGACCGTTCAAAATTGTCGCTGCGGTGCAGTCATTTTCGTCCCATGTACAGGACATCATAATCCCGGTTGCCAGGACAAAATGAACGAGGCTCTAGCGAGATATCAATCAGTAAGTTCAACTCATAGTTGATCTTACGACTAATAAACCTCGGTGGTATGCTCCCTGCAACGAGCGGTTTGCTGGAAAATTATTGATGATCATGAAAACAGCGACCGTTTCTCCACCTCCTTTCACTCGGTCGCCGTCGCTCTGGTGAGCACTGTCCTCTGCCTGGCGGGTATCCTTCCTGTCACGGAGGTCATCAGCTATGGTGACGAGTTCAACGCCAAAGCGCCCGGTTATTCGAGACCAATCTCCACTGCAGCAGAAACTAGCCTTCAACGGAAACAACGAGAGCCCAATCCGCGTTTTCGAGGAAACATCAACCTGAGCATGTCAGCTTTTTCCACCACCCGCGCTTTCGTAGCCATCGCTTGTGCCTTCACTGCGTCAACCTTGCCAGCACAGAGTACACAGTCGCGCATCTCTGCGGTCGAGAGTGGCCTCGGACCGGCCGTCACCATTTCAGGCCGACCCGCTGACCGTCATGAGATTGGTGCCGAGATGCAGAGGCTCCATGTTCCCGCCGTAAGCATTGCCGTGATTCATAACGGAGAGATTGAATGGGCAAAAGGTTACGGGACACGAGGTGAAGGCGGAGCGCCGGTCACAACGGCTACCCTCTTTCAGGCGGCTTCGCTTAGCAAATCGTTTACGGCAATGGCTGCGCTGAAGCTGGTTGAACAGCGGAAACTTTCACTGGACGCGCCCATCGCTACCGAGCTCAAGAGCTGGACCCTGCCAGAGTCGAACTTCACGTCGAAAACACCAGTCACGTTACGCGAACTGCTTTCGCATACTGCCGGTGTTTCCGTTCACGGCTTTACGGGTTATGCGACGGACAAACCCGTGCCGACACTTGCTCAGGTGCTCAGTGGTACGAGCCCCGCAAACTCTGCTCCGATTGTCGTCACTGCGACACCCGGCACTCGCTTCAGCTATTCCGGCGGCGGCTACACGATCGCTCAGCAGATGATGATCGACCAGTCGGGTAAGCCCTTCCCCGACCTCATGAAGGATTTGGTTCTTGAGCCGGTCGGCATGGAAAATAGCACGTTTCAACAACCGCTCGACAAAGGGTCGTTGCAGAAGGTCGCGATGCCCGTCGACAGCCAGGGCAAGCCCATCGCGGGTGGACCTCACACGTATCCAGAGATGGCAGCGGCAGGTCTGTGGACGACACCCTCGGACGTCGCCCGCTGGGTGATCGAATTGCAGCGCTCACTGGCGGGCAAAGCCCATGTTCTCTCGGCGGACATGGTGCGAACCATGCTCGCTCCTGTGAAGGATGGATACGCGCTGGGGGTCGGGACGCGATCGCCAAGCGGAAAGCCTGCCCTGTCCCATACCGGAGGCAATGAAGGCTACCGGTGCATCTACTTCGCCTACCAGGAAGGAGATGGCGCGGTCATCATGACGAACAGTGACAACGGGGATGCTCTTTTTGGTGAGGTTTTGGGGAGCATCGCCCGCGAGTATGGCTGGGCTGACTACCTGCCACAAGAACGTACGCTCGCCTCGGTACCGCTTGTCCAGCAAGTCCGGTTCACAGGTAGGTTTCAGATCAAGGGTGGTCCGCAGGTCGCAATCACCGCGGCTAAAGAATCGTTACAGCTGTCGATCAACGGCGACCAGCCCAAGGATTTATTCACCTCATCGCCCACATCCTTTTTCGTCATGGACGACATCATGCAACTGAATTTCGGTGGCCCGGACCATGGAGTCATCATCTTTGGTGAACGGAGAGATCCATTCGATCGTATGGAAACTGCGACGAAGCCTTGAGGATGTACGTCCGAACTGGAAGGCCATGTACGGGGATGCCGTGCGCTTGAGCTGGGGCTGCTTTCAAAAGACCAGCGCCCTGCACCTGATTACCCGCATTCCGTGGACCGAGCGGACGTGGGCGCCACCCTTCCTGACAGCGCTCGCTCCCAGCGGCAGCTACCCGACGTACGTGGAGAAGGGACGCCGACATAAACCACTGAGCGAACGAGCCCGTGGCCTGAACCGGCGGCCAGAGTTTGAACACAACCGAGGTTTAGCGATTGCGATGGACTGCCCGCTTTTACCAATCAGGATGGCGAGAAAACTCCGACCCGTCTGCGCTAAAACCCGAACGCCGAAAAGAAAACGGAATGCTTCAAAAGGTGCCGAAAACCGTGGAACCGATCAGAAGCTGGCAGCGCGACATATTCAGAGCCACTCACGGCAAGCTCACCGTATCAGAGACCGACAATCTACTTAAAGCTCATCCCATCCATGAAAACTATCCCGTCGCGGTTCCCGAAAATCGCCTCGTCTTTCTGGCCAGCCGTCAGCGTTGGCTGCGTGCTCGCTCTCTCCCCGCTCGCCGCTTGTGCCCAAGGCACCGACCCGGCCATCTACACAGCTTCCCAGAGTCAACCCACCGATCCCATTGAATCCAAAACCGGTGAACTCAACCAGGCCGAACCCGGCGGACCGGTCAAGATCGCCGCGCAGGACACCCTGTACGTCATCATGTTTGGTTCGGGCAACGTCGGCCAGATCCGTTTGGGCGAACTCGCCCTCAAGAACTCGAACGACCCGGAGGTGAAGGAGTTTGCCCAGATGATGATTGATGCCCACTGCAAAGCCAACGACCAGTTGCTTGCGATGGCCAAGGATCACAACATCGACTTTCCGCCCGCCCCTCCGGCTGCCGCCTACAAGTTGAGCCAGACGATGCTCGGCCTGAAGGGTCCCGAGTTCGACAAGGTGTACCTGGGCCTACTTGTGAAAGCTCACACCAACGACTTGGCTGCCCTCAAGAGAGCCAAAGGCGAGGTGAAGAACGATCTGCTCACGGCCTACGTGGAAGACAGCGAAACGACCGTGGCCAAACACCTGAAAAAGGCCAAGGAGATCGACGAGAGGTTGACCACGAAATAAGCGTCACGCCGGAGAGGCGTCGGTTTGACTCGAAAGGGCGGTGGATGCGTGGACGCCGCGCTGGCCGTCTTTTTGTTGCCGAAGGGGGCAGCGCCGCAAATCGCACGGGATGCTCGGTTCCCTACATCGGGTAGCGAGACCGTTGGGAAACAATCGTTATATGCCACTTCCACCGCCTTCCACGCTCGAACCTCTGGCCAAGATGTTCGGGCAGAACCAGGAGGAGTTGATCACCGAGTGGCGCTTGCTTGCAAACGAACTCCTGCGCGAGCGACATCTCGACAAGCTCGCGATCACCAATAATCTACCCTTCCTCATCGCGGCGATCACCCGCGATCTCGCGGTGAAAGGCGGCGGTGCCGTGCCCGCTGAGCTTGCCAACAACAACCCGCTCCACCACGGTGTCATGCGGTTCCGCGAGGGCCTCGACGTGGGCGAGGTCGTTACCGAGTACAATCTGCTGAGAACGGTCTTCAGCACCCTCGCAGAGCGTCAGGGCTTTTCCATCGCGGGTGAGGCGGCGCGCATCATTAACCACGGCATCGACGAGGCGGTGCGGCAGGCCGTCATGGCCTTCGCTGAACAGCAATCTCTTCTGCGCAAAGAGCAGGAAGAAGAGCATCTTGCCTTCATCGCCCACGATCTGCGCACGCCGCTCAACGCCGTTACACTGCTGATCGATGAGCTAAAGGAAGACATGGACCAGAGCGCCTGCGCGGACGCAAGCGAACTCTTCGAGATCTTGCAACGCAATCTGGGCCGGGTGGACACCCTGATCAAACGTGCGCTCGACACCAAGGTAGAGCCACTGGTGCCGGGAGGTCCGCTGCGGCCAGAACACCGCACCTTTGAACTATGGCCGCTAGTCCAGCGGCTACTTCACGACCTGCAAGCGGTGTCTTCCAAACACGCGATCCAGGTCGTCAACGAGGTGCCGACGACGCTGTCTATTTTTGCCGATGCCAGCCTGATCGAGCGGGTATTCCAGAACCTGCTCGGCAACGCGTTCAAGTATAGCGTGCGCGGCCGGGTGGTCGTGAGCGCGAGCGAGGAAGTGGGCACGGTGACGTGTGTCGTGCACGACGATGGAGCGGGCATCCCGGCGGGGATGCTGGCAAAAGTCTTCGACAAACGCGTGACCGATCCAACCAAGGATGGCACCGGTTTCGGGTTGGCCATCGTCAAACGCATCGTCGAGGCGCACGGCGGCAAGGTAAAAGCCGAAAGCATCCACGGGGCAGGCGCGACGTTTACCTTCACACTGCCGAGTTCGCAGGAAACCTGAAGGTTTGGTTTCGCGTGCCGGTTTGGTGATGTGATCTTCCTTTTCCACCGCCTCTCATCGCTCATCTCCGCGCCAGCTTTCCCCTTACCCTGAAGAGAGGAGACGGTGCATTGGGCCTGACGCGGTGACGTTGCACTGGTTGCTTCGATGCTTGCCAATCGCCTTGGCTGTCGTTCTACTCGGGCAATCTCACATGGCCAAAGCATCTTCCTCCTCTGACAAGCAATCTTCCACGGCGAAAAAACCTAACGCGGGCTTCGCCAAGCCCGTGCAGCCCGACCAAGCTCTCGCCGCCGTGGTCGGTTCCACTCCCCTGCCTCGTACCGAGTTGACCAAGAAGCTGTGGGAGTACATCCGGGCGCACAAACTTCAGGACCCGGCCAAGAAGACGCAGATCAACGCCGACGATAAGCTCAAGGCGGTGTTCGACGGCAAGGCGCAGGTGACCATGTTCGAGATGACCAAGCTCGTGGGCGGCCACGTGAAGTAACGTCAACTTAGAGCGCGGCCGTTCCTGCCTGGACTGGCCGGGCGGTTCCACCGCTCCAAAGAACAGCCGATGGGGCATGACCTGATCACCATCGGAGCATCGGCAAGTGGCGTCGAAGCCCTCTCCACCCTCGGCGCTGGCCTCCCGAAAGAAGTGGCCGCCACCCTCTTTGTCGTTTTCCACACCAGTGCGCATGGGCCGGGGTTGATGGCGGAGATCCTCAGCCGTGCAGGGCCTCTCCCAGCTTCTTACCCTCAGGATGGCCAAGCCTTCGAGCGAGGACAGATTTACAGCGCGCCTCCTGACCGGCACCTGCTCCTCGAAGCGAGCGTGATGCGGGTGGTGCTTGGTCCCAGAGAAAATTGGAGCCGACCCGCCATCGATCCTCTGTTTCGCTCGGCGGCACTGCATCATGGGCCGCGTGTTACCGGCGTCGTGCTGAGCGTTTACCAATCTGACGGGGCCTTGGAATTACGTGCCATCAAAGAAAGTGAGGGGATCGCCGTCGTTCAAGATCCTGGGGACGCCGTAGCATCCGAAATGCCAACGAGTGCCTTGCGGTTGGAGGAGTCCGATCATTGCCTGCCTCTGAGTGAGATGGTTGCTTTGCTAACGCATCTTGTCAGTGGCATCAAGTAATCCGTTGCAGCATAGAAGGCGATGGCCGCGCGGCCATCCATTAATGCACGGGTTGATCCGGTGTTCCGTCCCGAGACGCAACGGGGTGAGCCGAAAGCTGCGCCGCTGTCGAGTCCTCGGATTTGCGTGGACATCGGCTCCGTTCCACCTCAATGGTCCGCCGCAGGCGAGGCGTCGGCAGAAGACGCAGGAGCCGGGGCGGGCGTCGGGATCGGGGTGGCGTCGGGAGAAACGTTGGTGGGAGCCGGGCCACCCCGGGGCGTATCGACCTTGCTCTTCCCGTTCGGGCGGGTTCCGGGGTTTGCTGGGACATAAGACCGGGGGTAACGGTGTCGCCGGGGGCCTCCTTGAGGTCGCTGATGAGCACCGTATCGCCCTTTTGCGTGGTGGCGTAGAGCTTCTCGGCGAAGTCGAGCGGCACGTGGATGCAACCGTGCGAGGAGGGCTTGCCCGGATTGTTGCCGCCGTGGATGGCCATGCCATCCCAGGTCAGCCGTTCCATGAAGGGCATGGACGCTTCGTGATACTTCTCGGAGTGGAAGGTCTCGTTTTCGTTTCGATGGTGTACGTGCCGGGAGCCGTCGGGTGGCTCTGGATGCCTGTGCTGACCGCCGTCTTGCCGATGAGCTCGCCGTCGCGGTAGACGTAAAGCATCTGGTGGGTCAGGTCCACGATGATACCCACCGGGCCGCTCGGAGAAGCATCCGGGTTCCAGAAGTACTCGTTCGGCTTGAGGTTGGTGGTGCCGGGAGATTGCAAAGTTCCTTTCTCGATGGTCGAAGCCAGAAGACCTGAACTGAAGAGGGAAAGGAAAACGGTGGCAAGGCAAGCGGTGGCAAATTTGTTCATGAAGAGCAGCGGCACCCTTCTCAATCGTGGAGGCGGGGAAGCGTGCAGGTAGCAATCTAGGGGGCGAGTGCCGATGCTCTCGGATATCTGCGGTGAAGTCGGGCAATCCGGCAGTCAAGCCCCCCAAGTTGCTTGACTCCAGGAGATCGAAGTGGTGGCAGCCTGCGAAATCTAACAACGAATCTTCAAAGTTTCAATTCGCGGCCCTGCTTCTGGCCGCGGTGTCGTGTGCGGTCTAATAATCCAATAGGAGATCCCCCGGCTCTGCCGGAGAGGCTCTCGAAGTTTGACTTTTCGTGTAGTCCCCCATGGGGTGTGGGTTGTGAGCCGTCCAAAGCCTACAACCACACGGAGAACCCATGGATGACTACGAAAGTCTTTCTCATACCAAATGGAACTGCAAATACCACATCGTCTTCATCCCCAAATACCGGCGACGAACGCTCTTTGGCGTCGTGCGCCGGGAACTCGGAGCCGTGTTCCGGCGTCTGGCAGAACAGAAGGGCTGCCGGGTCGAGGAGGGGCATATCATGCCCGACCACGTCCACATGCTGCTGAGCATCCCACCGAAACTGGCGGTGTCCAGCGTCGTGGGTTACCTCAAAGGCAAGCGCGCCATCCATGTGGCGCGGCACGTTCTCAAAAAGGACCGCAACTACGCCGGGCAACATCTCTGGGCGAGGGGATACCTCGTGGATACAGTGGGGCGGGACACGGAGAGAATACGCCGCTACATCCAAGCCCAAGAAGCCGAAGATCAACGACTCGACCAACTGGAGTTTCCAAGCGCGACTAACCGGTAAACGCTAGAATCCACTAACTAACCCAACCAACAAAAGCCGCTTTGAGCGGCTCACCTCTGCAAGCCTCCGGCTCTGCCGGAGGTCTCTGACTTGCCGGGCTTGGCGCTGCTGTTCCTGGGGACGACGTAGAAAACGGATTATAAAGCACGTTAAGACATGCGGAGGGCGCGA
>CAXTBX010000140.1:0-9937 GCA_964242205.1 uncultured Chthoniobacterales bacterium
CTTTGTTGAGCGTGTTGATCTCGTCGAGCATCGTCTTGTGGCTCTCCATGCGCTCATCGAGCTCCTTCTTGGCCCCCTCGCGCGCGTCGTTGATCTTGTTTTCGGCTTCCTTGGTCTTGTAGTAACCGCTGAAGACCTTGTTCATGTCCACGATGCCCACTTTGACCTGGGCATTGGCGGCGGTGGCACCGGCAAAGCAAAGGCCGACGGCGAGCAGACTGGAGAGGAGGGTGGATGTTTTCATAATGCTAAAAGAGTGCGGTATTGACCGCACGGTAAGGGGTTCGTTCAAAATTGGTAGCCAACGTTGAAATTAAATTTGCCGCTGTTGCGCGTGTTGTACTCGTTGGAAAGCAGCGGGTAGCCGTAATCAAGCCGGATCGGGCCGATTGGCAAGTCCAGGCGCACGCCGATGCCCACGTCCATGTTGAACCCGCCACCGAATTCCACGTATTTCAGGTCGTCGCCCGTCGGGTTGGGCCGCGGGGTCTTCGGATCGTTGTCCAACCGGTTCGGGTCGAACTTGTAGTCGCGCCGCGAATGGTAGGACTTTGCCGCGAAGTCCCACGAGTCCTGGTTGACGAAGCCGCCGTCGTAGAAGAAAGCGCCGCGCACTTTCTTGATGATCGGGTAGGTGTACTCCGCCGTGAAGCGCACCAGCGAGCGCCCGCCCGCCGGGTTGCCCCGGTAGTCCAGCGGCCCCACTTTGCGGAAGCCGAACCCGCGCAGGCTGCTCGGCCCGCCGAGGTAGAGGCGGTCGTACACCGGCACGCGATCGCCGCCCGCGTAGGTGTCCACCGTGGCCACCTCGCCGTTAAAGAGCAGGATCGTGTCGCCCGGCAGCGAGAAATACTGCGCGCCGGTCAGGTCGAAACCGTAGATCGTCGTCGAGCCGCCCAGGAAGCTGCCCGTCACGTAGGGCGAGAAATCCACGCGCGTGCCCCGGCGCGTCAGGAACGTGCTGTCGCGCGAGTCGTAGCTGTAGCCGCCGCGCAGGCCGCTGCGCGTGCGCGTGCCGACCTCCTGCTGGAGGATGGTCGAACTGCCGACCACGTTGGAGATGTTCACCGTCTCGACGCGGTACTCCAGGCTGGCGGCGGTGAAGCGCGTCAGCCCCCGGCGCACGTTCAGGTCGAAGCCGAGGTTCTGCTGGTTGTAGTCGTTGGAGATGTAGTCGGTGTCGTGGTAGAACGCCTCGCCGCCCACGGAGGTCCGCGTGTCCAGGAAGTAGGGCTCGGTCAGCGACACCACGAAGTCCTTGCGCACGAGGCCGTACTGGATCAGCGCGCGGAAGCGCTGGCCGCCGCCCGTGAAGCCGTGGAGGTTGGTGATGTCGAAATTACTCTGCGTCAGTTCGACCTGGCCCACCAGGCTGTCGATGGACGAGAAACCCGCGCCGAAGCTCAACGACCCGGTGCGCTTTTCCTGCACGATCACGTCCAGGTCCTTGCGGTCGGCCACGACGGTCTGGGTGTCGTTGGTTTCGACCTTCTCGAAGTAGCCGAGGTTTTCCAGACGCTTCTTGGCGGCCTCCACGAGCACCGTGTTGTAAACGTCGCCCGGCACGAGCGGGATTTCCCGGCGGATGACCTTGTCCTTGGTCTGGGTGTTGCCCGCGATGTTGATGTGCTCGACGAAGCTCTGCCCACCCTCGCTGATCTTGTACTTCAGCGCGACCGCCGCCGGTCCGCTCGGGCTGCCCTCGGGCTGGACGCTGGCGTCGACGTAGCCGCGCGAGCCGTAGTAGTCGCGGACGGTCTTCACGTCGTCCTTGAGCGCCTTGGGCGAGTACACCGCGCCCTCCTTCATTTTGAGGAAGCGGCGGATCTCCGCGTCGGTGAAGATCTGCGTGCCTTCAAAGCCCAGCGTGCTGACGTGGTACTGCGGACCTTCCCGCACGACGATGATCAGGTTCACGTCGCCGTTTTTCAGGCGGTCGGTGCGCGTCTCGACGATCTCCATGTCGATGTAACCCTTGTCCTGGTAGAGTTCGCGGACGCTGTTGAGATCTTCCTGAAGCTTGACCTGGTCGAGCCGGCCCGTCTTGTCGATGAACGAGTAAAACGTCTTGCCGCGGGTGCCCTTCATGGTCGGGCGCAGCACACGCGAGGGGATGGCCTTGTTGCCTTCGAAGATGACGTGGTCGAGGCTGCTCGGGCCGCCCTCCGTGATGGTGAAGGTGATCACGCCCGTGTTGGCGCTTTCGTCGAGCGCGATGTTGCTCTTGATGGCCACGTCGTTGAAACCTTTGTCGTGGTAGTAATCGAGCAGCTTCTGGCGGTCCTGTTCGACCATTTCCTCGTCGAGCGTGGCACCTTTCTTGAGGGTGAGCTGGCGCTGGAGGCGGCCCGGCTTGATGCGCGTATTGCCCTCGAAGACGATGTTTTTGACGCTGGCCTTGGTGGCGACGATGACGATGACCTTGACGCCGCCCGCGACGGGTTCGCCGAAGACGCGCACGTTGGAAAAATCGCCCGTGGCGTAGAGCGAGCGGATGTCTTCCTCGACGTTGTTCTGGCTGAAAGGCTGGCCGACGGCGGTGCGCATGTTGGCCAAGATGCGTTCGCGGGTGATGGTGGCGCGGCCCACGTACTGGATGTCGATGTCGCGCACGGTGGGGCCGGTGGCCGTGCCGACGGTCTGGGCACGGGCGGAGGGGAGCAGCAGCAGGGGCCCGGGCGCGAGCGACAGGACGGCGACGCCGAGGCAGAGCGCGAGGGCCGGCAGGCGGAGGGTGTGGCCGTGCGGACGAGAAGCAAATTTCATAGAAGGCGGGTTTCGGCGGCGGGGGACCGGCGGCAGAGTGGCGCCAAAAATCGAAAATCCGCGCGGAAACGTCAAGAAGCGATTTTGGCCGGGGGACGCGCCGGTTTGGCGCGGAGGGCGGCGCGGAGGAAAAAAGGCGCAAGCCGGGTAGGGCCAATCGTTTGAATAGAATCGAAACGGAGAGCGTCTACCGATTTGTAGTTCAACTCAACAACCTCCATTACAACATGATCAATCGAATCCGCCTCGCTTTCGCCACCGCCGCCGTCTGCGGCCTGCTGTTTTCCGCCGCCGGTTCAGCCCAGGCCGCGCCGAAGGATTACCAGTTCACGGGCCCTATCGCGGCTGTGACGGACACGGGATTCTCTGTGACGAAGGGCAAAGAAATCTGGGAATTTGCCAAGGACGCCGACACCAAGCTGCCCGAGGGCGCGAAGGTGGGCGACAAGGTGACGGTGCATTACGTGATGCACGCGACGATGGTGGAGGCTTCCGCCGCTGCCGCCAAGGCCCCCGCAGCCAAGGAGAAAGCTCCAGCCAAGGAAAAGGCGACCAAGGGCAAGAAGGCCGACGCCGCCCCGGCGACGACGGACGCCAGCAAGCCCGCCGCGCCGACCGCGACGCCCTGAACGGCGGACGGACAGACGGAAGGCATTTCGCACGTACAGAGGATGGCCCCAGATGGGGTCGTCTTTTTTGTTCAGATCTCTTTCGTCGTTGCTTTTCTGGGTAGAGCGTGCTGGACAGGCGAAGTACAACTTTGCAGACAAGGGCGTTCCCAAGTGCAACCTGGGAACGAGGGACAGCTCTTTCCTTTTAGGTCAAAGCGGGATGACGGTGGCGTTGATCTTTGACCCGCTCGGCGGTGGGCAGCGTGCAAATCGTAACTGGCTTGGAGCGAGTTCCAGACGGCGGCGCTCGTATCCGTGTAGCGGGCCAGGCGCAGGGCCATTTCGGGGCTGACCTTGCGCTGGCCTTTGGCGATCATGGAGACGGCGGCGAACGTCGAGCCGATGGCCTTGGCGACGGCGTAGCTGGTCAGGTTCAGCGGCTCCATGAAGTCTTGCCGGAAGACCCGGCCCGGATGAAACGGGGCTTGCCATAAAATCAAGCCCAAGTTGCTGCAAATACAGAGCTTGCCGCGATAGTATGATCTTGGCGGGATCATATTTTTCGAGTTTCCGGCAAGGTCAAAAAAATACACAAATTTGTATAACTTCGGAGCGTATGGCTCCGGGACTCAGACGAAAAGTGCCTCGACCGCCACGGGTTCGCCCGTGACGCCCACCGCCTCGATGGTCTTGCCGTGCCCGTAGGTGTGCCGCTCCCGGTACGCGCCCGCTTCCAGCCGCCGGTACACCTCCACCTGTCCGGCCTCGGCCAAGATGATCCAGTATTCGTCCACGCCCGCCTCGGCGTAGAGCGTGGCCTTCTCCCGGTCGGCGGCGAGGCTGGTCACGGCGACTTCTACGACCAACGCCGCTGTCGTCGGATGGCGGTCGAGGTAATCCCGCCGCGCACCGGCAACCACCGCTACATCCGGCTCGGGCACGGAGTCAGCCAACTGCAACGAAGCCTCCTGCCGTACCCAGAATTTTTCCTGCACATGGTGTCTCAAATACTCCGCCACGGCGTCGACCAGAGAGTTGTGCGAAGGCGTCTTCATTTCCTTTTCCACGATGATGCCCCGGATCAGTTCCGAATGCCGGAAGGCCGGATTGTCCTCGGCCAAGGCGCGGTAATCGGCAACGGTCCAACGGTGGACGCTGGCGCGGATTTCAGGCACGTCGAGGATCGAATTCATGAGGTCTTTCTACACCCGCGCCGCCGTCTTGGAAAGCCCAGTCAAACGAAAACCGCCCTGCCCGGCCCTTGGGTCCAAGCGGAACGATGAGAAAGCGCATCCGTTAACTGTACGCGCGTGAAAAGCGAGGCAATGGTGCGGAATCAGTTGGTAAATTCAACACGTTGGCCAATGCCTGATCTATGATGGACACGTCAGAAATGAACAGTCCCGAGATTTCATGTGCCGCCCCGGTTGCGAGAACTACCTTGCCATTTCGAACGCTCAGCCCACCAATTGCTTGAGATTAAAAGCCGAATTGTCTGACGGGATGAGCAGGGAAGACATGTTCAGGCTGACAAGACGGCTCATCGCCATCCGCCCGTACTGAGCGAGAGATTCCCGAACCAGTGCGTTCCTAAGCCGAAACTCGGGAACGGAAAGAGAAAATTTACACCAACTCGTACCAATTGTTCCGCCTCTCCGGCGTGTAGCCCGCGTCGCGGATCAGCCGTTCGATCTCCTCGCTGTTGAGCCGGAAACTCGTCCCGGCCTTGCTGACCACGTTTTCCTCCATCATTACGCTGCCGAAGTCGTTCGCGCCGTACTTCAGCGCCACCTGACCAATCTTCGGCCCCTGCGTGACCCAACTGCTCTGCACATTCTCGAAATTGTCGAGAAAGACGCGCGAGAGGGCTTGCATCCGTAGGTACTCCGCCGTCCCGACCGGCGTCGCCTTCAGCTTCGTATTGTCGGGTTGGAACGTCCAGCAGATGAACGCCGAAAAGCCCTTCGTGGCGTCCTGCTGGTCGCGCAACCGCTGGAGGTGCTCGATGCGTTCCTCCACGGTTTCGACGTGGCCAAACATCATCGTCGCGCTCGAATTGAGCCCCAGTTCGTGCGCGATGGCCATCGCTTCCAACCATTTGTCGCTGTTGCATTTGAGCGGAGCGATCCGGTTGCGCACGCGGTCCACCAGGATCTCGCCCCCGCCGCCGGGGATCGACCCCAATCCGGCCTCCTTGAACCGGCTGATCACCTCGCGCATGGGCATCCCGAACACTTCCGCGAAGTGGTTGAACTCCGGTGGGCTGAAGGCGTGGATGTTGATGTGCGGATACTTGGTCTTGATGTGGTTGAGCAGGTCCAGGTACCAGTCGATGGTCAGCTTCGGATGGTGGCCGCCCTGCATGAGGATCTGGATGCCGCCGACCGCCGTCAACTCATCCAGTTTGCGGTCAATCTCCTCGTGGGTGAGGACGTAATGATCCGCGTCGCGCTCAGTGCGGTAGAAGGCGCAAAACTTGCAGTACACGTTGCAGACGTTCGTGTAATTGATGTTGCGGTCGATGATGTAGGTGACGACCTCGTTGCCCCGGCCACCGTAGGCGGCGGCCTTGGCTTGGTTGCGGCGGGCGTCGGCAAGCGCGGCGAGGTCGGCGGGCCGGGCGTGGCGGTAAATTTCGAGCGCCTCGGCGCCGGAAATGCGCTCACCGGCGAGCACTTTTGGGATGATGGTTTCTGCCAGGAGCGTGCTCATCGGAATGATCTTTTAACATACCTCATTCTGGCCGGGACGGCAACGGCTGACACCATCCCCGTTTTTCTGAGTACAACCTGAAAAATTTCTTCCCAATTTGCCCGCCATTTGCCAAGGTCTGGGCAAACCTAAACCTTCAATCCGCCAAGGCTTCCACCATGCCCACCAAACTGAAAATCTCGAACGCCGCCGCCGACCCCAAACGATGGGATTCGACTTTCAAAACGAAGGTCGAGGAGGCGGGCGACCCCAACTTCTTCACCCAGCAGATTTTCTCGAAGTGGTGGCTGAAGGGCCTGAGCAAGGTTTTTCTTCCGCCGCTGGGCGCGGACCTGGAACTGACCATCGACGGCGAGGGCAAGAAATTCTCGTGGCTGATCAAGCCGAAGGACGCCAAGGCGGGCAGCGCGTTCTTCGCCGAACACACCGACCTCAAGGCGGTGGTCACCCATCACGGGATCGTCTCCGGCGTGTCGTCGGGGCAAGCTGGCGGAGAGAAGGAAGCCGAGGAAACCACCCCGGAAGCCAAGCAGGGAGCGCCGACCGGACCGGTCGTCAATCCCAAGATCGAACCGGAAAAAACGGAGGACCCCGCGAAGAAGATGGAGGCGACCTACAACTCGCTGCTGACGGCGTTGGAGCAGGCTTACAACACGTCTGACGACGCGGACCGGACGCTGTTGAACGCCATGCAAAAGAAGGTGCAGGACGCGAAGGACAAGAAGGTGCTGGACACCGCGCCGATGAAAGCGCTGGTGGTCAACGGGCTTGCCAAGGTCAAGAAGGACATGGCCGAACGGCGGAAAGACCCGGCTTTCGGCGTCACGCCGCCCAACGCCGCCGAACTCACCGCCGACCGGGAAAAGGCGGAGGCCAAGTTCCGCGACAGCCAGCGAGAAGCGCAGAAGGCCGCTGGCCGGCGCAAGGAGGAGGCGGCAGCCGAGGCCGCCGCCGCCAATCCCACCGCCACGGAACCGACGGTGGACCCGAACCGCTGGGTGCCGACCACACGCGACCTGCCGCTCTGGGGGCGGCTGGACGCCGCGCAGCAGGAATCGGTGCGGGGGAAACTGGCCGAATATAACGAGGGAGGCCGCCGGGGCCACGCGCACGTCGGCGTGGGCGGGGTGACCACGCTCGACCTGACCGGTCCCACCTGGGGCACCGCGCGTCGTGGCGAGTGGCGGTTGCAGATCAACGTCGGTGGGCGCACGCTCAACATCGTCGACCACGCCGGCAAGACCTGGGGCTGATAATTCGCGTTTGCAATGCGGGCCGGGGCATGGCACGATACGTCCCTTTCCGCGTCGGGAAACCCAATGCTTGAACCTCCCTTGAAGCTTGGTTCTTGCATCTCGGATTTTCCGCCGCTGGCGGCTAGATGGTGGTCGTAGCTCAATGGTAGAGTCCCAGATTGTGATTCTGGTTGTTGCGGGTTCGAATCCCGTCGATCACCCCATCCCCGTCCTTCTGCCCCGCGACGTTGGGCAAAATCCGGGTCACAAAGGCTTGATTCCGGGTCCGCCTTGGTGCTGAATGAGCGGTTGCCATGCTGAAGAATCTCCTCCTGGTCTTTGTCGCGTTCCTGAGCGTTTATTTGTATCAGCATCCCCGGGTCGAAACGCGCGTGGTCACGCAGGCGGCGGTCCCCGTGGTGGTCAAGATGCCCGTCACGCCGACACCGGAGCCCCCGACCTATTACCATTCGCCGCTCGACGCCTCGGCCATGTCCACCAGCTACAGCACGGGCTCAGGCTATTTCTCGAACGACCGCACCTCCCGCTTTAATTCCGGCTCTTACAATGGGCCGACTTATGGTGGTTCCGCGTCCGCTGTCGGCGGTTATCCGGCATATTACTATCCGAGCGGGTCGAGTAACGTGTCGAACACGGTCATCTACAACGTCGGTACGGGCGGCAGGGCCGTGGCACAGCCAACTCCGTTCCAGGGGTCCTATATTGCGGGCCGCCTGCCCACGCGCTGACGTGCCCCTTTGCCCATGTCCCGGCGTCTGCTGGTCGACGTGCTGGAATTTATGAGTTGGCTGCACGGCAAGGGATCGGCGGACCAATCGCCAGGCGCGAGTGCCACCCCGGCGAGGGCCGCCACGCCGCTGCCCGCAGGCCTGCGGCTGCCGCCGCGCGGGCGGTACGAAACCGAAGTTACCGCCGCCCAACAGGCCAAGCTGGCGCGGCTCGAGTTTCACGACGACGAACTGCTGCGCGTCCTCGGACGCGAGCAGGCCGAATTTCTCATTCACGGCCTGGAGATGCAAGAGCGCGACCAGCAAGAGGCCGCCGTGTGGGAGGAGGGCAGCCGTTTCGCGTCGAAGGCGGTCACGACGTTCTGCCTCGTGGTCGTGGCAGTCGTGCTCGGGCTGGTAGCTTGGGATCGGGCGCACCCGGGCGGGCGGTTCGCGCCACAAAGGGACGTGCCGCCTCCGGTGGCATCGGCGGCGGCAAATCCGTCCCCGGGCGGGTCGACCGTGCGGGCGTTGGAAGATTTCCAGCGTGCGGTCGTCCAGTCGAAGGCGAGGGCGGTGCGGGCACATCCGTCGTTGGGCACGGCGGGCAGCCATTTCAACGCGGCGTTCGTCGCGCGCTACCAGCAGCTTCGCCAGAAGCGCAGCCCGCGCCTCGACAGCAGCGACTGGCCCGAGCGGCTGGCGGAGGAATGTGCGCGCGATCTCCCGGCGGCGTACCAATGAGGCAGCCCGGTGCTTGAACCTGCCTGCGCGGCGGTTTTACAATCCGCCACGCGTATTTTACGGTCGCGGCATCCGGGTGCCCGTCCTTTGCCATCATGCGTCTCATTACCGCCGTCGCCGCCATTGCCATCGCCGTCGTCCTGCTGACGGGCTGCGCGGGCGGCGACCCGCAGGGCGCGTTTGACACCGGAGTGCGGGACCCGGTGGCAGTGCGTCTGACCGGTGGGCACGCCGTCGTCTGGCGGCGGGGCGGCCCCGAGGAAGCCCAGGCCGACGCGGCGGTGGCCGCCCTGCTCAAGCGCCCGCTGACCGCGTCGCGCGCCGTGCAGGTCGCGCTGCTCAACAACCGCACGCTTCAGGCGGAGTTTGCCGAGATCGGCATCTCTTACGGTGAATTTGTCACCGCCGGAACGCTCAAAAACCCGACGCTCGCCGCCAGCGGACGCTTCCCCGACCGCGCGGGCCTCGTCGCCGACTGGGAGGCCGCCGTGGCGCAGGACTTTCTCGACGCGCTGCTGCTACCGTTGCGCAAGCGTCTGGCCGCCGCTCAACTGCGCGCCGTAGAGCTGCGCGTAGCCGACACGACGCTCAAGACCGCCGCCGAGGTCCAACGCGCGTTCTACACCTACCAGGCGCGCCGCCAGCTCATCGACCGCCTGCAACTCGTCGCGGACACGGACGCCGCCGCCGTGGATTTCACCCGCAGCCTGCACGACGCGGGCAACGTCAACGACCTCGACCTCGTCAACCAGCAGGCGGTCCAGGCGCAGTCGAAGATTGACGTGACGCAGGCCCGCGCGCAGACGCTCAACGACCGCGAGGCCGTCAACCGGCTCCTGGGCCTCGACGGCGCGCAGGCCGGCGCGTGGACCGCGCAGCGCTCGCTGCCGCCCATCCCCTCGCGCGAACCCGGCGCGGCGGCGTTGGAAACACGCGCCGTCGCCCAGCGGCTCGACCTCCAGGCCGCCCGCGCGACGCTCGCCGCCGCCGAGCGCGCCTTGGCGACCCGCGTCGGCACGCGCTACTTCCCGGCGGGCGTCAGCCTCGGTGTGAACACCGAGCGCGAACCCGAGGGCGAGCAGATCACCGGCCCGACGCTGGACCTCGAACTGCCGATCTTCAACCAGGGCCAGGGCGAGAT
>CAXTBX010000141.1:0-9830 GCA_964242205.1 uncultured Chthoniobacterales bacterium
TGCATGAACATCGGGCCAGACCAGAGCAGGGCAGCGGCCAGAAACCAGCGGCGACGGACAAACGGGAGCGGGCGGGTGGGGGTGCTTGTCATGAAATGAGTGGAGTGCTCGTTACCATCCACCACACGCGGGGGCAATCAACCGTCATCGTGACGACCCACGGCGAAAGGCACTCGAACTTGCCAGCGCGACGGCCAGCGGGTATCCATGTGCGCAACCTTCGTCCCATGAGCCGTCAACCGCCGTCACTCCCTTTCTCTGTGGTCCTCCAAACGCTTGCCCGGGCCGGTTTGGTCGCGCTGGCGATGCTCGCGTTCGCCGTGCGTGCACCCGGTGCCGGAACCGTGGCCGACCTCGACCGCGACAACGGCCTGCCCGATGCCCAGCTTGGCGCGCCGCTCTCGTCCTTTCAGGGCCTGGTCAAAACCGAAGACGTGGGCCGCTGGCTCACGTTCAAGCGCCCGACCGACAAGTTACGCTATGGCCGCTATGAACTGACCGGCATCACGTACAACTTTTTCAAGGATCGGCTTTACTCCATCAATCTCGACGTGAAAGGCAAGGGAAACGTCAAGGGCATCGTCAGCTTCCTGGAGCACAACTATGGCAAAGACCACACGCAGGACTCCTTGCCGTTCGCCAAGATCAACGACTACATGGTCGTGCGCGAATGGAGCGGTAGCCGGGTGTATTGCGTGATGAAAAATGATTCGGACCAGGACGGCGGCGTGTTGACGCTGCTCGGCAAACCGACCTGGGGCCTGCTGCAAGGTCCCAAGAAGGAAAAAATCAAGGCCAACCAACAGCTGCTTCAGGGCAGCTTCGTCAACGGCGACCTGGAGAAGAAAGAGCAGGCCTCGCCTGCGCCCGCCGACCCGGGCAAGTCGCCGCAGTAGTGGCGCAACGCCTCGATCACCCCGGCGCTGTACGGCTCGCGCGCGACGTAGCCGCCCGCCGCGCGGACGGCGGCCTTGACCTGGTCGATGGAGTTGGCCGGACAGGCGACGTGCCGCGCGTGGACGCCGTTGAGCATGGGCAGATCATTCTGGTGGTCGCCCACGGCGAACGTGCCCGCCGCGTCGACGCCGAGCAGCCGCCCGAGTTCGGCCAGGGCGGTGCCCTTGTCGTAGTCCGCGTGGCAGAAGCTCAGGTAGATCGAATTGCGCTGGTAGGAGAACTGCGGCAGGTCGGCACGGAAGCCGTCGAGGAGCGCGACGATGCGGTCCATCTCGGCGTCGTTGCAGGCGACGATCCCGGCGGGTTCGTCGGCGAGCCCGCGTCCGTGGGTGCGCCGCCCGTAACGGAGTTCGGCGCGCGTCTCGCGCCGGACGAAGGCGACCACCGTTTGCAGCGCGGGCGCGACCGCCGCGAAAAGCTCGTCGTGCGCGCGGGCGCAGCGGGTGTTCCAGTCACCAAAATCCTCCCAGCCGCGCGCGCTCGCCGGGCGGAAGATCTCGCGCTCGGTCGTGATGACGTAGTCCGGCTGGATGGGAAAGGCAAAACTCTCCAAGCCTTCTTCCAGTGAGTCGAGGCTGCGGCCTGTGTTGACGACCCAGCGCACGCCGCGCTCGCGCAGGACGGAAAAGATCTCGATGAGCAACGGCGAAAAGGGAGTGGAGACGCCGTGCTCGACGAGCGTGCCGTCAAAATCCGTGCTGACGAGGCGGACGGGCGAGGAAGCGGTGGACATGGGGATAAACGATACGCGGTGAAAGCAGGGATTGTCCGCAGATTTTCGCAGAGGAGGGCAAAAGCGAAGCGACCGGTCCGGTCTTTGCTCTGTTCCCCTATCAATCTGCGTAAATCTGCGTAATCTGCGGACAACCTCCCCTTTCTTTGTCATGAAATCCGCCTACGAACTCGCCATGGAGCGGCTGGACAAGCAGTCGCCGGTCGCCAAGCTCACCGCCGAACAAAAGGCGGCCCTGGCCGAAATCGACCAGACCTACCAGGCCAAGATCGCCGAGCGCGAGGTGTTTCTCCAATCGCTGATCACGAAGGCGCGGGCCGAGGGCGACCTGATGGAGGTGGAGAACATCCGCCTGCAACTCTCGCGCGAGGTCCAGCGGCTCAAGGACGATTGCGAGGCCAAGAAGGCGAAACTGCGCTGACCAGCGAAATTCATTCGACGCACCGTGTCTCCCGGCGTTCCGTTTATTTATTACGAGGTGCTGTTTGTCCTCACGTCCTTCGTGCTCGGGGCGGTGGTCGGGTCGTTCCTGAACGTCTGCATCTACCGGCTGCCGCTGGGCATCTCGGTCAACGAGCCGAAACGGTCGTTCTGCCCGCAGTGCAAGGCGCAGATCGCGTGGTACCATAACCTGCCGCTCGTGAGTTGGCTGGCGCTGCGGGGACGTTGCGCGAACTGCCATCAACCCATCCCGGTGCGTTATCCGCTGGTGGAACTGCTGACGGCGGGGCTGTTTTTGCTGACTTGGTGGCGGTTTCACGAGACCTGGGCGCTGCTGCTGCCGTACTGGATTTTCGTGTCGCTGCTGATCGTGGCGACGTTCATCGACTTCGATCATTTCATCATCCCCGACGAGATCACGCTGGGCGGTACGGTGGCCGGGGTGCTCCTGAGCTTGGCGGCCCCGCAGTTGATGAAGGAAACGTCCCATCCGGCGGGGCTGTTGTGGTCCCTGACGGGCGCGGCGGTCGGCTACGTCACGCTGCGGGCCGTCGTGGAGGCGGGCAAACTGGCGTTTGGGAAAAAGCGCGTCGTGCTGCCGGAACCGGTGGATTTTACCTGGACCCGCCACGGCGACGACGCCGACCTCGTCATCGGCGAGGAAACCGACCTGTGGAGCGAATTCTTCAACCGGGATAAGGACCAGTTGGTACTGCAATGCGACCGGCTCACCCTGGCCGGGCATCAGCACGAAAACGTCGCACTGCATTGCTACTACAACCGCGTGATCGTGGGCGATAAATCCTACGCGCTGGAAAAGCTGGACACGTTCTCGGGCCGGTTGAGCGAGTTTGTTTTTCCGCGCGAGGCAATGGGCCTGGGCGACGTAAAGTTCATCGCGTGCATCGGCGCGTTCCTGGGCTGGCCGGCGGTGTTCTTCACGATTGCCGCCGGTTCGCTGGTGGGGTCGGTGGTCGGCGTGGGGTTGCTGGCAGGGGGACCCAAGGCCCGGTCGCTCAAGATCCCGTTCGGGCCTTACCTCGCGGCGGGCGCGTTGCTGTGGCTGTTCACGGGACGCGAAATACTGACTTGGTACCTGGGTTTCATCCGGCGTTGAGACGCTGGAGCAAAGCCATTTCCGGGAGTGAGTCCGTTTCCTCCTCCAGCGTGTTGTCTGACTCGGCTGCCGGTGTGTGCGCGGAAAGTTGCCAACCGGTCAGGAGTTCGATGCGCCCGTCAAAGTGTTCGACGAGCGCCGTGCAACTCTCCACGAAATCGCCGCAGTTGTAGTAGGTCGTCCCGTCGATCTCGCGGATCGCCGGTTGGTGGATGTGTCCGCAGAGGACACCCTGCACATGGAAATCGCGTGCGTAACGGACCACCGCCTGCTCGAACGCCCCAATGAAGGCAACGGCGTTCTTGACCTTGTGCTTGACGTAGGCGCTCAGCGACCAATCGCCCAGCCCGAGTTTCCGGCGCAGGAAATTGACGGGCTGGTTGAGCTTGAGCAGCGTCTGGTAGCCCACGTCGCCCACGAATGCGAGCCACTTCACGTTCTGGATGACGGTGTCGAGTTCGTCGCCGTGGATGACAAGCAGGCGCCGGCCATCGGCGGTTTCGTGGACCACGTGGCGCGCGATGCTCAAGCTGCCGTACTCGCCGACGAAACCGCGTAACATTTCGTCGTGGTTGCCGGGGATGTAGACGATCCGCGTGCCCTTGCGGCCTTTGCGGAGAATCTTCTGCACCACGTCGTTGTGGCTCTGCGGCCAAAAGTGGCTGCGGCGCAAGCTCCAAACGTCGATGAGGTCGCCGACGAGGTAGAGCGTGTCGCACTCGGTTTCGCGCAGGAAGCGGAGCACGGCGTCGGCGTTACAGCCGCGGGTGCCCAGGTGGAGATCGGAAATGAAAGCGGTGCGGTAGCGCGTCGCGGCCATCTACCCATGGGGTAGGGTGGCCGGGTGCGTGGCGCAAGATGGCGGACGTGACGATCTCGTGACGTTCGTCCCGTGTTCGCCACCGATAGCTCACCGCGCCGCCGCTCCCTGGGTTTGCGATTGCGATTGCGACTGCGATCCGCCGCCGGACTGGCTCTGCGATTGCGACTGGACTTGTGACGGCGGCTCGGGGCTGATCTCGCAATAGATCTCGCCGATGGCGACGCTGATCTCTGAGACGCGCAGTTGCAGGCGGTCGAGGTACTGGTGCAAGCCATATTGGAAAACCTCACTGATGCGCGTGTAATCCAGGTCGCCGCGCAGCTTGCCGCAAAGCCGTTCCGCCTCGTTGGCAAAACGGTCTTCCGGCACGCCGCTGATACGGTGGAGCGCGTAGTCCACCTGATGAATGCAATGCCGCAGCGCGCGGGGGAAGCAATCGTGCAGGATCAAAAACTCGGCCACCTTCCAAGGCGCGATCTGGCCAACGTAGAGCTTGCGATACGCCTCCAGCGCCGAGCACGAGCGCAGCACGGCCATCCACTGCACGGTATCCACGTTGCCGCCGACGCGCTCGCCGCTGGGCAGGAGGACGTGGTACTTCACATCAAGGATGCGCGAGGTGCGGTCGGCGCGTTCGATGAACTTGCCCAACTGGCAAAAATCCCAGCCCTCGCCGTGGGTCATCGTGGCGTCGGTGATGCCGAGGAACTGGAACGAGCCTTCCAGGATGCGCTTGTAGAACTGGTACGAGCTGGCGTGGAAAAGTTCGCGCGCCTCTTTGGAGCGGATGAATAGATAAAGCTCGTTTAGGTGTTCCCACATCTCCGAACTGATCTGTTCGCGCACGCCGCGCGCGTTTTCGCGGGCGCGGGACAGACAGGAGTAGATCGAATTAGGATTTTTCTCCTCGAACGTGACGAACTCCACGACCGAGGTGCCGTCGGCCTGCTCGTAGAAGGTGTGGAAAAGCTCGTGTTCTTCGAGGGAATTGATGATGGGTGCCCAATGCCGCCGCACGTCGGTTTCGGACTGCGTCTCGAAATCGAGCATGAGCTGGAGGTTCACATCGAGGATGCGCGCGTTGTTTTCGGCGCGCTCGATGTAGCGGCTCATCCACAACAGGGAATCGGCGACTCGGCTGAGCATGGGAAACTAGGAAGCGGTAGACTTGGATTGGTTAGGGCGCAACGTCGGCTCAACTTCCTCGATGGCCGTCATGTGCAAACCAGAGATTAAGACGCTGGTGTCATTGTCGAACCACACCACCACGCGAGACTTGTTCGGACCAAATCCGATGTGATCCCGGCTAGCGACGTGATAGCGCGCGCCGCTACTGGTCACAATCGTGAATGGCTCGAAAACGCTTTCCTCCAAGCGCAGCTTGATGTCGTCGATCATAACCATCTGAATATACCCTGCTTTGCCTACTCCTCCAACACCCAGGTATCTTTACTCCCGCCGCCCTGCGAGGAATTGACCACCAGCGAGCCCTTGCGCAACGCCACGCGCGTCAGGCCACCTGGCATGATCGTGATCTTCTCGCCGTAAAGAATGTATGGCCGCAGATCGATGTGGCGGCCCTCCAGCGCGTTGTCGCAATAAGCCGGGGAGCGCGACAGGCTGATGACCGGTTGTGCGATGTAGTTGCGCGGGTTGGCGATGATCAGTTCGCGGAATTTTTCGATCTGCTCGCGGCTGGCCTGCGTGCCGATGAGCATGCCGTAACCGCCGCTCTCGTTCGCCGCTTTCACTACCAATTTGTCCAGGTTTTCGAGAATGTATTGCCGGTCCTTCTCCTCGCTCGAAAGGTAAGTTTCGACGTTCGGCAAAATCGGGTCCTCGCCAAGGTAGAACTTGATCATGCGCGGCACGAAATAATACATCACCTTGTCGTCGGCGACGCCGGTGCCGATAGAGTTGGCGAGGCTCACGCCGCCCTTGCGATAGGCATTGACGATCCCCGGCACCCCGAGCAGCGAATCGGGCCGGAACACCTGTGGATCGAGAAAATCATCGTCGATGCGTCGGTAGATCACGTCCACGGGCTTCAGGCCCTTGGTCGTTTTCATGAACACCTTCGTGTCCTGCACGACGAGGTCGCGGCCCTCGACGATTTCGATGCCCATCGAACGCGCCAGATACGAGTGCTCGTAATAAGCCGAATTATACACGCCGGGCGTCAGCAGGACAACATTCGGGTCACGCCGGCCCTCAGGCGCGATGTAGCGCAGGACATTAAGCAGATTTTCGGCGTAGTCATCGACCGGCCGGACCGGGTGCCGCGCAAAGAGCATCGGAAACACACGCTTCATCGCCTGTCGGTTTTCCAGGACGTACGATACGCCGGAGGGGCAGCGCCCGTTGTCTTCCAGCACGAGATAGCGCCCGTCATTATCGCGGATCAGGTCTGTGCCGCAGATGTGGATGTAAATGTCCTTGGGCACATTGAAGCCCATGAACTCGGGCCGGAAATGCGCCGCGCTTAGCACGTAATCTTTGGGAATGACGTTCTCCTTGAGGATGCGCTGCTCGTGGTAGATGTCGTGCAGGAACAGGTTGAGTGCCCGGATGCGCTGCGTCAGGCCGCGTTCCAGAAATTCCCATTCCTCCGCCGGGATGATGCGCGGGATCAGGTCGAACGGAAAAATTTTCTCCGTGCCCTGGCTGTCGTTGTAAACCGTGAACGTGATGCCTTGGTTGAGAAACGAGGTGTCCGCCAGCGTGCGTTTACGGTTAAACTCACCCTTGTCCATCGCCTGAAAGCGTTCCAGGAGCTTCCGGTAATGGGGCCGCACCTCGCCAGGCGCGCTGAACATTTCATCGAAAAACGATTCTGGGAGGTAATCAGCAAAAAATTTGTCCACGGTGTCCAGCAAGCCCCGGTTGAAGATCAGGCCGGGGCGACACGTCCACCCCGCAGCAACTTCCATCTTTGCGGGCAACGGGGAAATGCCCCATTGCGTTGCAAGGGGAAAAGCCTACACCGGCGCTTGTCGAGAGGTCAAGGGCTGGATTGCCAACCCGGCGGGTGCGCCGCTACGTCAGCCCGGCAACCCGCACCTGCTCGATAAAAACGTGAAAAAACTCTTTTTGCCGCGCCACGCCGCGCCGGAGCACCGGCTTGAGGTTGGTCAAGTCGTTCACGTTAAAACAGAGATCTACGCTGAAGATAAACGCCATCATCTCGTCGTTGGTCATGACGCTGGTGCCCACCAACACGAGAAACTGGTTGCGCCGCTGCACGCCGGGGATGTTTACGGCCTCGTACAGCACGCCATTGTTTGACAGGTGGCAGCCGTTGAAGTGTTCGTCGATGACCACCACATCATAAACGTGGGTCTTGAGCTTTAGCGAAATGTCTTCCGGGAACAGCCCGACGTGGATCTTGTAATCCATGCTGCTGAGTTGCTCGACAACGTGCTGCTGGTATTCGGGTTGGTCGATGCAGACCAGGGCGGTCAGGTCGCCCGGCTCGAAAATGTCGAAACGCGTCTCGTACTCCTGTGTTTGGGAAAGGTGCATGGACATGGCTGAAAGGAGGGTGGGGAGGCGTCAGTAGCGGCTTGAAGCGGCGGTGTCGAGTCGCAGGCCGCTCGCACGGTTTTTCTCCTCGCCGCGGCTTTTTTTGATGAGGTCGATCTGGCGCGTGATTTTGCCCTTGTTCGAGGCGAAGAGCAGCGCCGTTTCCTCGTCGAGGTCGCCGCTCTCGTAGGATTTGACGATGGATTGGTCGAACGAGAACCACCCGAACGGTTCGCTCTGCTCAATGATGCCGTTGAACGTGCGGCCTTCGTCCTCGCCCAACGCGATGGCTTCTTTGGTGCGCAGGTTGCTGCCCATCACTTCCATGATGAGCTGCCGCCCCCCGCTGATCCGAGGCGCGAGCCGTTGGCTGACGACGTAGCGCAACGTGTCGGCGAGGCGCTGGCGCACCAGTTTTTCCTCTCCCTGCTCGAACAAACCGAGGATGCGGTTGATGGATTGCCCGGCATCGATGGTGTGCAGCGTGCTGAGCACGAGGTGGCCCGTCTCGGCGGCGGTCATGGCGATTTCGACCGTCTCACGGTCGCGCATTTCACCGACGAGGATCACCTTCGGCGCCTGGCGCAAAGCGGCGCGCAAGCCGTTGGGGTACGTGTTAAAATCCGCCCCGAGTTCGCGTTGGTTGAACGTGCTCAGATAGTGCGGGTGGACGAATTCCACTGGGTCTTCCAATGTGATGATGTGGTAAGCCTGCGTGCGGTTGATCTCGTTGAGCACGGCGGCAAGCGTCGTGGTCTTGCCCGAGCCGGTCGCCCCGGTGACGAGCACCAGACCCGTTTTCTCGCGTGCGATCTGGCTGAAGATGGGCGGCAGGCTGAGACTGTCCAGGGTCGGGATGACGGAGTTGAGCTTGCGCATCACCACCGAGAAGCGCCCCTGCTGGCGGAAAATATTCACGCGAAACCGCGCCTGCGTGCCGAGTTGGTAGCCGCAATCGCACGACCCGCTTTCGAGCAAGTGCGAGATCAATCGCCGGCTGTTGCCCATGATGTTAAGGGCGATGTTTTCGGTCTGGTAGGGCGTGAGCGAGTCGATGGGCGGATCGACGGCGATGGGCTTGAGCTGTCCGAAGGCTTCGACCTGGAGTGGTCGGCCCACGGAAAAATTCAGGTCGGAAATGCCGTCGTAGCTCTGGAGCATGGCTCCGAGGATGGCGTCGAGTTCTACGCTACGCATAAGGGAAATACAGAAGTCAGAATGCAGAATTCAGAAGTTCAGAAGGCGAAAGAGGCAGATATAAAATCACTCGTTAAGTGATTTGACTGCTGCAATCTGACTTCTGACTTAATCTTCAAAGTCGTCCGGCGGCTGGGTCAGGAACGGGCGGAATTTTTTCTTGTCGTTCGCTTTTTCGTAAGCTTCTTCGGGCGAAATTCGCAGGCTGCGCAGGTGGTCCATGATGGCGTCGTCGAGCGGCTGGTTGCCCTTCTTCTTGCCGACTTGGATCATGCCCGGAATCTGGTGGGTCTTGCCCTCGCGCACGAGGTTGGCGATGGCGCTGTCGAACACCAGGATTTCAAGCGCGGCGACACGGCCCGGCTTGTCGATGCGCCGGAAAAGGTTCTGCGCCACCACACCCTTGAGCGATTCGGCCAGCGTCGCGCGCACCTGGTTCTGCTGCGAGGTCGGGAACACGTCGATGACGCGGTCCACCGTTTTGGCGGCGCTGGAGGTGTGCAGCGTGCCGAACACGAGGTGGCCCGTGGCGGCGGCAGTTAATGCAAGTTCGATGGTCTCCAAGTCACGCATTTCACCGACCAGAATGATGTCCGGGTCCTCACGCAACGCGCCCTTGAGCGCGGCGGAGAAGGACTTCGTGTGCACGCCTACCTCGCGGTGGTTGACCAATGACTGCTGGCTCTTGTGGACGAATTCGATGGGGTCCTCGACCGTGATGATGTGATCCTGCCGGTGCAGGTTGGCGTAGTCGATCATCGCGGCCAGCGTGGTCGATTTGCCCGAGCCGGTCGGCCCGGTGACGAGCACCAAGCCCTTTTTCAGCAGCGGGAATCGCTTGAGCACGGGCGGCAGTCCGAGGTCGTCGCACGTCAGGACCTTGCTCGGAATGAGCCGGAACACTGCCGCGATGCCGTATTTCTGGTTGAGAAAGTTCGCCCGGTAGCGCGCCACGCCGGGAATCTCGTAGCCGAAGTCCACGTCGCCGGTTTCCTCGAAGACCTTGATCTTCATCTCCGGCGCGATCTCATAGACCATCG
>CAXTBX010000142.1:0-9757 GCA_964242205.1 uncultured Chthoniobacterales bacterium
GCGCTGGTGCGGAACGGCGCGGGCACGGCTGCCGCCGGTTCCGGCGCGCCGCCGCCCGGCGCAATCTCGGCGGCTCCGGCGTTGGCTGCGGGGGGTGCCTCCTCGGCGGCCCGTCCGGCGGACCCTGCCACGACGCGCCCGGGTGGCATTGGTGTTTCGCCCGGCCCGGTAGGTAACAGCGGCGACCTCGGGCTGGCCAACGGCGACGCGACTTCCGTGCTGCTCAACGAGGCCAGCGTGGACCGCGTGGACGTGCACAACGTCAATGGCGACACGGTCGATCTCTCCTGGCGTCCGCCCGTGCCCAAACCCGTTAGCTACCGCGTGGAACTGCGCTATTTGTCCACGGACGACGACGACAAGCTGCGCATCGACTGGCGGCCCTATCCGCAGACGGACATCACCGTGAAGCGCGACCTCGTGACGGCCCACCTGCGCCGCGTGCCGCAGGAAGGTTTTCAGATGCTGCGCGTCGTGGCCGTGGACCATGCCGGACGCCTTGCCGCGCCCTCGCCGATGATCACGGTGCTCATGCCTTGGCCCGCGACGTGGTGGCACGTTACGCCGCTGAAGGTGCTTGTCGTCTTGTTGGTGATCTGCGTGTTCCTGGTGATCCGCCGCCGCTTGGAGAACGAGGCGATCTTGCGGGAGATTGACGAGGACCGCAGCGAGGCCACGCGCGCCGCCAAGGCGGAAGCGAGCGTGCTCTGAGTTCGTGTCCGTTGCGCGGTCGCCCTCCACCCGCGCCGTCCAGGCAGGGATGCAATCCAGGCAGCCACCGCGCTCGGCGGGAAGCGTGGAGTGTGGAAATTTCTGCCCGCTCCACACCGCCGCTTCCGCCCTGCGGTGCGAAGCAACAGCGCGACGCGGAACCGTCAGAATATCACGAATCCAAAACCGGCTCCCGGCGCGTATTTTAGCCTCCCATATGTCAATCAAAGTCTGGCCAGGAGTTCCTTATCCCCTCGGCGCGACGTGGACCGGCCACGGCGTCAATTTTGCCGTCTTCAGCGAAAACGCCACCGGCGTCGACGTTTGCCTCTTCGACGGCCCCGATGCCGAGAGCGAGAGCGTCCGCGTCCGCCTGACCGAATACACCGACCAGGTCTGGCACGCCTACCTGCCCGACATCCGCCCCGGCCAGCACTACGGCTTCCGTGTTTACGGCCCCTACGCGCCCGAGCGCGGCCTGCGTTTCAACGCCTCCAAGCTACTGCTCGACCCCTATTCCAAGGCCATCAGCGGCGACGTGGAATGGGGCACCGAGATGTACGCCTACCAGATGGGCGGCGACGAGGACAAACAGCGCGACTACCGCGACGACGCTTGGGGGATGCCCAAGAGCATCGTCGTCGATCCCGCCTTCGACTGGGGTAACGACAAGCTGCCCGGCACGCCGCTGCATCGCTCCGTCATCTACGAAGTCCACGTCAAGGGCTTCAGCCAGCTCAACCCCGATGTGCCCGCCGAATTGCGCGGCACCTACGCGGGTCTGGGCAGCGAGGCGTCCATCAAGTACCTCAAGGACCTCGGCATCACGGCGGTCGAACTGCTGCCCATCCATCAGCACGTCGAGGATCAACACCTCGTCGAGAAAAACCTCAAGAATTACTGGGGTTACAACACGATCAGCTTCTTCGCGCCGCACCACAGCTACGCCGCCGCCAAGCCCGGCCCCGAGGTCGTGACCGAGTTCAAGCAGATGGTCAAAAACCTCCACGCGGCGGGCATCGAGGTGATCCTGGACGTGGTTTACAACCACACCGCCGAGGGTAACCACCTCGGGCCGACGCTCAGCTTCAAGGGCATCGACAACCCGACGTACTACTGGCTGATGCCCGACAGCAAGCAGCATTACATGGACTTCACGGGTTGCGGCAACTCGCTCAACGTGCTGCACCCGACGGTTCTGCGCATGATCGTCGATTCACTGCGCTACTGGGTCACGGAATGCCATGTGGACGGCTTCCGCTTTGATCTGGCGGCGACGCTGGTGCGTGGCGAGAGCGATATCAACAAGTCCTCGTCGTTCCTGGCGATCATGCACCAGGACCCGGTACTCTCGCAGGTCAAGCTGATCGCCGAGCCGTGGGACATCGGCATGGGCGGCTACTTGGTTGGCAACTTCCCGGTGCTCTGGACGGAATGGAACGGACGCTACCGCGACACCGTGCGTAAGTATTGGAAGGGCGACGAATCGCAGGTCAGCGAATTGGCGCAACGCATCAGCGGCTCGTCGGACCTGTACCAGACCAACGGCAAGCGGCCCTACGCGTCGATCAATTTCATCACGGCTCACGACGGCTTTTCGCTCAACGACCTCGTCAGCTACGGCGACAAGCACAACGAGGCCAACGGCGAGAACAACAACGATGGCGAGAGCAACAATAACTCGTGGAACTGCGGCGCGGAGGGTGACACGGACGACGAGGCCATCATCAAGCTGCGCCACCGCCAGCGTCGCAACTTCCTCGCTACGTTACTCTTGAGCCAGGGCGTGCCAATGCTCCTGGGCGGCGACGAATACGGCCGCACGCAGTACGGCAACAACAACGCCTACTGTCAGGACGACGAGATTTCGTGGCTTGGCTGGGACCGGGACGAACCCAAGCAACAACTGCTTTCGTACACGCAAAAGCTCATCAAGCTGCGCGCCGACCATCCGGTGTTCCGGCGTCCGAAGTTCTTTCAGGGCCGCAAGATCCGCGGCAGCGACGTGAAGGACATCATGTGGTTCAACCCGGGCGGCACGGAGATGAACGACGACGAGTGGAACTCCGGGTTCGTGAAGTGCCTCGGGATGCTGCTCAGCGGCAAGACGATGGACGTACGCGACGAGCAGGGCGAGCCCATCGTGGACGACACGTTTTTGATCCTCTTCAACGCCAACCACGACCCGCAGGATTTCGTGCTGCCAGGCCGGGCGGATGTGCACTGGGACCTGATCGTGGACACGGTGGATGAACTCGGTTTCGTGGAGCCGCCGCGGCAGCATCAAGCGGGGCAACCCATCAAGCTGGCGGAGCGTTCGCTGTGCGTGCTGCGTTTCGCGGTGGGCGAGGAAAGCCATGTGACGATTCACCACCGGTAGGGAGGGTGGATGGCGACCTCCGGGCGCCATGGCAATTCATTGCAGCGAAGTTGCCTGTCTATTTGGATGAAGCGTCCATCTACTTGGGCGGCTGCGCCGCAGTAAAACCCATGGCGCCCGGAGGTCGCCATCCACCTCCTGCAACCCATGGCGCTTGCCGACGCATCCGGCTTGGCCCATCATCTCGTTTTCATCGTTTTAGTACACCATAATGAGCGTTCCCGTTCCCCGTCCTGGTGCCACCGTCCTGCCCGGCAAGGGCGTGCATTACCGCGTCTGGGCACCCGAAATCCAGGCCGCCGAAACGGTGGTCTTCGCCCCGGACGGCGCAACCCTCCGCACGCTCACGCTCACCCGCACGCCCGACGGCTTTTTCCACGCCGACGACCCGATGGGCCAAACGGGCGACCTCTACAAGTTCCGCCTCGACGGCGACGCGGGCCGCACCTTTCCCGACCCCGCCTCGCGCTTCCAGCCGCAGGGCGTCCACGGCCCCTCGCAGGTCTGCGCGCAGAACGCTTTCACCTGGCTGCACGACCGCCAGCGCCACCCGGTCAAGCTCGCCGACCTCGTCATCTACGAACTCCACGTCGGCACGTTCACGCCGGGCGGCACGTTCTGCGACGCCATCAAGAAGCTCGACACGCTCAAGGACCTCGGCGTCACGGCCATCGAACTCATGCCGCTGGCGGATTTCCCCGGACGCTGGAACTGGGGTTACGACGGCGTGTTCCTCTACGCGCCCTCGCGCGCCTACGGCGAGCCGGACGACCTGCGCGCCCTCGTGGACGCCGCCCACGCGCGGGGCTTGGCCGTCATTCTCGACGCTGTCTACAACCACCTCGGCCCCGACGGTGCGTACCTTGGCGCGTACACGAAAAATTACTTCAACCCCGCGCACAAAACCCCCTGGGGTGACGCCATCAACTTCGACAGCAAGCTCAACGGCCCCGTGCGCGAGTATTTCCTGGGCAACGTGATCTATTGGATGGACGAGTTCCACTTCGACGGCTTCCGCCTCGACGCCGTCCACGCCATCGTGGACGACACCGAGCGCCACATGCTCGCGGACATCGCCCACGCGGTGCACCAGCGCGGCGGCTTCGTCTTTGCCGAGGACGACCGCAACGCCGCCTTCCTGGCCGAGCCGGAGACGGCGGGCGGCACGGGCCTGGACGGCCTCTGGGCGGACGATTTTCACCACACGGTGCGCGTCGCGCTGACCGGCGAGCGCGAGTCCTACCTGGCTAGCTACGCCGGGGAGCCGCAGGAACTGGCCGAGACGCTGGCCAACGGTTGGTACTTTCGTGGGCAACGTTCCGCGCATCACGGCAAGGCGCGCGGGACGCCCTGTGCGCACCTGCCGCAGCACGCGTTCTGCTATTGCATCAGCAACCACGACCAGGTTGGCAACCGCGCCTTCGGCGAGCGCCTGAGCGTGTCGTGCAGCCGCGAGGCCTATCGGGCGGCGAGCGCGCTGCTCTGTCTGGTGCCTTATACTCCACTGATCTTCCAGGGGCAGGAGTGGGCGGCCTCGACGCCGTTTTTGTACTTCACGGATCACAACGAGGAGTTGGGGCGACTGGTCACGGAAGGCCGCCGCAAAGAGTTCGCGGGTTTCACGGCGTTCGGCGACAAGAGTGGCGCGAAGGTCGTCCCCGATCCTCAGGCGGCGTCCACGTTCCAGGCGTCCAAGCTCCAGTGGGATGAAATGGATAAAGGCATCCACGCTCAAACGCGCGCCCTCTACAAAGAAGCTCTCCGTCTCCGGCGCGAGGAACCGGCTCTGCGCCGCCGCGCGCGGGGAGACTGGGAGGCGGTGGCGTTGGGCGGCGACACGGTCGCGCTGGTTTACACGGAGCCGGACGCCGGGGAGATGTGCATGGTGGTGTGCAACCTCCAGGGGCGCGGGGAAATGGGCATTGACGAGGGACCGAAATTCGAGCTGATTTTTTCGAGCAACGAGCCGGGTTTCGGCGGCGACGGGAAGACGGCGTTTAACGCCGCCGACGGATCAATGAAGTTTGACCGCCCGGAGGTGTTGGTGCTGCGGGCAAAAGTCTGAAAAACACAGAAAGTTGTCGCGGGCGTCGCAGGCATCGCAGGCGTATGAGACAAGTCCAAGAACTTGGTCAAATTCGTTGCCTGACCAAACGTCAAATCTTTCTTAATTCTCCGCGACCTCTGCGCCTCTCTGTGTCTCCGCGTTAAATTTTGCATCTCTGCTTTATGCCCACCGCCACCCCGCGCATCCCCACCGCCACCTACCGTGTGCAAATGCACAAGGGTTTTACCTTCAACCAGGCGCGCGAGATCGTCCCCTACCTCGCCGCGCTCGGCATCAGCGACCTCTACACGTCGCCTTTCTTCCAGGCCAGCCCCGGTTCCACGCACGGCTACGACATTGTCGATCACAACCACCTCAACCCTGAGATCGGCACGCCCGAGGAATTCGACGCCCTGGTCGCGGAGTTGAAGAAACACGGCCTGGGACTGCTGACCGACTTCGTGCCCAACCACATGGGCGTTGCAGACCCCACGAACCAGTGGTGGACCGACGTGCTCGAAAACGGCCCGAGCAGCCTCGCCGCGCCGTGCTTCGACATTGATTGGCACCCGCTAAAAAGCGGCCTCGAAAACCGCGTCCTCCTGCCCATCCTCGGCGAGCAATACGGCAAGGTCCTGGAGAACGGCGAGCTTAAGCTGCGCTTCGAGTCCGGGACGTTCTACCTCTTCTACTACGAGACGCGCCTGCCCATCAACCCGCGCACGTACAACCTCGTGCTCGCAGTGGCGCTGGAGGAACTGAAGAGCGGCTTCCCCGAGGGCAGCACGCCCGGCATCGGCCACCTCGTCAGCACGGCGGGCGAGAACGATCCGCTTTACGCCATGTCCGAACTGCAAAGCATCATGACGCAGTTCGACCACATGCCCCGGCGCACCGAGACCGACCGCCAGCGCAGCGGCGAGCGCGCCCGGGAGAAAGAGGTCGCCAAGGCGCGGCTCGAAAAACTCTGCACCGATTATCCCGAGGTTCTGACGGCCATCAACCACGCCGTCGAGGTTTTCCACGGCCAGCCGAGCCAGCCGCGCTCGTTCGACCGGCTCGACAACCTCGTCGAAAACCAGGCCTACCGCCTGAGCTACTGGCGCGTTGCGGCGGAGGAAATCAACTACCGCCGCTTCTTCGACATCAACCAGCTCGCGGCCATCCGCGTGGAGTTGCCCGAGGTCTTCGACGCCGTCCACAACTTCCTCTGGCAGCTTATCGCCGACGAAAAAATCACGGGCCTGCGCATCGACCACCCGGACGGCCTCTACAACCCGCGCGAGTATTTCGTGCGTTTGCAGGAGGGCTACGCTCGCGTGACCGGCCAGACCCTGCCCGACGACAAGCTCGGCCTGTACCTGCTCGCCGAGAAAATTCTCTCCGGCTCCGAGGAACTGCGCGAGGACTGGCCCATCCACGGCACCACGGGCTACGACTTCACGACCCACGTCACACAACTGCTCGTGGACGATTCGAGCGAGGCGGCGTTCTCCGAAACGTACCAAAAGTTTATCGGGCGCTTCGTCCATTTCCCGACGCTGATCTACGAAAAGAAGCGTCTGACGATGCGCCTCTCGCTGGCCAACGATGTGAACGTCCTCGGCTCGCTCCTGGACAAGCTCAGCGAGCACAACCGCCTCTCGCGCGACTTCACGCTCAACGCGCTGACGAGCGCCGTGCGCGAGGTGATCGCCTGCTTCCCGGTCTACCGCACCTACGTCGAGCACGGCCACCAGCCGAGCGCCGAGGACCGGGCCGTGGTCAACCGCGCCGTCGCGCTGGCCAAGCGCCGCAATGCGGGCGTGGAAAGCTCCATCTACGATTTCCTGCGCGACATCCTGCTGTGCCGCTTCCCGGCGGGCGTGACGCCGGAGAACGACCCGGCGGGCGTGTTCGAGCATGAGCACTTCGTGATGAAGTTCCAGCAGACCACCGGCCCCATCATGGCCAAGGGCTTGGAGGACACGGCGTTCTACATCTACAACCGGTTGTCGGCGCTCAACGAGGTTGGTGGCGAGCCGGGCCGCTTCGGCATCAGCCCGGCGGAGTTTCACGCGACGAACACGCACAACGCGCGCCGCTGGCCGCACACGATGCTGGCCTCGTCCACGCACGACACCAAGCGCAGCGAGGACACCCGCGCGCGGGTCGTCGCGCTGTCGGAACTGCCCGACAAGTGGCAGGCGTCGCTGCCGCTCTGGCGTGAGGCCAACGCCGCGCACAAGACCACTATCGAAGGCGAGGGAACCCAGTCGCCCGATCCGAACGAGGAATATCTGTTGTGCCAGATCCTGCTCGGGACGTGGCCCGTGGGCGCGCGGGGCAAGGACCCCGAGCCGACCGACGACGCGCCGTCCACAAAATCGCAGTTCGCGGCACTCAGCGACGACGAGCACGCCGAGTACGTGGGCCGCATTCAGGAGTACATGACCAAGGCCATCAAAGAGGCCAAGGTCAACAGTTCGTGGATTCAGCCCAACGAGGCGTGGGACAAGGGCGTGCGCGATTTCATCACGGCGATTCTCACGCGCGAACCGGGCAACGCGTTTCTCAAGTCGTTCGAACCGCTGGCCGAGCGCACGGCGCAACTCGGCGCGCTCAACTCGCTCGTCCAGACGACGCTCAAGTTGACGGTGCCCGGCGTGCCGGACATCTACCAGGGCAACGAGACGTGGGATTTCTCGTTGGTCGATCCCGACAACCGCCGCCCGGTCGATTACGAGCATCGCGCCGCAGGGCTGAAGGCCATCGAAGGCGCGAAACCGCAGGATTTGCTCGCCCATTGGCCGGACGGGCGCGTGAAACTGTTCGTGATCCACGCGATCCTGCAACACCGCAAGGCCAACGCGGAATTGTTCCGCGAGGGCGGCTACCGTCCGCTGAAAGTGTCGGGCAAGTACGCCGACAACGTGGTGGCCTTCGTGCGCGAGCACGAGGACCAGGCAGTGGTGGTGATCGTGCCGCGGCTGGTGTCGAAGTTGGGCAACTGTCCGCCGGTGGGCGCGTGCTGGGACCAGACGGCGGTGGCGCTGGACGGCGGTGACGGCGGCAAGCCGTGGCGCGAACTTTTCACGGGCCGCGAGATCGCCGTGGAGGACGGAGTGTTGCGCTTGGCCGACGCGCTGGCGGACTTTCCGCTGGCGGTGCTGGTGAAGTAGGATGCTGGATGCTGGATGTTCGATGCGGGCTCGTATCAAAGAAGTCTGTCATCCTGAGCGAGTGTAACGAGCCGAAGGACCTTCCCATGCGGAGTCCAAAGTAGGCGACCTCTAGACACGCCTCTGATAGGTTGGCTGTGCAGAGGAAGTGACGGTGGAAGGTCCTTCTGCTGCGCTCGTGCCTCGCTCCGCTCAGGATGACAAAAATTTTGATGCCTTGACCTGATTTTAAGCTATTGACGCTGTATGAGCGGTCATACGCGGTGGTATAATTTGCCTTCCACACTTCTGCATTCCGGCCTTCCGCCTTCCCATGCCCGCCCCACATCCCCGCGTCAACGTCCTCGGCGTCGGCCTGAGCATCCTCAACCAGACCCGCGCCCGCGAGATCCTCTTTGACGCCGTCCGGCGCAAACAACGCGGCTACGTCGCCGTGACCGGCGTGCACGGCGTCACCGAGGCGCAGGACGACCCGGCCTTCAAAGCCATCCTCAACCGCGCGCTGCTCTGCACGCCCGACGGCATGCCGATGGTCTGGATGGGCAAGGCCAACGGCCACCGCGAGATGGACCGCGTCTACGGGCCGGACCTGATGCTCAACCTCTGCGAGCACTCGATTGCGGCGGGGTTCACGCATTTCTTCTACGGCGGCAACACCGGCGTCGCGGACGACCTCAAACGCACGCTCGAAAACCGTTTCCCCGGCCTGCGTGTCGTGGGCACGTACTGCCCGCCGTTCCGCCCGCTCGACGACGCCGAACGCGCGGATCTGCGGGCGCGGATCGCCGAACTGAAGCCGGATTTCGTCTGGGTGGGGCTAAGCACGCCCAAGCAGGAAAAATTCATGGCCGAATACTTGCCGCTGCTGCCGGAGGCGAAGATTTTCCTCGGCGTGGGGGCGGCGTTCGACCTGCTGACGGGCCGGGTCAAGCAGGCCCCGCCGTGGATGCAGCGCAACGGGCTGGAATGGTTCTACCGGCTGACGCAGGAACCCAAGCGGTTGGCGCGGCGGTATCTGGTCAACAACCCGTTGTTCGTCGGGCGAATCCTGCTCCAGGGGCTGCACCCGGAGCGGTATCCGTTGAAGTGAGCAATTCAGTTTACAAAACGTCGCTCAGGCGGCAGATTTCCGGCCTGAAATTTTATGAAAAACGTTGATATCGTGGTTTGCGGCGGCGGGGGGTTCATCGGGGGGCATCTGATCGCCGACCTGCGCCGTCAGGGAGTCAGGAACCTGCGGGCGGTGGACCACAAACCGATCTCGCAATGGTACCAGAGTTTTGACGACGTGGAAAACCTCGTTCTGGACCTGCAAGGTAAGGAAGCCTGCGAGCAGGCCGTCGAGGGCGCGCGCGAGGTTTACAACCTGGCCAGCGACATGGGCGGCATGGGCTTCATCGAGAACAACAAGTGCCTGTGCATGCTCAGCGTGCTCATCAACACGCACCTGCTCATGGC
>CAXTBX010000143.1:0-9632 GCA_964242205.1 uncultured Chthoniobacterales bacterium
CAAGCACCACCCGTCGCGATTCCTTCCCGCTACCCTTTAGCTGTTGCAACAGCGGTTCGAGTGCAGTCAGGTCCGCTGTGCGAGGCGCAAAGCCCGGCGTCATTTGCAAGAGCATTGCTCCGAGCTTGCCAGCCTGCTCCAAGGGCTTGAGTTCGTCTAGGAACCGTGCGGCAACCGCGTGTTCCAGATCTGGGGTAAGGACCACGTTGCCCCGGTCGGTAAGCTCCGCTTCGTTGCGCAAGTCAGGAGGCAGCGCGCCCTGCCATGCCTTGCCTTGAACTACGCCGTCACTAACGGCTCTCTGGTCGTCGGAGTCAAGCCGTTGGTCCACGCCGCTGGCGAGCCGCCATCTGGAGATGCGCAGTCAGTTGCCCTTCGATTTCTGGGCGTTAACCTTTTCGAGTTCGCGAATCTGTTTCTTGAGAAAGCCCCCCGCTGCCTTAGCGCTCTCCTTCGCTTCTGCGGGAGAAATCCGCCCGCTTTGGAGATCACTCAAAGCTTGCTTCAACACCTCGGTCTGCTTCGTACAATCCTTAACGAATCCCTCAGGCAACGTCAAGGCCGCAGCACTTTCGTTCGTTCGGTTCTGTTTACTTTTCATGGTCGTAGAATTCTTGGTCAACTGGTCGAGTAACTCTCAATTAAAATGACTATCGCCCGGCGGGTTGAACACCGGACGATTTATTTACCTGCGGCAGGAAGGAAACTTAGTCCCTCGGCCCTTTGGGCAGTTTCGGCTTGGGCGCGTTGAGCATGAACACGGGCTTCTCCAACGGATGCCGCTCCCCGTGGCCGTTGCCGTTCACGGGCGGCTTGGTCTCCCGGGTGGGAATCGGCTCCTCCATCATCCGCTGTCGGTTGCCCACCAGCAGTTGCGGCTCGCCTTCCAGGTCGAAGGGAATCCAGACCTCGGGAAAACTGCGCTCCGAATCCGCGTCGTAACCCTTCGCCGGATACACCAGCAGGTCGATCTGCTCTGGTGTCAGCCACGCCTTGAACTGCACCCACACCCGGCCCGCCTCACGCTGCGGATGGCGATAGCGCGGGTGGTCGAGGAAGCTGCCACGCTTGGGCGGGGCCGTCACGTCGTGGGAGACGGTCGTGAACACCTCGTCATGGTCGGCGCACAGCAGCGCGCCGGTCTGCGGGTGGACGATCATCGTTTCCTCGTAGCTGTCCACGTCGCCGCCCACCGCAGACGCCACGAAGGCATCCACGGTCCGGTTGGCAGCCTGCGCGGCCCGCTCGATGCGCCCCTTCATGGCTTCATCGAAGCATTCAAACGCCACGTACTGGGCTTCCAACTCTTCGGCCAACTCCGTGCGGGGCTGACCCGGCAGGCCGGGACCCACCAGCTTCTTGAGGAAGGCTCGCACGGTCAGACCGAACTCAGTCGCCAGCTTTTGCGCGAGGGCCATCTGCTCGGCGTCGAGCTTGACCTCGCGCCGCAGCCCGCACACCTGCGCCTTGGGCGGATAGGTAAACGTGAAGTGCTGGCAACCGTCGTTTGCAGGCAACGGCACGTCACGCCTGACGACGGCGGGCGTGTCCATGTCGGCAACACGGGCCGCATCCAGTTCGCGCTCGTAGTCCGCAAGGAACTGCGCGGGATTCGGTTTGCCCGCTTCCCTGGCCAGGCTGCCACTTTCCAGCCACATCTCCACGTCGCCTGCCATGCTGTTGGCGATGCTCTCGCTGAACGTCCGGCCGTCGTAAGCCGCCATGGCCAGAATCTGACGGTAGAGAGCAAGCGGCAGGCTCACGGGCACCGTGACGGCTTCACCCGGGAGTGTTGCCGGTGATTGTTTCGCCGTGAAGGGTTTCTTGTCAGCGCCGGACTTCAACCGCCGCTCCTTGGCCAGTTCGACGCAGCGTGTGCCACTGGTGAGGTCATCGTTGCCTTCCGGGTCGGCGAGCAGGAAGGTCACCGCGCCGTTGACCACGTCGCGCGGCTGCCAGCCCGGCTTGTCCTTAAGTTGCTGCCGCAAAAGGGCGCGGGCGTTGTCATCAAGCAGGCTGACCAGATCGCCGTGCCGGCTGGTCAGTTGCAAGAGGTCCGCCGCGTCGGCGCACAGGTCGAGCGTCGTGCAGTTCAAGCGCGTGGTGGCCCACAGGACCGCCGCGTTGAGGTTGATGCGGTGCACGTGCTCGCGCGAGGTGTGGGAGAGCCGCCGACGCAGGTAGTAACGACCCCGCTCATCTCGGAACAGGTCCTCGTCGCCGTCGAGGTCCGGCCCCTTGGTGGTGATGTCTCCGCTGATGTAGTTGACCAGCGTGGCGTCGATCTCCTGGCCCCGGTAGAGCACGAACGAGCGTTCGATGCTCTGGATCTCATCGCTCAACTCGGTGATGCTCGGGTCGCGCAGGTCAACGCCAGCGGCGAGCATCTTGTTCTGGGTCGCCTTCATGGAGCGCAGCAGTTCGGTCTTGGGCAGTTTGTTGGAATGGTTCTGTTTCATGGTGTGTTTGGTTTCTTCTCCTTTCTCTGGGTTGCGGGGTTATTCGTGGAGGGCCAAGGCACGGTTGATCATGTCCGCGCTATCCAGGCGGGTGACCGTGTCGGTGTGGTCGTCGTCTTGACGGCTCACGCTCGCCTCGCGGCGGTCGCTCTCGTAGGCGGCACGCAGCATGGCCGGGGTGGGCGGCAGGACGGGCGTCTCCTCGTCGGTGAGGGGACGCGGCAGGCCGGAGGGCTTGCGCCGGTACTTGGCCATGAGTTCGTCCATGGACAGGACGGCGCGGCGCTGGCTTGATGCCAGGGCCACGGGCGGCACGATGCCGAGTGCCACTATGCGGGCGCGGCGCTGGCCGAAGGTCAACCCACCGGCTTTTTGCGGCTGGTCGTCGGCTTTGGCTTGGGCGACGACGGGCGCTGGGCTTTGGGCTGGGACGGCGTCGGGGTTGCAGCGGGCGAAGGTGCCGTTGCCGGGGAGGCCGAAGAGGCCGGGGCCGCTGGCTTGTCCTCCGACAGGATTGCGTCCAGAATGTCTGTCAATGCCTCCTTGGCTAATCCGCGTGGGGTGCGAATTCCCTGCTCCCACTGGCGCAAGGTTCCGAGGTTGACGCGCCAAGCTTTCGCGGCGGCCTCCTGTGTAAGGTTGGCCGTCGTGCGTGCCTGCTTGATTCGGGTTGCAAGTTCCACAGATTTCTCCTAATTTGCTCATGAACTGAGTCCTTTCATTAGACGTGACTGGTTTCTGTTTACTGCCCGATCAGCGTCTGATTCACGCTGGTCGGGTTTCTTTTCGACTCAAAACTATATCACTGACATAGTATGTCAATGATATATCTCGGAAAATCTGGATGCAGACGAAGATTTTCCTTATTCTGAGGCGATAGTGTGAAATGGACTTGAAAGAATTTGTCTCCGAAACCCTGCGTGGCATCATCGCCGGTGTTCGCGACGCTCAGAGTGGTCACGGCGTCATGGGCGCGCGGGTCACTCCTCAGTTGCTGCAGAAGTATACTTATGATGCAGAGGGCAAGCGGGCCACCTCCTTGGGAACGGACCGCGAAAATTTGGAGGGGGGCGGCTTAGTGGCAACAGAAGATCGGGGTTACGCTACGGTGGTCCAGTTTGATGTTGCGCTGACTGTACGGTCCGATCTCACCAGCGGAACGGAAGCCGAGAAGAAGGCGGGTGGAGGAGTGAAGATTTACGTTGCTGCTGCCGAGGGCAGTCTGAATTCCAAAAGTACGACAGAGAACAAAGCCGCGCAGAGCACCATCAGCAGGGTAAAATTCAGCGTGCCGGTGCAGCTCCCGTGATTTCCCAGCCTAGCGCGCATTGCGACGCGCTGCCTACTCTGCCGCTTGTGCCTGAGGTCAAAGCCTGCTAATTCCCCTAAAACGTCGGCCAATCAATGTTTACCGTCCAAACCCACCATTTCGGCGCAAGCTTGGAATCGACCTTCCCTTCTGCGGTGCTGTACTCGCAGGCTCATGTGGAGCAAATCGCTGCCAAGATGTTTGGCAATTTTGAGATGCAAGGCTTGGCCGCCGAGCAGATCAAGCTCGCCAAGCAAAACGATCTGTACGATTACGAACTCTCCTTTTCACTCCTGAACGGCAACGTCACTTTTTCGTTGAACGCCAGACGAGCAACCTTGGCGTTCAACAATGCCGCCGTTTCGCAGGATGTCACCACGATCTTTGATATGACAGTTCGCTGTTTTGGCAGTCTCCCCTTGCCAGAAGGCACGCTTCATCGCGCCGTTGGGCACACGCATTTTTCATTCGATGCGCCACAGGGGTTTGCTGAGTATTTTTCTCCAAAAGAAACGCGATGGAGCGAAGTTGACCGTTTGGGTATTACTGCTTTTCTGGTCGAAGACGGCTGGACTGATGAGATACGCGTGGGGGTTGAGCCTTCGGGGCTGTTGCCTGCAGGTGGGTTTGCTATGCCAAGCACCATCTTCCGCGCACCCGTAATATCCGCCGATTTATTGGTGCAAATTCAGACCGTCTTTGAACAATCGTTGAGGCGGTGCCAACTCGAATTCAAACCTCTTTTGTGATGATCGCGCTCACGCAGCATCAAATTCCATCGCGGCAACTTGCATTTGGTGGAGGCTTGGGACTGCGATCAACCACTCCAACGCCGTTCAATCCCCTTTGGAGATTGGCGGTTTCTGGTATCGTTGCCAACCCACAAAGCCGACCCGCTCGGGAGCAAAAGATCAAATTACAGTTGCTCCACGCAAACGCACCGCCCGATCTCTCAAACTCACTACAGAAAAGGTTTCGAGACCTTGGGTCATGGGAAGCTGGGTGGGACGGTGATGATGCAGATCCAGTATCACCGGCGGCGTTACAGGCTGGCAAGCAACTGCTGATCCATTTGTTGCAGCAGCGCCTTTCCCTTCGCGAACCAGAGATAGTGCCTACGTTGGATGGCCAGATTCAACTTGAGTGGCATGACTCAGATCGTAGCCTTGAGTTTGGTTTCTCGGATCAAGAATGGGTTGCGCTCGGGGTTGAGATTCCCAATACCTCGCCGCCTATCCGCCATACAGCATTATTCACTGGAAAGGAAAGCGATCGGACAGCAGCAGAGTGCTACGACTGGTTTGTGCGCCGCGATGACCGGAGGACGGCATGGCCTTTAAGATAGACAATCCTATCCCAGACGAAGAAAGGCTTTTCCGCCATGTGCCGAAGGCCAAAGATGATCCCCTCCTTTATTGGAATTCTAAGCAGAACAGGCCACGCGGCTTGGCGTTTCGTGATAAAGATCGCAGGGCTTCGGCAGACCGAGAGAAACATCATGGCAGCGCGGGAACCGTACTACGCCCGAGTACGCTTATTGTAGTTTCGATATTGGCTGGCGAGTGCCGCCGTTGCGGAAAAGAGGCAGCCCACGACCCTCTAAATCCAGAGGACGAGGGCGGTCCCAACGAAGCCCATTCAGTGATCTGCAATCCCGGTGGCATCCGTAAGTCGAAGCAAGAGGAGGCTGTAGCATGCGATGCCTTGGCGTTCGCTTCGCAAACGGTTTGGATGACTCTAGGTGAGCCAAGCTTTTCTGACCTGTCTCCAGTGTAGCCTTACTGGCTCGTCACTCCGCGCTTGACTTCGGCCCCACCCGCACCTGAACTTGGTTCGTTAGGCCGTCTCGCGTCCACTCAGTCTGCGGAAATCACATTAATGAAAATCACCGCAATCCTCATCGCGCTTCTTAATGTTACATGCGCCTATGCACGCCTTGGCGAGACGGAGGATCAAATTGCCGAGCGTTACAGCAAGCCGATCCAAGTGTATCGAGATGTCAAAGGCCGCACCGGGCATATCCATCGGTCCGAAGGATATATCATCATGGTGCAGTACATCGACGGCGTCAGCCAGTCCGAGGTTTATGCCAAGGAGGACGATTCGGCGATGACAGAAGCGGAGTTAAACAAGATTCTTGCGTCGAACGCGTCAGGAGACAAATGGCAGGAGATACCTGCTGCAACTCTCGCCAAGGCAGGGGTGTTAGGGACGCGCATGTGGACGATCTCTCGTATACGCGCGCTTAGTGCTTACGGTCCATCGGTCATCAACCAAAAGGAGTATCAACACGCGATTTCGGTTGGGACGCACGCCTACAACGAACAAAACAAAGCACTAGACCAACACTGACACGGCTGGACAGGCGAACGGTTGCCACGGCTTAACCACGCGCTCCAGCGAACGGGTCAAGCCGGTTGCCTCAGTGCCCCATCCCCGCCACGATTCGCTGATACCGCCGCGCGTTTTCCTGGTGCTCGCGTTGCGCCTGGTTGTAAACCTCCCGATGCTCGGATGTGAGAGCGTGTAACATCTTTGCCTCCGTGGCTTTGCTGCCCGTGAACATCTCGGGTGCGATGCCGCCCTGTTTCAAGCCCATCGCCTTGCCGATCTGCGGCAGAGTTTTGCCACTGGCCAGCAGGTGACGAATTTCGTCCTGAGCGGCTTGCGTGTCATCGTTCGTCAGCGCGCGGCGTAGCTCGGGATAAGGTGATGGCCCGTGGGTGCCAGCCACCTGCTGAGGTCGAAAAGGCTTGGCCAGTTCAAGCATCTGGGAACGGGCGCTCGGGGCGGGTGTCACCTTGAACCCTGCCGCTTGGTATGTCTGCCTTGCCGCGCTGCCCGGCTGGCGGTTGACCCGGTAACCCAGCGGGGCCAGCACCTTGTCTGCCGCGCTGCGGATGCCGGTCACGGGACCACTCCCGGCAATCCCACGCGGGTCTTTCTCCACGAGCGAGCCGAGGGGCAACGGGAAAGGCAGCGCGTCGGTCGTCGCCGCGCGTACCCGGTCCGTGGTCGTGGCAAAGGGCTGGCCCGCGTAGTTCTTGCCCGTGGCCAGTTCCATCGCCCCGCGCGCCAAGGGGCCAAGCTTGTTGCTCGCCAGCCTGCCGGTGGCCTCCATGAGGCTGCCGCCCTGGTGGTGATAGTGCAGCAACGCATGGACGTTCTCAGCCGCAATCTCGAAGGGCGAAAAAAAGAAGCCGTGCGCGCCGCCGGGCAGCCAAGCGTCGAGCTTGTGATCGTCCTCCGGGTTCTGCCACGTCGGCTTGCCCCGTCCCAGATAGTTGGCCAACTGGTTTGCCAGGAACAGCGCCACGACGTTGGACACCATGCCTTGCGCCACCGTGCCCACGCGGAACCGCCCCCGGGCGGCATCGACGGGAATGCGCGCAAGCTGGCCAAGTCCCCTGCCCTCGGCCCGAAGCTGGCTCTCGGTCCACTGGGGAGCGAGCAAAACCATGCGCACCACGTCCTTGATGGTGGCACTCTTAAAAAGCCCTTGGTTGCCAAGGTTCCCAAAGGTTTCATTCATTTCCTTGGCTGTACGACGGGCCGCACCCTCCCGGCCAAGTTCAGGGAAGCGCGAGAGATTGCGCCGGTAATTGGTCAGCGCCGTTTGGAGCATCGCCCCGCGGCTGACCTTGGCGAAGACCCATTCGTTAAAGAGCGAGATGCCTTTGTCCGCTGCCTTGCCGACCACCGGAATTTTCTGGAGAACACCGTGCGCATCGCCCATGAGGTTATCGGCCACCCGGCCCACGTTCAACCCGGCCTTAAGCAACTCGTCGGCCTGCGCCCGGTGGGTGCGCGCATAGTCCGCCTGCGCCTGCGTTACATCCCTTGCGGCCACGGCGCGGGCCAGATCCTTGTCGCTGTATTCCAGCAGGCTTAAGCCCTTGTTGTAGCCCGCCTGATAGCCATAGCTCAGTTCCTTGGCGAACATGCGGCAGGCGTGGAAGGTGTCGAAGACCAAAGTCCCGTGCTTGGCCAGCGCGGCGTATTTGAGGATCAACCGCCCGGGCGTGGCGTTGCGCACGGCGCTCTCCCCGTACAACGCTTTGAAGAGCCCGGCATACTGACGATGGACGACCAGGGGCGAGGTGCCTCCGGTGCTCACCACATCATAGCCAAGGGGCACCCGCATCTCCTTCTTGCCGCTGGCCGTGGTGTGCGGCTCAAGCTGGCCCACGATCCTCCGGCCTGCCGGATCACCCGGGGCCGCGGTGGCGCGCAACTCGGCAAAGAGCTTGGCCTGCTGAACCAGTTGCTGGCCGGTGCGGACACGGTGCTCAAGCAGATCGGCCAGATTGGTGCTCTTGGGCGGGTAGCCTTCCTTGATGGCGTCGGAGAGTTTGGCGAAATCCCGGCCCTTAGCGAAGTAGCGGCTGCCCACGCTCGCCCCGCTGGAAAGCGAACCCAGAACGTTCGGTTCTAGGTTCCGCTGGTGCTCGGGCAATTCGAGTTTGCGGGTCACGTAATTCTTCACCTCGCCCGAGTCGATGCCGTGACGGCGCTCGATGGCGCGCTGCTTCGTGGCAATGGCTTCGTAATTGGCCTTCAGGCCGTCCAGGCGGGCGAAGTTATCCAAAGCGTGCTGGACCACGGGGGCGTACTTCTTGGCAAGCTCCGGGTCGGTGCTGGCCCTGACCTTGGCTAGGTCGGCAGCCACCTCCGCCCGGTTGCCCCCGGCCTCGATGACAAAGGGCATAGCCGCGAGGTCACGACTGGCTTGGCTGTTCGGGTCGGCCAATTGCTTCTTCGTCCCGAAATCCAGACGCACGCTATTGGCGGCTTGGCGCGCGATGGTGCCTGCCCGGTTTTCGGCGGCGTCCTTGCCCGCAGCGATGCGGTCTTTTGCTTCCCGGGATTCCACGCTGCCACGGATGCCCCGCCACGTCTGGCGCAACGCGGCTTGCGGTCCCGCCGTCCGCGCCTCCGGCTCCGGCTTGCCCTGGGTCACACGCTCAAGGCGAGCGATGGTGTCTGCCAGCGCAGGCGAGTAGGATTCAGGGTCACGGGCCAATTGGCGCAACCGTCCGAGCATCCGCTCCACGAAGTCACGGAATCGACCGATGACTGCCAAATAGCCCGTCTCCGTAGTCAGGGCTTCGTTGCCCTCCCGGGCCTGCATAAGCTGTCTCAGGGTTTCCGCCATGTAGCCGGGCACCTGCTCGGGGTTTTCGCCAAGGTGGCTGAAAAGGTCGTCCACGCTCTCAAAGCGCAGCCCGTCTCCCTGCTCGAAGGGATCGTGATACAGGTTCCAGCCGTCAAGCATTGCGCCTTCCGCCGTCTCACGGGCACCGGACGACAGGCCGTCCAGGTCGCCCCGGATGCTGCCGAGCAGGCGCGCCTTGTCGGCTTGGTAAAAGTCGGAGAAATGCCCTTGGCTGCCGTCTGCCTGCCAACGCTCGCGCGCATCGGCTACGTCGGCCGCGTGGCGCAATTCCTCGCTAACGCCATCCGAGAGGAAGCGGCGGGCTGCCTCGCCCTTCAACCCGCTCTCGGCCAAGCTGCGGGCAAGGGCCGGACGGTCAACCTCCATGCGGGAGTCGTGCGCTCCCGTGAACGACGTTCGCAGGCCCGTGCCCTCGCCGTGGCGCGTCTCATGGACCGGGAAGCCCAGCCGATTGAACGCGGGGCGTGCCTGCTCAAGCAGGTCGTCTAACGCGCGGTGATGCTCCGGGGCAAGATCGTCCTGGCGCGCTACTCGTCGGGAGGATCGTACGGCGGCAAGCGCTTGGTCCCCGGGGGCAGGTCGTCCAGATAGCTGTTCGTCTCGCAAAAGTCCCGCATCCCCTGCATCCGCTCCTCCATCGGCGGTTCCGGCTGGCTCACTGGCTCTTGCGGAGGCTTTTCCTGTGCGT
>CAXTBX010000144.1:0-9628 GCA_964242205.1 uncultured Chthoniobacterales bacterium
TGCTGGGTGGCGAGGGTTCCGCTTCAACCGTGACGAGTTCCGAGGAGCAGGCGATTGACGCTGATGAGAAATCCGGCGCACAGGAAGACGAGTTTAGATTGAAATAGCATTGTTTACACAAACACGTTGATAAGCAGAGCTTCCCGAGCAGATGTGTTTCCAGTTTGGGGACTGGGTACGAGGAGGCCGACAAGATTATTTTCCCGCCGGGGTCTTGCTTGCATCTGGCTTGGGAGCGGCGACCTGCACCTTCGCGCCTTCTGCCAGCGAATCCGGCGGGTTCACCACAATCTGCTCCTGCGGCGTCACGCCGAGAGTTACTTCCAGACTGGTCCCGAAATCCTGTCCAATGGTCACGTTCTTGAGATGAACCACGCCGTTAGTTCCAACCGTCGCCACCTGCGAACCTTCTTTGCGGAAAATGAGCGTGTTCACCGGAATCACCGTCGGCGCTTTCTTGAGCGGCAGCGCGAGATGCACCCGCGCGAAAGCACCGGGGAACAAGCGGCCTTCCTTGTTGTCCACCTGGATTTCCGTTTGCAGCGTGCGCGTCGCCGGGTCGATGGCCCCGGCAATGTGCGCCACCTTGCCCTGGAATTTTTCGCCCGGAAATTCCGTAAATTCTAGGTACGCCGTCGATCCCTGTTGCACGTAAGCCGCGTAGGCTTGGGGAACGTACACGTTCGCCCGTAAAATATCCGTGCGCGCCACGCGGAAAAGCTCCTGGCCACCGTTGGTGGAACTGATCAGCGCGCCCACGTCGGTGTTGCGCTTGGTCACGACGCCGTCGAAGGGCGATTTGAGTTGCTGAAAATCCTTCTGCACGGTCAGGTTCTGCACGTTAGCTTCTCCCGCCTGCACCGCCGCCTTCATGGCATCGACGTTCGTGCGGTTCTGGTCAAATTCCTGCTGGCTCGCCACCTTCTTGGCGAGGAGGTCTTTCTGGCGGTCGAAGTTAAGGTTGGCGATTTCGAGGTTTGCCTTGGCCTGCGTCAGTGAGGCGTTCGCTTGCCGGAGTTGCGCGTCCACATCCGGCGCTTCGATCTCGGCCATCACCTGCCCTTCCTTGACCTTCGTGCCGATGTCCGCAGACCACGCCTTCAGATAACCGTTGGTGCGCGCGTAGATGCTCGCCTCGTTGTAGGCTTGCAGGTTGCCGGGCAGTTCGACGTTGTTCTCGGAGGGACCCGCCGACGGGTGGGTCACGTTAACCGTGCGCACGTTCAATTCCTTGTTGTCCGCGACGAGTTGCCGGTGTTCGCTCTGCCGCTGAAACCACACAAACGCAGCCGTGCCCAGCGCCGCGAGCAAGAGGATCACCACGAACAGCCCGCCGATGCCACCACGCGGTTTTTCCGGGCGGACAGGTGGCGGAGCGATGGGGGTCACGGGAGGCGGTGTTTCCGGTGTGGAAGCGGCGACCGGCGGTTCCTCGCGGCGGGTGTTTTCGGTGGTGGCATTCATGACGGCAGAAGTGGTTTACGAACGGTGTCTAACGTTGACCCGCCAGCGCGAGCGGTTCGTCGCGGCGGGCGTCGGCGGGGACCGGCGGCGCGGAATCCTTGCGCGCCGCGCGTCCCCGGATCACCGCGAAAACGACCGGCACAAAAATCAGCGTGGCGACCGTGGAAACGAGCAAGCCGCCGATCACCGCGCGGCCCAACGGCGCGTTCTGTTCACCGCCCTCCCCCAGCCCGAGGCTCATGGGCACCATGCCGATGATCATGGCCAGCGCGGTCATCACGACCGGGCGCAGGCGCGTACGACCCGCTTCCAGCGCGGCGCGGACGGCGTCGCCGTGTTCCTCCATCTGTTCGCGGGCAAAGGTGACGACCAAGATCGAGTTGGCCGTGGCCACGCCGATGCACATGATCGCGCCCATCAGCGCGGGCACGCTGAGCGTGGTGCCCGTGACGAACAGCATCCAAGAAATGCCCGCCAGCGCGCCGGGCAGGCCCGTTAGGATGATGAACGGATCGACCCACGACTGAAAGTTGACCACGATGAGCAAATACACCAGCACGACCGCGAAAATCAGCCCGTAACCGAGTCCGACGAACGACGAGCGCATCGTCTGGACCTGCCCGCGAATGATCACCTCGCTGCCGCGCGGCAGCTTCTTGCGGGCATCGTCCACGATGCGCGCGATCTCCTTCGACACACCCCCGAGGTCGCGCCCTTGCACGCTGGCGAGGATGTCCACTACCGGCTTGATGTCGTAATGGTTGATGACCGCCGGGCCGCTGCCCCGGTTGAACGTCGCCAGGTTGATGAGAAGCTGGTTCGGCGCGCCCGTCGTGCTGGTGATCGGCAGCGTCAGAAGATTATTCAGGTTTTCCAGCCGGTACTGCGGGGCCTGGGTGGCCAAGTTGTAGCTGACGCCGTTTTGCAGGTTGAGGAAGAAGCTAGGCGACACCTGGAAACTGTTGCTCAGCGCGACGAGCAGGCTATTGGCCACGTCGCGCTCGGTCAGGCCGAGTTGGTTGGCCTTGGAACGGTCCACGGTCAGACGCAACTTGGGTTGATTAAAAAGCTGGTGGATATGCGTGTCCACCGCGCCGGGAATGGCTTTGATCTTTGCGTTGACCTCTTGCGCGACGGCGAGGTTGCCTTGCACATCCTTGCCCGTGAACTGCACGTCGATGGGCGCGGAAATGCCGAAGTTCAAGATCTGGCTGACGATGTCCGCCGGCTGGAAGAAAAACTCGACCTCGGGGAACCGCCGGGGCAATTCCGCGCGCAGTTTTGCGATGTACCGAGCCGTCGGCGCGTGGTGTTCCTCGTTGAGCGAGCCAAGGATTTCCACGTCCGCCGTGCCGATGACGCCGCTGTTGCTGTAAGACGTGTTGATGCCGCTGTAGGGCAACCCGATGTTGTCCAGGATGCCGGTCAACTCCTCTTTGGGGATCTGCGTGCGGATAAAATCCTCAACCTGATCGGCGAGGTTCGCCGTCTCCTCAATGCGCGTCGCCGTGCGTGCGCGCATGTGCAAACGGAACTGCCCGGCGTCCACCGACGGGAAGAAATCCTGGCCGATGGTCAGCAACAGGCCCATCGACAGCAGGCACGCGCCGAGAAATGCAAAGATGAACAACCAGCGCAGCCGTAACGCGCCCTCCAGCCGCCGCAGGTAGGCCTCGCGGAACCGGGTGAATCCACGCTCGAAACTTACCTGGAACCGCCCGAAAAAGCCGGTCGGCTGCGCGTGCTCGCCATGACCGTGCTGGACGTGCCCGCGCATGAAATACATCACCAGCGTGGGCACCAGCGTCCGCGAGATGACGTACGACGCCAGCATCGCAAACACGACGGCCTCAGCAAGCGGCACGAACAGGTAACGCGCCACCCCGGCGAGGAAAAACATCGGCACGAACACGATGCAGATGCACAGCGTCGAGACGAGCGCGGGCAGCGCGATTTGCGCCGCGCCTTCGAGGATCGCCTCGTTGAGTTCCATGCCGCTCTCCAGGTAGCGGTCGATGTTCTCGATGGTCACAGTCGCATCGTCCACGAGGATGCCCACCGCCAGCGCCAGCCCGCCCAGGGTCATGATGTTGATGCTCTCGCCCAGGAAGCTCAGCACCAAAATGCTGCTCAGGATCGACAGCGGAATGGAAATGGCGATGACGATGGTGTGCCGCCAGTTGCCCAGAAAAAGCAGGATCATCAGCGCCGTCAATACCGCCGCGATGACGGCCTCCTTGACGACGCCTTCCACCGACGCGCGCACGAACACCGACTGGTCGAACAGCGCCTTGATGTGCAGATCGGGCGGCAGCGTCGTGGCAATCTGCGGCAGGCGGTCCTTGATCGTCTTGACGATGGCGAGCGTCGAGGCGCTGCCGTTCTTGTACACGGAGAGCAGCGTGCCGCGCTGGCCGTCCTGGCGCACGATGTTGGTCTGTACCTGGAAGCCCGCGCGCACGCTGGCCACGTCGCGCACGTAGATCATCGCGCCGTTGATCGACTTGATGGGCAGATCCGCGATTTCCCCGAGACTGCGCACGCCGCCGTTCATTTCCACATCGCTCTCCAGCGAACCGAGTTTTATCGTGCCGCTGGGCAGAATGAGGTTCTGCGCGCTGACGGCTGTGACCACGTCCGTCGGCGACAGGCCGCGCGCAGTGAGCTTGGTCAGGTCGATGTCGATCATCATCTGCGGCATCTTGCCCCCGTAAGGGTAAGGAATGGCGCAGCCCGGCACGTTGGAGAGCGCCACGCGGATGAAGTTCAGCGCGTAGTCGTTGAGCTGCTGCTCGGCCAGGGTGTCGCTGCCGATGCCGAGCTGTAGGATGGGCACGCTGGAGGCGTTGTACGTGATGACCAACGGCGGCGTGATGCCCGTGGGAAGTTGTTTGAGGATGGTCTGCGAAATGGCCGTGACTTGTGCCAGCGCCATCTCAACCTTTGCGCCCTTTTGGAAGAACACCTTGATGACCGAAATACCGTTGAGCGACTGGCTCTCGACGTGCTCGATGTCGTTGACGGTCGTCGTCAATACGCGCTCATACGGAGACGTGATGCGACCCTCGAACTCCTGCGCCGACAACCCCGTGTACTGGAACACGATGGAGACGACCGGGATGTTGATGTTCGGAAAAATGTCGACCGGCGTGTTCAGAATCGCGTAGCCGCTGGCGATGAGGATCATCAGCGCAGCGACGATGAACGTGTAGGGTCGCCGGAGGGCGAGTTGGACGATCCACATAAAAGAAAGTGTCGGGCTGGCTCCGCTGTGTAACGGATTACTCGACCATCTGGATCGTAAACAAACGCCTGTTCATTCGTATCGGCTAATATATCTTTGCGCGCCGATTGATAACGCGGCGTTATGAATCTTTGGCGCGGGCGGGCGTTTTGAGCATCTGGACAAAGTGCCGCAGGTGCGCCGGCTGTTCGGCCTTGCGCCAGACGGCGAAGGTGAGCACCTCCGGGCCGTCGGCGGGAAGCGGGCGGTAGGCGAGACCGGGGCGGCTGATCTCTTGCGAACTGGCGCTCGTCGGCGTGAAGCCAAACCCGCCCGCGACCATCCAGAGGCGGGTCATCAGATCGCGCGCGTCCTGGCTGACGACCGGGTGGGCACCCGCACGCTCGCAACACGCCAGGAACGACTCGAAGTAGCGTTCACGCCCGTCAGGCGTGCCGATCATCGGCCGACGATGAAAATCTGTCCAGCGCAGCCGACGCCGGTCGGCCAGCGCGCAGAGTTCGCTGTCCAGCGGTAGGGCAACGACCATCGGCTCGCGGCCCACCTCGTCGCTCATGAGTTCGTCCGACGAAAAACCGACCGCCGCAACCAGGTCGCCGTGGGGATTCCGGGCCTTGGCGGCTGCCCGCGCGGCTCGCCCGACGCCGGGCCGCGAGATGCGCACGATGCCCACGTCGATGTCGCCACGGATGAGCATGGTGATTTGCGCATGGCCCGGGGCTTCGAGCAGCGACAGGTTCACGCCCGGGAAGCGGTCGCGGAACTCGCGCATTCGTCCGCCGAGGCTCGCGGTGGCGACGTTGGACAGGAAAGCGATCCGCAAGGTGCCAACGATGCCCTGCCCGGCGTCCTGCGCGTGCTTGCCCGCCGCGTCGAGCCGCGCGAGCACGTCCCGCGCCTCGGCGTGGAACGTGCGCCCGGCGTGGGTCAGGGCGACCGTGCGCGTGGTGCGCCGCAGCAGTTCGACCTTCAGTTCCGCTTCAAGGTTGCGAATCTGGATGCTCAGCGCGGGTTGCGCGATGAACAAGCGCTTGGCCGCACGGGCGAACGACAATTCCTCCGCCACGGCGCAAAAGTAGCGGAGTTGGCGCAGTTCCACGCGGGCAGCATCCGGCGGGGCGACGGCTGCGGCAAGCGCGGATCGTCGGCTTCAGCCGCCGGCCCGGCGCAGGGCTGGCGCGCGGCGGCCCAGAGCCGCGTAGACCGCCGCGCGTCCCCTTTGCAACGTCCGCCGTAGCGCCAAGCTGTCCGCCGCGGCGACCTTCCACGCGAACGCCGCCTCGCCCAGCGCGCTGACGCCGCTCCAGACCTCGCCGCATTGCAGCGCGCGCAACATTTCCCAACAGGCGGCATCCGGTGCGAGCGAAGGCGAGACCAGCAGTGCGCTGGCATAGTACGCGCCGGGAAAGTAGCGGCGCAGGGCGGTCAACGAGCCGTTGCCCGGCGCCAGCGCGTAGCGTTCCCGGCCCAGCAGTCGCCCGTCGATCCGCAGGTCCATGGCCCAACGCAGTTCCGCGTACTCAAAGAGTTCGCCCGCCGCCGCCCGGCCCGGCGCGAGCGACTCGAAATAGAGCAACTCGGCCCCAGCGGCCAGGTCCAGCGAGGTGCGTTGCGCGTACCGCGCGCTGCGTTGCGGGATGAGCAGTTCCGGCCACCAGTCGAGGCTGCCGCCCGCCTCCACCCGAAAGCGTTGCGTTACCTCGGCGTGGCCGCCGCGCATGGTGTGAACGCGGCTGGCAGCGGGCGTCGTCAACATGACCCGCGCGCCGGGCTGTATGGTCATGTCAACGCGCACGCGGTCGCCTTCGAGTAACCCAGCGGTGGGACTGACCAGGTTGAGCACCAGCGCGCCCTCGTCGTGGAAGGGTTTGCTCAAGTGGACCGGCGCGCGGAACGATTGGCGCCGCAGCCGCGTGTGCCCGCGTGCATCCACGTCACAGACGAGTTCCAGATGCCCGGACAGCCCCCGGTTTTCAGACAAACAATACCTCCCGCCGCAGCCACGCCAGCAGTTCGTCCTTGCCTTTTTCCAAACGCAGATCCGCGAACAGGAAAGGCCGCTCGCCGCGCATGAGTTTCGCGTCGCGTGCCATCACCTCCAGATCCGCGCCGACGTACGGCGCAAGTTCGGTTTTGTTGATGAGCAACAGGTCACTGTGGCGGATGGCCGGGCCGCCCTTGCGCGGAATCTTGTCGCCTTCGGCTACGTCGATGACGTAAATGAACGCGTCCACGAGTTCCGGCGAGAACGTCGCGGACAGGTTATCGCCGCCGCTTTCCACGAGGATTAGTTGCAGGTCCGCGTGACGCGCTTCCAGCCCCGCGATGGCGGCGAGGTTCATGCTGGTGTCGTCGCGGATGGCGGTGTGCGGACAGCCCCCGGTTTCCACGCCGAGGACGCGGTCGGCGGGCAGCGCCGCCTGCCGGACGAGAAATTCGGCGTCCTCGCGGGTGTAGATATCGTTGGTCACGACGGCCATCGACAACTCGTCGCTCAGCCATTGACAAAGCCGCCACGCGAGCATGGTTTTGCCCGACCCTACCGGGCCGCCGATACCGATGCGGATTGCGCGTTTCGTGCTCATAGCATTCAGGAAATAAATAGCCGCTCGTCGGCGTGCGCGTGGCGCATGGACGAGATTTCGAGCAACGGATTGAACCAACCTGCGTCGTCGCGCGCCACCGCCAACGAATGCGCCACCGCCGCCGGAGCCGTCGCGCCCGCTGCTCGCAACGCGCGTTGCACGCCATCCTGACCAATGCGCACAAGCTTGAGTGCCGCCCCTGCCACTGCCGCGAGGCTCTGGTAGAAGTACGCACCGAGCGCCGTTTCTACCGGCAACCCGACGGCGATAGTTTGCACCCCGCAGACGATGACGTGATGTCCGGCCATCATCCTGCGCTGAATGCTATCGTCGCAGGCAGCCAGCCGTGGGTCGTCCGGCAGGATACCTCGCAGGGATTTCAGTCGGCGCAGGCCCAGTTGCACGCTTGCCTCGCGCATCTCGCGGGCCAGTTTTGACGCGCCGATTTCCTCGTCCAACTCGGCCATAGTGGTCCAATCGTCCCGCCGCGTCGCCTCTGCCGCGAGCCGTAGATAGGGTAACTCAAACCCCGCCAAGCCCGGCGCGACGTGTGCCGTCAGGAAATCACGCAGCGACACTTCGTCGCGGACCATGCCAAGCCGCACACACTCCTCGAAACCCAGCGAGTGCGCGTAGGCGCCGGTAGGAAACAGCGCGTCGCTCACCTGCAACAACAGCGGCAGCCAATCACCGGGGGTTGGCGGCGCGTCAGTGCTCATGGTGCCCGTGCGAATGTCCACCGCCCAGCGGTTTGAAAACCTCGTGGGTGGGCCGGTAGTTAATGCGCTCCCGCTCCAGCAACTGCCGGATCGCCGGGTCATCCGGCGCAAGGATCGTCTGCGGCGTCACGGCGATTTGGAAATGCAAATTGCCGATCTTCCAACCTGTCTGGGCCGCGCCGACCGTCGACGACAGGAAGATTTCCAATACAGGCTCGGGCTGCTGCGCCAACCAATACACGGAGATATCGTTCTGAAAGAAAACGTCGCCGTCAACCAACGGGTGCTCTAGATCAAAGCCGAATTCTGTGCCGTCCAGCGCCTTGCCACGCCAACGGCGCTTGGCGAGCGTCAAACGATCCACGAGCAGGACGACACGCGCCAGGGATTGATCCCATTCGCGCAGGTGGTCGTGGATGATTTGCATACAACGTCTAAAACAGAAAATACCTTTGCGCCATCGGCAACACCTTGGCCGGTTCGCAGCGCAACTCACGTCCATCGGCCTTGACCGTGTACGTTTCCGGGTCGACCTCAATGTGCGGCAGCACGTCGTTCCATCGCAGGTCTCGCTTGCTGATGTGGCGCGTGTTGCGCGCTGCCGCCAGTCGCTTGCCGAGCCGCAACTCCGTCAGCGTGCCGCTCTGCAACGCTGCCTCGCTCACGAACGTCAACGCGGTCGAAAACCTCGCGCGTCCATGCGCCGCGAACTGCGGACGGTAGAACGTTGGCTGCGGCGTCGGAATGCTCGCGTTCGGGTCGCCCATGTTCGCGCAGGCGATCAATCCCCCCTTGATCACGGTCTCCGGTTTCACGCCGAAAAATGCTGGCTTCCAGACGACCATATCCGCCAGTTTGCCCACCTCTATCGAGCCGACCTCGTGCGCGATGCCGTGCGAGATCGCCGGGTTGAGCGTGTACTTCGCCACGTAGCGCAGCGCCCGGAAATTGTCCGCCGCCGCGTGCGCCGCGGCGGGCGAGTCTAGTGTGCCGAACTGCGTTTTCATCTTGTGCGCGGTCTGCCACGTCCGGGTGATCACCTCGCCCACGCGGCCCATCGCCTGCGAATCGCTCGACATCATCGAAAACGCGCCCAGGTCGTGCAGCAGATCCTCCGCCGCGATGGTCTCCGGGCGGATGCGTGACTCCGCGAACGCCACGTCCTCGGGAATCTTCGCGTCGAGGTGGTGACACACCATGAGCATATCCAGGTGCTCGTCGATGGTGTTGACCGTGAAAGGCCGCGTCGGGTTGGTGGACGATGGCAGCACGTTCGCCTCGCCGCACACGCGGATGATGTCCGGCGCGTGCCCGCCGCCCGCGCCTTCAGAATGAAACGTGTGGATCGTCCGCCCCTTGAACGCGCGGATGGTGTCCTCCACGAAACCGCTTTCGTTGAGCGTGTCCGTGTGGATGGCCACCTGCACGTCCAATTCGTCCGCCACGCCAAGGCAGCAGTCGATGGCCGCCGGGGTTGTACCCCAATCCTCGTGCAGTTTCAGGCCGACCGCGCCCGCCAGGATCTGCTCGCGCAACGGTTCGGGCGTGGAGCAATTCCCCTTGCCGAAGAAGCCGAGGTTCATCGGGTATTCGTCCGCCGCTTCGAGCATCCGGTG
>CAXTBX010000145.1:0-9610 GCA_964242205.1 uncultured Chthoniobacterales bacterium
CCCGGGCGGGGGGGGTTGGGGGGCGGGTTCTGGGGCGGGCTCGTCCATGGGCTGCTGGTAAATCGCGGCTTGAGGGGACGGACGCGTTTTAAAGGATGAGGGCGGGGGGCGGAAGACGGAGCGCTTTACATCCTGCGGCCTGCATTCCACCACGCACAACACACCATCCATCTGCTGCTCACTGCATCCTCCTTCATCCTTTTCCCTAAATCTCAACCGCCTCGCCCGGCGGGGGGATGACCACTTCCATCCCCGGGGCGCGCGTCGCCAACGTCTCCCGGAACCACTCCACCGCCCCGGGGTCGCCGTGCACCAGGATCGCCTTTTTCGGGTTGACCCGCAGGATGTAATCCAGAATCTCGTCGCGCTTGGAGTGGGCGCTGAAATCGAATACCTCCACCTGCGCGTGGCGCTCCACGGGGGGCGTTTCCTCGTCGAGCTGCACCAGTTCCCCCGGCTGGGCCGTGCGCAGCTTGCCCGCCGGGGAGGCCGGGTCCGCGTAACCGACGAAAAACACCGCGTTGCGTTTGTCCGCCAACATCCGGCGCGCGAACAGATTGCTGAGCGTTTTTTCGGTCATCATGCCGCTCGAAAGAGCGTAAATGCGCCGGGGCCGGATCGGCGAGCTGCCCGCCTCGCGCCCGCTGAGCACGTAGGGCGAGACGGCGTGCAGCAGGGAGATGTTCGGCAGGAGGCGCGGTGTGCTGGAGGCGTACTTGTCGTAAATCTCGGTCATCTTCGTGCTTAGGCCGCCGATGTAGATCGGCACGTCGCCCAGCAGGCCGCGCTGCTTGAAACCCATCAGCACGGCGAGGATTTCCTGCGTCTTGCCCAGCGCGAAGACCGGGATTAAGACCGCGCCCTCGCGGGCGAAGGTTTCCTGCATCGCCTGGGCCAGCCGGGCCTCCTCGTCGGCGCGGGTGACGCCGGGCTTGGCGGGATGGTCGCCGCGCGTGGTCTCGACGATCAGGCAGTCGATGGGTTGGCCGGGTTCACCGGCGGTCGTGGCGGGATCGGGAAACCCGGCGGCACGGCTGACGGTCTGGTCAGCGAAATTCACATCGCCCGTGTAGAACACGCGCTTGCCCTCGGCGCGGAAGAGGATGCCGACGCTGCCCAGGATGTGCCCGGCGTCGAAAAATTCGAACGAGGCGTCGGCATCGGCGGGGCGGGCGAGGCGTTCGCCCTCCAGGCTCCAGAGTTGGCGCAGGGCGCAGGGCTGCCAGACCTGGGCGTATTGGTCAGCCTCGCGGTGGGTAAACAGCGTGGGCGCATGGACGTGCGAATGGCCGCCGCGCGCGTCGCCGTGGGGCCGCGACATGACGTTGACCGAGTTGTGCAGCAGCGCCTCGCCCAGGAAAGCCGTGGGGGGGCTCATGAACACCCGCGCGCGCGGCTGGCGGCGCATGAGCACGGGCAGGCTGCCGATGTGGTCGAGGTGGGCGTGGGAGACAAAGATCGCGTCGAGGGCGTCGTCGGGGACCAAGCGCAGGTTGGGGGTGGCCTCGTCGCCCTCGTGCTTGGGGTGCATCCCGCAGTCGAGCACCACGCGGTGGCCAGCGAGTTCGAGCAGGTAACTGTTGGCGCCGATTTCGGTGTGGCGGGTCAGGTTGGTAAAACGCATCGCGCGCCGACAAGATACTTGGTTCAGGCGGGGTGGGAAGGGAAATTGCGTGCGTGGTGAGTTGTGTGGGGGGTGTAGGTTGTGAGTGGACGTGATGCTTTTAAAAAATTCTGTCATCTTGCATCCACGACCCACAGCAGCATTTCACAACTCACTTCTCGCATCCTTTTCCATGATCACCTACCTTTGGATCGCGTTTGGGGGTGCCCTCGGCAGCATGGTGCGCTACGCCTTGGCCGAGTACATTGTCGGACGCCACGCGTCGCCCTTTCCGTGGGCCGTGCTCATCGTCAACGCGACGGGGTCATTCGTGATCGGCGTGCTCGCCGCTCTGCTGGGTCCGGGAGGACGCTGGCCCGCCTCGACCGACGTGCGCCTGTTTCTGATGGTCGGGATTTGCGGCGGTTACACGACGTTTTCGTCGTTCAGTCTGCAGACGTTCGACCTCCTGCGCGGCGGCGCACCGTGGCTGGCGGCATGGAACGTGGTCGGCTCCGTCTCGGCCTGCCTCGTAGCGGTCGCATTGGGTTATTCTGCCGGGACGTCCCTGGGGCAGCGGGGGTGATGCCCTTCACCCCGCCCGCGGGCAGCCCGGCAGCCGCTCGTGCAACACCGCCAGCAACTCGCGCACGTTGATGGGCTTGGTCAGATACTCGCTCGCGCCCGCCTGCCGCAAACGCTCGATCTGGTTCGGGGTGGCGTCGGCGCTGACGATCACCGTCGGGATCTCCCGGGTCAACGGGTCGGCCTGGAGCGCTTCCAACACCTCCCAGCCGGGCAGATCGGGCAGGTGCAGGTCGAGCAGGATCAGGTCGGGCTGGCGGCTGCGGGCGACCTCCAGCCCGATGGAACCCTGCTCCGCGCTGAGCAGTTCCACCTCCGGGTGCGGCGAGAGCAACATCTCGACCAGCCGGGAATTGGAAAGATTGTCCTCGATGTAGAGCACCGTGCCGCGGCAGTGGTTTTCCGCGCCGCCCAAGGCGCGGTCCGTCAGCAGTTCAGGGTCCGCCACGGGATTTTCCGCCAGCGGCAAATCGATCCAGAACGTGCTGCCCTCGTCCAGCCTGCTGCGCACGCCAATCGTGCCGCCCATCGCCTGCACCAGGCCCTTGCTCAACGCCAGGCCCAGGCCGGTGCCCTCGACCGTGGTGCGCTCGGCCTTCAGGCGCTCGAAGGGCGTGAACAGACGTGTGATTTCCTGTTCGCTCAAGCCCAGGCCCGTGTCACGCACCTCCAGGCGCAGGCGGGTCGGTGCGCCGTGCGGATCGTCGGCGGGCGGCAGGAGGTGGCAGTCGAGCGTGACCCGCCCGCCCGGACGGTTGTACTTGATGGCGTTGGAAAGCAGGTTGAGCAACACCTGACGGATACGCTGGCGGTCCGCCAGGACGTAGCTGCCCGGGTGGTTGGCGTCGGCCTGGCAGTGGTCCTCGCAGAGGACGTGGCGCTCCCGCGCCATCTGGCTGACCAGGCTCGTACACTCTCGTGTGACCTCCGCCAGCGCGACCGCCTCGACGGAGAGCTTCAAACGGCCCGCCTCGATGCGCGAGATGGAAAGCACCTCGTCGATGAGCTTGAGCAGGTGGCGGCCCGCCTTGAGGATGTGGTCGACGCTTTCCTGCTCGCGCACGGATAGCTCGTGCATTTCCAGGAGCTGCCCGAAGCCGAGGATGGCATTGAGGGGGGTGCGCAGTTCGTGGCTCATGCGCGAGAGGAACTCGCTCTTGGCGCGGTTGGCCTTCTCGGCCTCTTCCTTGGCCTCGCGCAGGGCCTCGCCCGCGCGTCGCAGCTCGGTAGTGTCGCGCGCGATGCCGATGATGCCTAGCAGCCGTCCGGAGGCATCGCGGTAGGGGCTTTTCGTGGTGAGGAAGGCCCGCTCGACGCCGCTGACCACATCGCTGTCCTGGTAGGTGTCGGACTGGCCGGTTTGCATGACGCGCAGGTCGTGTGCGCGGGTTTGCTCGGCGGTTTCGGGCGAAAAGAAATCGTCGTCCTTGCGTCCGATGATGTCAGCGGCGGCCATACCCAGGAAGGCGGCCCCCGCCGGGTTGATGAGCACGTAGCGGCTCTCGGCGTCCTTGATGAAAACGGCGTCGGTGGTGCCGTTGATGACGGCGCTGAACAGGGTATGGCTGTCCTCCAACTCCCGCTGGGCGCGGCGGCGGTCGGTCACGTCGAGCAGCACGCCGTTCCAGAGGGTGCTGCCGTCCTCCAGCCGCTCGGGGCGTGACATGCCCTGCATCCAGCGCGTCGAACCGTCGGGCGCGCGGTAGGGTAGCTCGAAGTGGCAAGGCTCCAGCGTGCGCGCCGAGCGGATGATGGCCGCGCGCATCGTTTCGAGGTCCTCCGGCGCGAGAACCCGCCAACCGAGGGTCGGCTGCGCGCAAAACTCCTCGGGACCGATCCCGAAGAACTGGCGGCAGCCCTCGCCCACGAACGGAAAATAAAAGTCGCCCAACCCTTTCCAGACGAACTGGTAAACCATGCCGGGGCTGTTGGCGACGATCTGGCGCAACGTCGCGTCGGTGCGCTGCAAGGCGGCCTCTGCGCGCTGGCGCTCGGCGGCTTCCTCCTGTTGGCGGATCGTGGCGAGACGCAGTTCGAGCGCATCCATCGCCGTGGCTGCCAAGTCCGCGAGCACGGCCTGGTCCCTGGCAGAAAATTCCCGCGGCACCACGTCGAGCAGGCAGAAAGAGCCGAGCACCTGCCCGCCGGGCGTGCGCAGGGGTGCGCCCGCGTAGAAGCGGACCTGCGGCCCGTCGGTCACCAACGGGTTGTCGGCGAAGCGCGCATCGAGCGTTGTGTCCGGCACGACGAACACGCCCGCCCCGGGCGGCAGCAGGATGGCGTGCGAGCAAAAGGAGATGTCCCGGGCGGTTTCGCACGCGGCAAAACCGTGGTGAGATTTTAGCCATTGTCGGGATTCCCCGACCAGGGAGATCAGCACGACGGGCACCTGGAACAGCCGCGCGGCCAGGCTGGTGAGCCGGTCAAAAGCCGGTTCCGGCTCGGTGCCAAGCACTTGGTACTGAGCCAATGCTTGCAGGCGGGCTTGCTCGTCGGGCGGCAGAGGGGCGATCAGGGCCATAAACAACCCTGTTTAGAGCAGTTCCGGGGCCTATCCGATCTCGTTTTAGCCACTCCGCACCACCCGGAACAACGATTAACAGAGTAAACGTTTCCCCGCGAAAGATTTCCCCGTATTACTATATCAGGGATCTTCCCGATGCCATCCTTCGCCCGGAACGGCGCGGGACGGAATTTCAGCGCGTAAGCTGGTACGTCGTAAGAAAGACCAGCTTGCCGCGCTTGCCCTCGACCTTGACCTTGATCGCGCCCGCGTCGGCGCTGCTCGGCGTCGCCGTGCCACGCACGTTGCTCGTGTTGCCGTCCTGGCTCACCGCCTGGCCGCCGAAGTTCAACGACCGGGCCGCCGCGAGCTTGTCAAAATCGGCCTCGGAGAGCGTGATCGTAAACTGCCCCTGCTCGCCGTTTGTCGGGAGACCCGAGACCTCCACCTTGTAGGGTGCGTGCAGGCCGCCGTCGCCGCGCGTGAGCGGATCCACGGTCAGGTGCGCCTTGCCAACGACGGCTACCTTCGTGCTGGCGGGTTCGATGCGCATCCCTTTGATGTCAGCGCCGTCACCGGCCCGGAGCAACGGCGACGTGAGGGAGAGAGTTGCCGCCAGGAGAAAGCCGATTTTGCGCATACCATCTTAGATCGTGTCCATGCATGGGCGTGGGCGTCCCGATCCGTGGATGCAGCGTTGCATTTTCTTTCGGCCCCGCGTTGAATAATATCCGCGCACGAAGGGTCGAAAGAGCGAATGAGCAGGGGACACCAAGAATCCACCGGGAACGTGCATGGGAGCTGATCCATTTCCAACGAGTGTCAACGCGTCACTGCCGATCCGGGGGGATGCCCCCGTCCCCGCGCCGGAACCACCCGAGAGTCTGTTCGAGCGTTTTGGCTGGCTGTATGCCTTTTTCCGGGAACGGATGTTCCGCGACGACACCGCTGGCATCTCCGCCGCGCTCTGGCCCCAGGGCGCGCCGCCCGCGGGCAGCCGCCTGCTGGAGCTGGGCTGCGGGCCGGGGTTCTATTGTTGCCAGTTCGGCGAACGTTTCCGGCAACTCGACGTACTGGGCATCGACCGCTCGCGCCAGCAGCTCCGCCGCGCGCGGCGCAACGCCGAGAACCGGCAGTTGGACAACGTGCGCTTCGTGCAGTCCAACGCGCTGAACCTCGACGTGCCCAGCGGGAGCGTGGACGCGCTGTTGTGCGTGCGGCTGTTCACCATTCTGCCGCAGCGCGAGGAAGCGCTGGCGGAGATGCACCGGGTCATGAGCGCGGGCGGGCGGTGTTTCATCGCGGAGCCGAGTTCGCGCCTGCGCACGGCGGTGCCGCTGGCGATCATGTGGGGGTTGGCGAACCTCATGACGCTGGCGGGCGACTACCGCAGCCGCGCCTACCGCGAGCCGCCGAGCGCGACCGTGCTGCCGCCGGAGACGTTCGGCGCGCTGGTGATGTCGCAACCGTGGCGCAGCGTGTGGCGCTGGCAGGATGCGCATTATCAGTACGCGATTTGCGAGAAAGGGTCGGCGAACGATGCCGCCCGCGACACCGTGACCAGGGCGGCGAGGCCGACCGAGGATTACACGATCTGAGGGAACGCGGAAGTGGGCAGGGCTTGCAGCAAAGTTTCGGTGTTTGTTTCTTCGCCTCGTTGACATCCTGTATTGCACATTCTACATCCCGCTTCCGTTGACTTCCCATTTCCGCGTTCCCCGATGCCCTATCCCGTTCTCGATCCGCGCACGCCGTCCCGTGAAGGGGTCACCGCCGGAGCCTGCGCCCTGGCCATGATGATCAAGGCCCCACGGCCCGGCGCGAGCAAGACGCGCCTGTCTCCTCCCCTGACGCCCGAGGAGGCCGCGCAAATCAGCGGGTGCTTCCTGCGCGACACTACCGCGAACATCGCCCATGTCGTCCACGCCCACGCGCCCGGCGGCGGGGGTGCCCCGGCGGCGGGCGTGGCCGTCTACACGCCCGTCGGTCTGGAGACGGCGTTCGACGGCCTGCTGCCCGACGGGTTTACCATGATCGCCCAGCGCGAGGAAGGGTTCGGCGGGCGGCTGCTCGGCGCGGTGGAGGATTTGCTTGCCGTCGGCTACGGCGCGGTGTGCTTGATCGACTCGGACAGCCCCACCCTGCCCGCCGCGTCGCTGGCGGCGGCGGTCGAGGCACTGGCGCAACCCGGCGACCGCATCGTGCTCGGCCCGAGCGAGGACGGCGGCTACTACCTCATCGGCGTCAAACAAGCGCACCGGCGGCTTTTCGACGACATCGACTGGAGCACCGAGCGCGTCACGCCGCAGACGCTGGAGCGCGCGGCGGAAATCGGTCTGGACGTGATCCAACTGCCGACTTGGTACGACGTGGATGACCGCGCGACGCTCCACGCGCTGTGCGACGAGCTTTTCGGTGGCGCGGGCACGCGCGCTCAGGCCAGCGGCTACCCCGCGACGCGCACGCGCGAATTTCTGGCCGGGCTGCTGGCGAGCGAGGGCCGGGCGCGAATCTGGCCGGAGGCCGGGGCCGGTGCGTCCGCCGTTGGGCAAGGGTCGGCGCAGCCATGAGCGGGGGCCGGTTTGTCCTGACGGTCCAGGCTGCCAACGCGGCGCTGCTCGCGTTGGGCGCGGCGATGATCGTGCTGACTTTCAAAGGCGCGCACGACCAGAATTTGGGACGGCTCAACACGTTCATCGCCGGGGCGTTGGCGCTGTCGATTCCCTACGCGCTGGCGGCGTGGACCGTGTGGCGCGCCCCGGCGGCGCGCTCGACGCTATGGCTCGCGCTGGGGCTTGCTACCCTGTTCCGGGTCGCGCCGCTCACGTCGGACGTTTACCTGTCCACCGACCCCTACCGCTACGTGTGGGACGGGCGGGTGCAGGCGCACGGCATCAATCCGTACCGCTACGTGCCCGCCGATTCGCACCTCGCGTTTCTGCGGGACGAAAAAATCTATCCGCGCATCAACCGGCGCGACTACGCGTACACCATCTATCCGCCCGCCGCGCAGTGGGTGTATTTCGCGTTGACCCGCTTTGGTGAAAGCGTCGAAACCGTGCGCGTGGCGATGGTCATTTTCGACGCGCTGACGGCGTGGCTGCTCGTCCTGTTGCTGCGCGACTTCGGCCTGCCCGCGCAACGGGTGTTGCTCTACGCTTGGCATCCGCTGTGCGTCTGGGAATTCGCGGGCGGCGCGCACTGCGACGCGATCATGCTCGCCACGGTGGCGCTGGCACTGCTGATGCACCGGCGGGCCAGGCCGCTGGCCACCGGCACGGCGCTGGCGCTGGCCGTGATGACCAAGCTATTTCCGCTGGTCATGTTCCCGGCGCTGGCGCGGCGCTGGCGCTGGCGCTGGCGGATGCCCGCCGCGCTGGCGGCCACGCTGCTTTTGGGTTACCTGCCCTACGTGCTGACGTATTCGTTGCGCGGCGCGCTGGGTTTTCTGTTCGGCTACGCGCAGGAGGAAGGCATCGGCAGCGGCGAACGTTTTTATTTCCTCAACATGCTGCCCGTGGAGTGGTTGATCCGGTGGCATTTGCCCGCCAACCTGGTGTTCGACGCGCTGGTCGTGCTGCTCTTTGCGGGGGTGGCGGCGTGGGCGTTTTGGAAGCCGCCTGCGGACGAACTCAGCGACCTGCGGCGGTGCGCGTGCGTGGCGGCGCTGGTCATCGGCACGCTTTCGCCTGCCGTGGGTTGGTACAGCACGTGGCTGGTCGTGTTTCTGCCGTTTTTAGGAGAGTTGTGGTTGGCGTGGATTCCGTGCAGCGCGTTCGTGTTGTACTTCAACTGGAACCACACGAACGCGGACGAAACTTTCCTCCAAAATTCGGCGATTTTTTTGCCGGCGCTGCTGCTGTGGGCGATTCCGGCGGCGTTGCGGCGGTATCGAGCGGGCGTCTCGCTACCAACCGCCGCGCCTGACCAATCACTTGCCCCGATGTAAACGCCCGGAACACGTCGGATCCTGCGAATAGTCCTCCCGCCCGCAGCTCGCGCGCCGTCCAATTGTTGCAGGTGTTGCCAATCCAATAAGCACCGCGCGCGGGATAGAATCCGCTACGCTTGCCGTACAAACCCGGCCCCATCCGCGCCGCCCTGCCTTGGGCGTCGGTTTCAAAACTGCGACCGAGGTCACGACACAGCGCCACCAGTTCTTCCGGCGGGCAGGTGACCGTGACGAGCGCACTCCAGACGTGCGCGTCTGCCAGCGGCGGTTCCAACCCGACGATGTGCAATACACTTGGTCCCGGCAGCAGCGCGGCGTCGAACACCATCCACGCGTTCGGATGCTTGGCGGGATAGAATTTGCGGTCGCCCCAACCCAGTTCGAGGTAAGCGCATCCCGCAAAATCGCGTTCAACGACGCCGGGTGGCCACGCGCCGGGTGGAATCGCCGCGCGCGGCACCACGATCCCGCTGTGCCAGCCGTGGCTATCGACGTAGAACTCCGCTGCGCGTGTCGCGCACGCCGACGCCATCCAGACGCACAAAAAGCAGGCCAGATGAATCACGCGCATGGTAGGACTCATCCCTACGCCCCCGCGCTTCGCCCGGCAAGCGCTTCTTGACGCCCGGAACGCCCGCGCGTTGTGTCTCCTGCGAACCTCCTTTCATGAAAACGCCGCTCCCTTTCTTCGTCCTCTTTGCCGCTTTCGCCACTGCCGCCGTTGCTCCCACCCTCCGCGCGCAGGGCCCGCCCGACGCCGCGCCCCATTCGCTTTGGGACGTTTACGCGCGCTACTTCAAGCCGGCCAAATACGTGGACCTGACACACACGATCACCCCGGCGATCCCTGTCTGGTCGGGCTTCGGGCCTTCCAAATTCGCGCGCACGGTCAACCCGAAAACCGGCCAGCCTTACGCTTCCAACACCGAAAATTTCGAGGCCAGCGCCTCCACGCTCTCCACAGATC
>CAXTBX010000146.1:0-9572 GCA_964242205.1 uncultured Chthoniobacterales bacterium
CGTGAAATGCGTGTAGATGTCCGACGCGAGGCCTGGTTGGCAAACTGCGAATCGTCGTCCACGAAGCTGACTCCGCTCAGGGCCGACTGACCCGCGAGGCTGACGTTCCCGCCGCTACCCCCGGCCGCGGTCGTACCCACGCCGCCATCGCCCGTCGTCATGCGCACCGCGAGCGAGTTGGCCACCACGCCGCCGCTGACAATCTCCTTGTAAACCGCCGTCGTGCTGACCTTTTGGATGCTGCCGCCATCGCCGCCGGTCGTGCCGCGTCCGCCCTCGCCTGTCGTGAAGATGGCGCTCGTGGTGTCGTCGCTGTAAGTCAAATAACCGGGGTTGAGCGAGAGGTCGGTCTTGCGGATGCCGCCGCCCTTGCCGCCCTCCCCGCCGTTGCTGTCGCCGCCGTGGCCGGTTGCAAACACCGTGTTGTACGCACCGCCCGCCTCCAGCACGCCGCTGCTGAGCGATTGGATGAAAGTGACGATCTTGACCGAGCCGCCCGTGCCGCCGTCGAGCGAGTCGCCGTTGCCGCCGTTGCCGGTGTCGAACGAGATGACCTGCGGCTCGTTCGGGGTTTCCGAGGCCAGCAGCGGTTTGACGCCCGCCGTGCCGCCGGGGACGCCCGTCGTGAAGAAGAACCGGTTGGTGGCGGCTCCGCACACCGCGAATTGGTAGGTGTTGCCGATCAGGTCTGCGTCGAAATTCGAGAGCACGCCGCTCGATGATAGCGTGGTCAGCGTCTCGTAGCGACCGGTGGTGCCTTGGATGGCCGAAAGCACCAGCGCGTTGGGCGTGACGGTGCCAATTATGTTGCTTTGGGGTAGAAACTCCGCCCGTGTCGTGTCGCTAGCCGGGAAGAAGTTGGTGATGCTGTTGGAAATGCCGTTCGCGTCGAGCGTGTAAACGATCACCTCGGGCCGAGGTGATGCCGTGGGATCGTTCGCGTTGACGTTGGCGTCGATGTCTTTGCTGAAAGCGAGGAGCAGGCTGACGCCGTTGCTCTGCACCACGTCCAGGTCGTTGACCGGCACGCCGGGGAACGATGGGAGGCTCTGCTGGACCGTGGCCGCGCCGCTGCGGAACGTGACCGGGCTGACCGAGCCGGACTTGAAGCCGACGTAGAGGTTTGCGCCGAGCAGCGCGGGCACCTCGTCCATGGTGTAAGCTTGGGCCGCGGTAGCCTCGGTGGCGATGCCGGGCAGAGAGGTCGCCGGGGTCGGGTTGAACGTCAGGTTGCCCGCGCCGTCGTTGCCGACGACATACACGCCGCTGGCGACGCCAAACTGCTGGCTCGTCAAGCTGCCCGCGCTGACCACCGCGATGTCGGTGTGGCCGGTCCCCGCAAAATCGCCCACCGCGATGCGCGTCGGGCTGACCGCGAGGTCGAGGCGCGTGGGAGTAAACGCGCCGCCAGACTTCAACACATTGTTGCCGAACTGATCGGCGTAAAATCCGACATGATTGGTGTAGATGCCCAGCGAATTGGTCGAAGCGTAAGAAACCGCAAAATCCAACAAGCCGTCGCCGTTGAAATCGGCCACCACAAGCGAGGTCGGGTTGGCGCCTTCCGCCGGCAGGAAAGGCGTTTGCACGTTGATCCCGTTCGGCTGGGTGATCGTTTGCACCGCGATCACGAAGTTGGCTTCGCCGGGACGGTCGAGGTTGTCACCTGCGCGGCCCAGTGAGACGGTGGATTCGCCGGTCAGCGTATTGAGCAGGATCACGTCGCCGACGCCGTCATTGTTGAAGTCGGCGGTGGCGATGAGGGATTTGCCGCCGGTGATGTTGTTCGTAAAGTTCAGGGACGAGATGCCGCCGCCGTCGCCGCCGGTCTGGCCGTTGCCACCGTTGCCCATCAGGAAATCGTAGCGTGGCGAACTGGAAACGATGGTCGAGGACTGCAACAAACCGCCTTTGCCGCCCGCGCCGTCGCTCGAATCGCCGCCGTTGCCGGTCTGGAGCTTGACGTAAGCAATGGACCCCTGATCGTTGAAAGACGAGATGGACCCGCCCTTGCCGCCGCCCGTCGCGCCCGCGCCGCCGTCGCCCGCATGCAGCGACACGACGGGGTTGGTTCCCTCGGCGGCCAACGTTTTGGCGATGGTCACGTTGATGATGTCGCTGCCCGCCACGCCAGTCCCGTCGCCGCCGTTCTGACCGCTGCCCGAGAAGATTTCCAACTGCCGGGCGGTGTTGATCGTGACGTTCTTGATGGTCGAGTTGTTGTTGGGCGCGGTAAAGCCCTTGGCGAAGGTGAATGTGTTCTGCAAGCCCGGTTCGACGGTGTTGAAATCGACCCGGCCCGTGCTGGCTTTGATGAAATCGCCGTCGCGGAAGATGCCGTCCCCCGAGTATAGGCCCGCCAGTTCGCCTGCGATGTTGATGTTGTTGATCTGCGCGCCCGCGATGATGCGTCCGACGCTGCCCTTTTCGTCGCTCAGCGGGTGGGTGGTAATGCCCTTGATGCTGATCGGCAGCAGCACGCCGCCGTCCTCGCCGTTGATCGGATTGTTATCGGTGTCGGTCAAGCGCCCGTCGGGGCCGAGGTTGGTGATGATGTCCCCGGCAAGGTCGCCCGTGATGTCGAGCTTGGTGTGCTTGCCGACCGAGATGCCGGTGATCGTTCCATTGTCGAAGAAAACGAGCGCCTGGCCGGACAGGACCTTCACCAGCGTTACGGTGTTTGCGCCGGTGGACGTTTCGCCAGTGGTGGGGTTGCCCGCGCCGCCGAGCAGATTGCCGCCGTTGACGAGCAGGGCGGGCGCAACGCGGGGTTCCAGGGCTTCGATGAGTTGAAGTTTGGATTTCATGGGCACGGTGAGCAAGGGGCGGGTGGCAGCTTGTCGGGCAGCAGACGGTAAAAGATGGCCGGGACACTCCGCGTCAGGTGAACGGCGGAGAAAATTCCCCTGTGCTCAAGCAGGGGCCGTGCCCACGATCACCGGCCAAGGGCGACGGACGCGATTCGATAATCTTTCAGACGAACCGTAGCGCGGTCTGAGAGTAGACCGCGGTCGACGTAACCCGCACTCAAGGCACGATTTACTCGAATGGCGAGGTGCGGAGCGAGCCCTGCGTCCAGCGCCACATTATCCTCTCAACCGCGCGAATACGCGGTTGGGACTCTCGCTGCTGAGAAAACCGCTGCGGCTCGTCAGTGGGCAGCCGCCGGCGTGGCATCGCCCAGGACTTGGAGGATGCCGCGCATCGGAATGGCGACCCAGTCGGGCCGGTTATTCAATTCATACCCCAGTTCATACACCGCTTTCTCCATCAGGAAGGCTTGCAACAAGCTCTCGAAGCCCGCCGGGTCGCTTGGTGCGAAGCTCGCGCCCGCGATGGTCCTGACGTAGGATCGTAGGAAGGTGCCCGCGATGTATCCGTACCAGGCCTCGGCCCAGGGTTGCAGGAACGCGGCGTCCTCTTCGAGCACCGTCACCTTCTTGAGCAGCGCGCTGGAAATCGCGTAGTGGAACGAGCGCAGCATCCCCGCCACGTCCGCCAGCGGTGACCGCTTGAGCTTGCGCTCGCCCAGCGACCGCGCCGGCTCCCCCTCGAAGTCGATGATCGCAAAATCCTTGCCAGTAAAAAGCACCTGCCCCAAGTGGTAATCTCCGTGGATGCGAGTCTTCATGGCTTGAATCCGGCCCTTCAGAACTGGCTCAAGCTGGTGGTAAATCGACTTCTGGCTGTCTAACAACCGCGCGGCGTCCGCTTGCAGTTGGGTCGGAAGCTCCGGCAGTTTGCGTTTCAATGTCCCGAACACCCGCCGCGTGAGCGTGTAAATGGATTGCAGCAGCGAACGCTGGTAGAGCATGTTGAACGGTTCCGGCGTCAAGGCCGGGTTCCCCGCCGTGGCCGGGCCGGACAGCGCGAGGTGCATCTCGCCGGTCCGCTGGCCCAGCAGTTCTGCTCGGCTGGGGTAAAGGCCGCCGACGAGATCGCTGATGATCTTCGGCGCGGTCAACACGTCGTTTTGCAACAGGTGAGCCGAGAGGGTCGGCACGGTTTCAACCAGCGAGGCACGCTCGGCCAGCACGCGCTCCAGATAGCGGGTGGCAGCGTCCACGGTGAGCGTCCAGGCGTCGCCTTCGCTCGCTACCCAGTTTTGCAACATCGCTAGCACCTGCGGTGCCTGCCCGGCCTTCGCCGGACGGTACTCGATTTGTCCGGCGAACGGCGGGACGTTGGCAAAATGAGCGGTCTCGCTCAGGAAGCGGGTCAACTCCACGTCGGGGCTCTCCCCTTCCTCCACCTTCCGGTAGAGCTTCAGGAAGAACTGGTTGTGATAAACAAAGGAAGTGTTGCTCTGCTCAACGCCGAGTACGCGGCTGTGCAGGTCGGTCCCGAGGGCCGCCAGCGCCTCGCCAACCGCCGGGGACGGAGTGCCGACCAACGCCCCGCGCGCGCCGTCGCGGAGCACTTTACCGTCGCGGACCAGTTCAAATAACGCGCGCTGCAGGCCCTCGTCGGCGCTGGCGTCGCAGAGGACACTGCCACCGTCGAGCGCGGCGACCGGACTGGTCGGCGCGGCGGCGCGGCGCGCTTCCACGGCCTCAGGCGGCAAAATCTGCAACGGTAGGAGGTACGTTTCCGGTAAACCTTCCGTGAAGCTGACGCTGAAAAACAGCAACCGCGCCTCGTCCGCGTCCTCACTGACGGGTTGCATCCCCAGCAGTTCGACGTGCTGGATCGTTCTTGCCTTGGAGCGGAACCAACGGCAAGTCGGCAAGTACGCGGGCAAAATCGCGTCCTGCAGGCGCCGCCGGGCCACGTTTGAGAACAGGTCGTCGTACTTGGCCACCCCGGCCAACGCGGGTAATTGCTGATCGCTTCCGGCAGACAGCGCCACGCTCGCGGGCTCTAGCAACAGCCAGTAGTGCCCGTGCGGACCGACCGTCAGTGTGTAGGGCACATCAGTCCTGATCTTGGGGAATTTATTCTGGCTGAACAATTCGCGCGGCTGCGTCCCGGCGAATTCAGCCAGGTCCAACTCCACGGCCTGCGCGAAGCGCGACAGGTTGACGACCACCAGGATAATCTCGTTCTCGTACCGCCGCAGAAAGGTCAGTACCTTGGTGTTGTCCGACGCCAGGAATTCCATCGTGCCGCGCCCGAACGCATGGTAGCGGCGGCGCATGGCCGTAACCCGCCGCGTCCAGTTGAGCAACGACGACAGGTTGCGCTCCTGATTCTCGACGTTAATCGACTCATAATGATATTCCGGGTCGATGATGATCGGGAAATAAAGCTGTTGCGGGTTGGCGCGAGAAAATCCGGCGTTGCGGTCCGCGCTCCATTGCATCGGCGTACGCACGCCGTTGCGGTCGCCGAGGTAGATGTTGTCGCCCATGGCAATTTCGTCGCCGTAGTAAATGATGGGCGTGCCCGGCAGCGAAAACAGCACAATGTTGAGCAACTCAATTTTGCGCCGGTTGTTGCCGAGCAGCGGTGCCAAGCGCCGCCGGATGCCGAGGTTGATCCGCGCGCGGGGATCGGCGGCGTACATGCGGTACATGTAATCGCGCTCCTCGTCGGTCACCATTTCGAGCGTCAGTTCGTCGTGGTTGCGCAGGAAAATGGCCCACTGGCACGCCGGGGGGATGGCAGGCGTCTGCTCCATGATGTCCACGACCGGGTAACGGTCCTCCATCTGGAGCGCCATGAACAGCCGGGGCATCACCGGGAAATGGAACGCCATGTGGCACGAATCACCGTCGCCGAAGTACGCCACCACGTCGTCGGGCCATTGGCAGGCCTCGGCGAGCAACATCGCGTCGGGAAACTCCTTCTCCACCGCCGCGCGCAGGTCTTTCAGGTAGGCGTGCGTTTCGGGCAAGTTTTCGCAGTTCGTCCCGTCGCGCTCGAACAGGTAAGGGATGGCGTCCAACCGCAGGCCGTCCACGCCCATGCCCAGCCAGAATCGGAACACCTTCATCACCTCCTCGCGCACGGCGGGGGAGTCGAAATTCAGGTCTGGCTGGTGGTGAAAGAAGCGGTGCCAATAGTATTGTCCGGCCACCGGGTCCCAGGTCCAGTTGGACGGCTCGAAATCTTTGAAGATAATGCGCGCATCCTTGTAGAGTTCGGTGTTGTCACTCCACACATAGAAATCTCGTTCGACCGAGCCGACCGGCGCGCGGCGGGCGCGCTGGAACCATGGGTTCTGGTCGCTGGTGTGGTTGATGACCAGTTCCGTGATCACGCGCAGCCCCCGGGCGTGCGCTTCGCTCAGGAAAGCTTTGAAGTCGTCCAGCGTGCCGTACTGCGGATTGACGTTGTAGTAGTCGGCGATGTCGTACCCGTCGTCTCGCAGTGGACCGGGGTAGAACGGCAGGAACCAGATGGCGGTCACACCCAGGCTTTGTAGATAATCCAGTTTCGTGCGCAATCCGCCGAAATCCCCGATGCCGTCGGCGTTGCTGTCGGCGAAGGCCTTGATGTGGGCCTGATAGATGATGGCGTCTTTGTACCAGAGGGATGCCGACATGAGGTAGGAAGGGGTAGAAAAGCGATGACTGCCTGGATCAAACGATACGCCGCTGCCGCCGGGAACGCGCGTCTGGGGCGGTGATTTTCACGGGCGCGCCGGGCCAGGCCCGCGCGCGAAATCCCGCAGACCGGCGTGGTCGCGCGCCGTCGGAAATGCCCGCAAACCGCGTTCGGCCCACTCGGAGGCCTCGGCGTGGCGGCCCGCCGAGCGGCAAAGCTCCGCCAGGGCCAGGAAGTCGTGCGGGCTGGAGAGGTCGCGCTCTTTGATGGCGATGAGCCCATCCACATCACCCACGGCGGCGGCCACGCCCTCCATCAACGCTTGAAGCTGGTAGCGCCGGTGGTCGATGGGCCGGACGCGCGGGACATCTCCGGGGGCGGGTTGGGGTGGATCGGACAGCGCCGACCACTGCGTTTCCAAAAGCGTGCGCCAAGCCCGTACCCCACGCTCGCCGAGCACGTCAGCATAGTTGTTGACGGCGTTGCTGAAAACTCCCAAACCCCCGTCCAGCTCGTAGGCGAGCAGCCGGGCGGCCAGCGCCTCCGGGTCGGGTCGGGCTGCGCGGCAGGCCTCGTAGTGGACCCGCTGCAACTCGTCGTAAACGCGGTTGAGCGAGCCGTCGCTGCCGTCGAGCCATTCGGCGGCGGCGTCCAGGCTGACCAGCGCCGATTCGGCCAGTTCGATCACCTCGGCGGCGCGGCCCACGCGCAGCAACTCGCCCAGCGGCGCGATGGCCTCCTCGACACCCTGCGCGTAGTCGGGCATGGCGTCGTAGTCGACGTAATCGCTGACCTCGATGGCCTCGCGCAAAATTTCCCGGTAGGCGGCAAAGTCCGGCGGAGTCGCGGCGGCTCCGCGCGCGCGCCGCTTGCCCTTGGGCCGCCCGACGTGGATGCTTTCCAGCAAGAGGCGGCGGCGCAGGATGTCGTCGTAGTCGGTGGCTTCGAGCACCAGCGCGATCAGCCGCTCCTGATCCGCGGTATGCAGATGGTCGGCGATGGCTTGGCGCTGGGCGTCGCGCCGTTGATGGTCCGGGCCGACCGGAGTCTTGCTGGGCTGCGCAGCCGCGCCGTTGGCCATCCACGCCAGCCCGACCGCGACCGCGTGCTCGCAGGGGCGAGCCTCGCGCCCCGCTGGGCAGGTACACGACCACTGGAGTTCGCCCCGCGCCCGCCAGAGCTTCACCCGGCAGAAGGGCGTCCCGTCCACCTTGGCGCTCGCCCGGTCGGGCCAGACGTGCAGTTGCCGGACGCCGCCCTCAGTAAGAATCCGCTCCCCGCGTACGAAGGGTTCGGCTCCGGCCAATTCGCGGAGGAGCGGTCGGTCGGGCAAACCTTCGGGCGGATCGGTAGGCATGGGCGGGGGAGGTATCTAACGGAAATCTGGCTCCGCTTCAACCACCGAAGCCCCGTCCGGCAGGGAAAATGCTCGTGAGAGGAGCGATCTTTCCCGTGCAACTGCGTCATTTAATTTTCCTCAGCTTGCTGGCCTTCGCGTGCTGGCGTTGGCACGGCGCAACGCGCCGACTACCGTCCCCGGGCGTGGCCGTCGCGGAGAAGCCGGTTTACCAAAGTCTAGTCACAGCTCAAGGGCTGCCCAGCCAATGCTGGCCGGTCGGCCAATCCGGCTACAGCGCGACGCCGTTTGCGACCGTCCACCTCCGCGCCCGCGTCCTCGGCACCAAGCGTTACCACGACGCGACGGCGGACTTCGCACCCACGGATTTTATCTTCGGTTGGGGACGCATGTCCGACCCCACCGTCTACCTGCCGTTGCAGATCACCCCGGATTCGCGCAGTTATCATTACCTGCTGACGGGCAGCCCCATTCCACAGACCGAGATCAACGCGCACAGCATCGAGTACCACTTGATTCCGGCGAACGAAGACGTGGCCGGAGCGTTGGGCGAAGTGAACTTGGACGACATCGTCGTGCTGGACGGGCAATTGGTGGCGGTGCGCGGGCCGGTTGACGCCGCTGACCACGCGGGACCGGCCCGGGTCGGCAACATCTGCGCTACTTGCCGCATGTTCCGGGTGACCCGGGTCGGCGTAGAGCCGCGCGCGGCCCCCTGACGCCGCGGCGTCCATCACCAGTTGACGCTCCGGCGCGCTTCCCTATAGTGCAGGGCCGCCGATGTTCGACACACGCTATACCCGGAATTTCTGCATCATTGCCCATATCGACCACGGCAAAACGACGCTGTCCGACCGCCTCCTCGAACGCACCGGCACCATCTCCTCCCGCGAGGCCCAGGCCCAACTTCTCGATTCGATGGACCTGGAGCGCGAGCGCGGGATCACCATCAAGGCGCACCCGGTCGCCATGCGCTACCAGGCGAAGGATGGCATCGAGTACCGCCTAAATCTGCTCGACACGCCCGGCCACGTCGATTTTGCCTACGAGGTCAGCCGCTCGCTCGCGGCGTGCGAGGGCGCTCTGCTTATCGTGGACGCCGCCCAAGGCGTCGAGGCGCAGACGGTCGCCAACGTCCATCTGGCGATGAAACAAGGGCTGACTATCGTACCGATCATCAACAAGATCGACCTGCCCAACTCGGACCTGCCGAGCGTGCGGCGGCAATTGGAGGACATTTTGGCCATCCCGGCGGAGGAAGCGATCCTCGCCAGCGCCAAGACGGGCATTGGCATCGACGACATTCTGGAGGCCGTCGTGGCGCGCATCCCGTCGCCGCCCGTGATGGGCGAGCCGGGCGACCGCACCGTGCGCGGGCTGGTGTTCGATTCGGTGTTCGACATTTACCGGGGCGTGGTTAGCTACGTGCGGATGTTCAGCGGTCGCGTGACGCCGGGCAACCCGATCCGCTTGATGAGCACGGGTGACACCTACGATGTGAAGGAAGTTGGTGTGTTCACGCCGAAGATGTTTTCCACCGGAGTGCTGGAGTCCGGCGAGGTCGGTTACGTCATCGCCAACATCAAATCGACCGCTGACATCAAGATCGGCGACACGCTGACGGACACGCGTTTCCCGGCCAAGGAGCCGCTGCCCGGTTTCCAGGAAATTCATCCGATGGTGTTCAGCGGGATTTATCCCATCAACACGGCGGACTTCGAGAAGC
>CAXTBX010000147.1:0-9409 GCA_964242205.1 uncultured Chthoniobacterales bacterium
TCAACACCGCCGCCTACGACCACCTCGTCGAAAACGCTTTCCTCACCGCCAAGGAAAACCCGCTCTCGACGTTTTCCATCGACGTGGACACGGCCAGTTACGCCAACGTGCGCCGCTTCATCGACGCGGGCAGCCTGCCGCCGCCCGATGCCGTGCGCCTGGAGGAACTCATCAATTACTTCCCCTACGACTACGCGCCGCCCGCCGCCGACAGCGACAAGCCCTTCGCCGTCCACCTGGAGGCCGCCGCCTGCCCCTGGGCACCCGAGCACCAGCTGGTCCGCATCGGCCTCAAGGCCAAGGAAATCGCCCTGGACAAACGCCCGGCGTCAAACCTCGTCTTCCTGCTTGACGTGAGCGGGTCCATGCAGCCGCCGGAGCGCCTGCCGCTGATCAAACGCGCCATGCAAATGCTGACCGAGCACCTGACCGAAAACGACCACGTCGCCATCGTCACCTACGCCGGGAACAGCGGCCTCGTGCTGCCGTCCACGTCGGGCGACCAGAAGGACACGATCCTGGCCGCACTGGAACGCCTGGAAGCAGGCGGCTCGACCAACGGCGCGAGCGGCATCAAGCTGGCCTACGAGGTCGCCAAGAAGGCCTTTATCAAAGGTGGGACCAACCGCGTGATCCTCGCCACGGACGGCGATTTCAACGTGGGCGTGACCAGCCAGGGCGACCTCGTGCGGATGATCCAGGAAGAAGCCAAAAGCGGCGTGTTCCTGAGCGCGCTGGGCGTCGGCACCGACAACTACAAGGATTCGACCATGCAAAAATTGGCCGACAAGGGCAACGGCAACTATAACTACCTCGACCGGCTGGAGGAAGCGCGCAAAGTGCTCGTCGAGCAAATGAGCGGCACGCTGCTGACCGTTGCCAAGGATGTGAAGATTCAAGTGGAGTTCAATCCGGCGGTGGTCGGGTCGTACCGGCTGATCGGTTACGAAAAACGCGCGTTGAAGAAGGAGGATTTCAACGACGACCGGATCGACGCCGGGGAGATCGGCGCGGGCCACAGCATCACGGCGCTGTACGAGGTCGTGCCGGTGGGTCAGCCGGTGCCCGGCGAGACTCCGGCGGTGGATACACTCAGGTATGCTGCCAAGACCGCGACGCCACCGACGCCGGACGCGGAGGCTGCCGTGGCCACGCGGGACGGCGGATCGCGTGAAATGCTGACGGTCAAACTGCGCCACAAAGCCCCCGACGCCGACAAGAGCGAGCGCACCTACGAGGTGCCGTTGACCGAGCGCGATACGGTGGACGAGTTCGCCAAGGCCTCGCCGGACTTCAAGTTCGCCACGGCGGTGGCAGTGTTCGGGTTGTCTTTGCGCGATTCGCCGTACAAGGGTGGCGCGACACTCGGCGCGGCGGTCGAGATGGCGCAGGAGGGCAAGGGCGCTGACCCGAAAGGGTATCGCGCGGAGTTCATCGCGCTGGCCCGCCGTGCGCAGGCGCTCAAGGATGGGCGTTGAGAAGGTAGGAAGGCCTCTCCGAGGCCTTTCCTGACTCGAGCCGCAGGAGCATGGTCGGGTCACCGGTTTTCCAAAACAGACCGACCACCGGCCAACCGCCGCTCCAACCAAAGATACCCCGCGCTCACCACGAACACCGCCCACCACCAACCCGGCGAAACGTCCCGCGCGCTCGCCACCGGCGGCCTAACCTCCCTGGCGCGGGATGCATCCGCAAACCTCGCCGTGGCCAAGCGGCGGCGAGCAGCTTGCAGCGCGGGCCAATCACTGGCGGGATGCACGAAAAAATTCAGCCCGGTGTCACCGCTCTCATCCGAAACCCGGTGCCAACCGCCGTGGCGCGGCCAGAACGTCCCATGCCAGACGCCGGGTTCGCGCGGGTCCCGGGCGAGCGACAGCGGCGTGGTCGAACCGTCCGCAGCTTCGGTCACCGCGGCCTTATTTAACCTATTTTCGGGCGACCCCGTCCGCCGCAGTTGCAGCGGGTGATCGACGAACACCGGACCGCCGTCCCCGTCCCCGAGCGACCACCTGCTCACGGCACCTTCGCTCGGGCCGGCAAGCCGCTCGAACAAAAACGACCAATAAGCCGCAAATGCTGCGAAGTCGTTATCGCGTTGCCAGCGGGTCGTGTCGCCCACGAGCGTCAGCGCGATCTGTCCGCGTCCCCGGTGCGTCGCCGCCACCAAAGCATGGTCCCGGCGGTCATCGACGAGCACGTCTTGGCCAGGCGACGGCTCGATGTTGAAAGGCACGGCGGGCACGGGCAAGTCTGTGGTGGTGGCCTGTCCCCACCAATGCGGACGCACCAACCGTTCGTCGCCGGGTGATAAATCTGCGGCGCGCAGCAACTTCCAAGGAGCAAAAATATCCGATCCCTCGAAGGATATTTTTGCGTCGGCTGGCAGGATGTCGTCATCCGTGCGCAGTAACAATCCGACGCCACGGTTTTCCACGGCAACGCGCAACGCGGTGCGCTCATCCGTTCCCAGTGCGGCAATGGCGCGGCCATCGGCCAGCACGAGGTCGTAATTTGTCAGCAGCACCGCGTCCAGCGCCGCGAACTGCGGAGCGGTGCCTTGCGACGACGCGTAACGAAACCGCTCCCGGCCGACCTGCGTGCGGACCGTCATCGAGCCGCCCGCGCTCTCGTACCACCGCCGCAGCGCCGTCGTGTCAAAACGCGGACCGGCCTCCAGCACCAGCACGCGTGGCAGGGTAGGCGCGACCACCGCGACGCCCAGCGGCTCGCTGGTCTGACCAACCCGGAGTTGCCAGATGTAGCGCCCAGCGGCGGCCAGTGCGGGCGCGCGCAACGTGAACGTCGCCTCGCCCGTCGCGTTGGCGGCATCTGCGGTGCCTTCGACCTTGCTCCCGTCCGGCGCTTCGAGCACAAGCGGAAATCGCGCGCCGCCCGGCACGCCACCCAATCGCCCGGCGACCACCAGCGGTTCACCAAGCGCCAACGTGCGCGGACAACGCAAAAACACGACACCCGGTGCGGCGGCAACGGCATGCACAGGCGGAAGAAATTCGACGTGCAATCCGTTCAGTGCCGGCAACTCTGCCGGGTCGAGACCGTCACCATAGATCACCAGACTCCGTAGATCCGGTCGGAGTCGCCGCAGGGCAGCCGCGTCGGGAATCACCTTGGCGTCGAGCGCGGCTATGTGGATAGCGTCGGGTAGCGTGAAACGTTCGAACGGCTCGATGTCCGCGCCTACGCTCTGCGCTTTGGAAGTCCAGAGCGCGGCCTCCGTGAGCGTGTGAGCGGTGGGCATCGAAGTAGACTGCCTCGCCAACGTTCCCAATGCACCAGCCGCTACCGCCGTAGCCGCGAGCCGCCGCACGAGATGACGCGTGTCGGGCCGCCGCCATTCCAGCCAGCACAGCACGCAAATTACTGCGAATCCTCCCGTCAGGATGAGGAAATTCACGGCTTGCCCTCCGGCTTGGGCAGAGCTTGATAATAACGTACCGCCAGCCCGGGAACGGGTTCCTCGCGGCGCGCGGGCAGCATGTTTGCCGGTGGCAGCAATCGCAACAGCGCGCGTTGCACGACGGCCAAGTCTTCCACCGAAACCTTTCCCCCGGCTGGCAATTTGCGCAACGTCTGTGCGCCAGCCAGAAATTCCTCTGGCTGCTTGGCAGCTGCGGCAGCCAGTGGCCCCTGCACGGCTTCCATCGCCTCGCCAGACAGCGTACCGCTCCGGGCCAATCCCGCCAGCGCGGCGCGGATGGCTGCCGAGGGGTCATTCACCGCGACCGGATTTATTACCGTCCCACGCGCGGGTACGTTCTCCACGTCGCCTTTGAGCCGCCGTTCCATCACCTTGAGCGGCGGCGCCTCAAAACCGACGTGCTGCACGTAGGCACGTGCGCTCTGTTGCAACGCTTTGAGGATTTCCAGCGCGCGTCCCTCCGGCGCGAGCGCCTGCTCGGGGCGGGCGGTGCGCAGGTAACTTTCCGCCTCCCACATCGCCGCGAGCGCGTCGCGCATCGTGCCCTTGGTCTCGCTGTCGAAGAACGTGTTCTTGTCGTGTTGATCGTGCGAATCCACGAACGGTTGCCGCACCTGTTCGGCGGTCAGCGGTGCGCCGTTGCCGGGTGTGCGCGGCGCCGTCTCCTCGCCGCCGCCCTCGCGGTCCTGCTCGACATGTTCCTGTCGGAACCGTTGCGCGATGCTGGCCGCCGCGTGCGGGCCGGGCGCGGCGGCGGGCGGCGCGGCCTGGAGCGGGTCGAGCGGAGTTTCGAGATGGTCCGTCAACGGGCTTTCCTCTTGATCCTCACCCAAGAAACGTCCGTAGCGCAGCCGCAACAGCGCCTGGTCCGCGCCGAGGTCGTTGCCGCGCTCGCGGAACGTCGCGTCGGACAGCGTCGCGCGCTCGGCGACGAGTTTTTCCGTGTCGATGATGAGCTGCCGCTCGCTGCGAAAATACTGCGGCACCAGGTTGACCCCCGCGATGCCCCGGCCCGTCGTGGTCGGTCGTTCCTCCGGGCCGCGCAGGCGAAGAAAACGCGTCTCCGACCGCGTCCGGTTGGCCACCGGCTGTCGGTTGTCGTGCACTTCCACAAAAAAATATAATTCATCGCCCGGTTCCAACCCGAGAGCCGCGAGATCGAGCGTTTTGGTGAATCGGCGTGCCGTGGGTGCCTCGCCTTGCGCAAAGTCATCGAACGGGACCGCCTGTTCACGAAATTTGACCGACTCGCCCGAGCCTTTGGCGACCGTGGCAACGAGGTGCGCGTCGGCCACGGCGTAGTCGTCGGTGACGTTGACTTCCACCGCGACGGACGCGTCGGGCGGCACGATTTCCGTGCGCGTCTGCGCGGGCTGCACGATGCGTACGGTGGGCGGTTGGTCCTTCACGACCTTGATCGAAAACAGCTCCGGCGGATTCCACGCGGAGCCATCGGCCAGCGTGCCAGAGAGTGTAAAAAGCGTTGATTCGGCTACGACCACCGTGCCGGTGAACCGGTGCCCGGTTTTCGCGTTCAGTAGAATTTTGATCGATCCTGCAACGAGGCAGGCATCGCGTATAGAGCCGTTGACTTCAACGTCCCAAACCACGTTTGCCCCTTCCTCGGCCTCGGCGGTATTGCCCTCAACACGACGCGCGGCGTGGCCGGTGTAACGCGGCGGCGTGATGGTGAAGACGTTTGTCAGAACTGTGGGCAACGGCGTGGCGAGGGAGGTTACGCTTGGTCGAGCAATGGTCGGCGCTGACACCGGCGTGTCGGGGTGCCGGGCCGAACGGATAGCCGTCATGATTGCCAACGCGGCTCCGATTGCTAGCCACCCCCACGCAGGATGCAAAAAATTTCGTGCGGGTTCACCCGGGGAAGGGTCGCGGAGTTTTTGAGTCGTCAGCGATTCGGATGCCTGGTGACTGATCCGGTTGAGTTGCAACCGTTCCAGGAGCGTCAGGCTCTCCGGCGGACGCAGGCACAGCGCGGCGCTTTCTTCCAATTCGGGTCGCGTTCGGTCGAGATGACGCGCTATTTTTGCGGTGTCCAAAGACCACGGACGGCTCGCGCCGAACCGCACGAGCAACGCGCCGAGGAAGGCAAGCAGCGGGACTTGCCAGCGCCATGGCTCCAGGACCCAGCGCGCGCTGGCATCCGCCATCAGCGCGCTGGCGAGCGCGTAGAGCAGGTCGCGCGCGACGATCCGCTGCCGCCACACGCGGGCCAGTTGTTCGAGGCGTTGACGGTTCATCGGCGATGACTCAGTAGGCGTTCCGTCACGAACATCAACGCCGCCGCCGTCCAGAAAATCCGGCGTAGATCGGTGGTTGCCGGCGCGGTCAGCTTGGTAACAGGCATGGGCACCCCATCGGAGGGTCGAGCTTGACTCGCGGCGGCCAACCGGACATCCGCACGCGGGTCAGTCGGCTCCCCGGGCAGGATCATCGCGCGCACGAACGCCGGGAACGCCGTCGTGCGCGGCAGGTCGTTGAAAGCCGGGTGAAAACGGCTGGCAAATTCCCAGCGCGCCCCGACTGCGGTGGAGGCGCGGGTCAACAGCGGCGTCCCGTGTTCGTCGGTCCAGATCGTCGCGCCATCCCCCGCCGGGCCGCGCTGCCAGAGGCGCACGCCGGGCGTCAGGAACTCCGCGCCGGGCGTGTCGGGTTGCGGCACGATCCACCCGGCGGTGGGTTCCGTGGCGTGAGGCGCATCCCGTAGAAGTTGGGTCCGGCGCATTTCCAGCGCGGCAGGCGGCTCGGCGGCGGCGAGCCAAAACGTCCAGTCGGTGTCTATCGGCGTGGTCAGGTTTGACGTGATCGGGACGACTTGCAAATCCAGACGCTTGTCACCCTCGTTGACGGCGGCGCGGATGGCGGCGGCGAGGTAGCGGGCATCCTCCGCGCGGTCGGGATCGTGCAGGATGAGCGCGCTCAACGGAGCCGCTGGAACGGCTGCCGACTCAGGGCTGGAGCGGCCCGCTGACTTCGCGTCCGCGTCGGCGGTTTCGACCCATGCCACCTTCGCGCGCAACGCCGGACGGACCCCGCGGAGCGAGCCAAGCCGGGCGGGGGAGAATACCGTCAGGGTCGAACCGGCGGGCAGCCTGGCGTCGGCCTCGCGCAGCAGCGACCAGAGGTCAGTCGGTTCGTGGGGAGAGCTTCCATAACCGGCGGTAGCAGGCAATCCGGCAGTCAACCAATGTGTCTCGGCATCCCCCGTCTGTACGGACCGCAGCCTTGCCAGCGCGGCTCCGGTCAGTACGGCGGTAGGATCGAGCAACACCCAGCGTTGCGGGGTTCGGGGCGGCGGACGTTGCCAGACGGGACCCGCCAGCAGACCGGCGAGCGTGGCCAGCAGTGCGAGGCGCACGGCGAGCAGCCACCACTCGCGCCAGCGCAGGTCGCGCATCCGCCGCCCCGGGTGCGCGCGCACGAAACGCAGGCTGCCGAGGCGCACGGTGCGCGGCGGCCTGCGCCACAGGTGCAGCGCCAGCGGCAACGCCAGCGCGGCGAGCGTCCACAAGGCAGCCGGAGAGAGCAGCGTCAGCATCGCAAAATCCGGTTCCTATCGCCGGTGGAGTAGGTACGCGCGCAACGCGCGGTCCAGTGGTTCGTCCAGCCGGAAGCGCGCGTATTCAAACCGTCCGCCGCTCTCCCACTCGCGCCGCCACGCCTGCACATGTGCCTCCTGATCCGCCAGATAAGCCGCGCGCGCGGCGTCGGCGTCGGTTTCCAGCACATCGCCGGTTTCCAGATCCTCGAAACGCACCGGGCCGTGGAAGGGAAACGCAATTTCGTCGCCGCCCACGAGATAAAACAGCAACAACTCATGTCGCCGCGCCCGCAACGGCGCGAGCGCGGCGCGGATTTCCTCGCCGTGTTCGTGGCCGTCGGTGAGCACGACGACGATCTCGCGCGTCTGCCCGTCGTCGGCGGGGCGGCGGCCCGCCGCAAACGCCCGGTGCAACGGACGCGGGTCGACGGGCCAGCGACCGGCGGGCTCCAGGCGTTCGAGCGTGCGGACGATGCGCTCCAAAGGTTGCCGCTGTTGGCCCGGCGGCACCGAAATGATCTGCCCGCCGCCGACCGCGTGCAGCCCGACGCGGTCGCCCTGCGCCTGCGCCAGATACGCCAGCGCGGCGGCGAGCAGACGCGCAGAGTCAAATTTGGGTCTGCCGGTGGTTGGCCCTGCGGTGTCGGCTTGCCGCATGGAGGCCGTCGCGTCGAGAATTATGCGCACGGTGAGCGCGGTTTCCACATCGCTTTCGCGCACGAAATAGCGGTCTGAACGCGCGTAGAGTTTCCAGTCGATGTGGCGCGGATCGTCGCCTGGCTGGTAGGCGCGGTATTGGCTGAACTCGCGCGCCAATCCGGTCCGTCGGCTAGCGTGCAGGCCCGGCAGCAACCCGGCGGCGAGTTGGCGCGCGGCGAGCGACAGCCCGCGCGTGGCGGCGAGCAGGTGCGGATCGAGTGTCATGCTCCCAGCGGGCTTTTCGGCTCCGGCACCAGTTTGAACAACTCCCGCGCCACGTCGTCGGTCGTGATGTTTTCCGTTTCGGCGTCGAAGTTCAGAAGAATGCGATGCCTCAACACGGGTGCGGCGAGCGCGCGTAGGTCATCCATCGTCACGGCGAAACGCCCCGTCAATAGAGCACGCGATTTCGCCGCCAGCACGAGCGCCTGACCCGCCCGTGGCCCGGCACCCCAGCGCACCCAGCGTTCGATGTACGGCAGCGTCTTGTCCCGCGTCGCGCGTACCAATCGCGCCACGTAGCGCAACAAATCCTCGCTGATGGCGACCTCGCGCGCGAGCGCCTGCAGTTGCCGCACGTCCCCGGCAGTCATCACGTGCGAGACGGCGACGGCGCGCTGGCCGGTCGTTTGCGCGAGCATCGTGTATTCATCCGCCTCGGTGGGATAGCCGATCTGCAAATAGAGGAGGAACCGGTCTAATTGCGCCTCGGGCAGGGGGTAGGTACCTGCCTGCTCGATGGGATTCTGCGTCGCCAGGACAAAAAAGGGTCGCTCCAATTCGTAGGTTTTGCCACCGTAGGTGACGCTGCCTTCCTGCATAGCCTCTAACAGCGCGCTCTGTGTCTTCGGCGGCGTGCGGTTGATCTCGTCGGCGAGGACGATCTGCCCGAACAACGGCCCCTTGTTGAACTGGAAAAACCGGCGTCCCGTCGCGTGATCCTCCTCCAAAACCTCCGTGCCAATGATGTCGCTCGGCATCAGGTCGGGCGTGAACTGGATGCGGTGGAACGTTAAATCCACGGACTGCGCCAGCGTGCGGATCAACAGCGTCTTGCCCAGCCCCGGCAGCCCTTCCAGCAAGCAATGCCCACCCGCGATGAACGCCGTGAGAAGTTGCTCCACCACCTCCTGTTGTCCGACGATCACCTTGGCGATCTCCTGCCGTAATGGCGGCAGTTTGGCCAGCAGCGCGTGCACTTGTTCTTCGGTCGGCGAGTCCATGACTGTTATTTCGTCCGCAGGGTGACACCCGTTTCCCAGCTTGTCACCTGCATCCGCGTTATCTGCGTTATCTGCGTTATCCGGAACGCATTTTTCCGCAAATATCTGCTGAAAATCCCTCACGCGGTCATCGCGTAGACCACGATATTCACTCCGAATTTCGTGTTGTCTTCGGCCAGAAAGCGTTTATTGCGAAAATCGTAGTCCCATTCGCAGCCATAATCCTTGTTGCTGTAGAGCACGGCAAGGCGACCGTCGATCTCGATGCCGCGCAGGTAATCGTGGACCAGATCGTCGCCCCAGCCGTTGAGTTCGAAGCTGGTGGTTGGTGGTCCTTTGTCGAACGGGAAGAACGCGTGGTAGAGCGGGTGGTCGTTCGGGATTTTCTTGAGCGCATCCGGCCCGAAGATCGCCGTCATCTGCGTCTCGAAACTCTTGGCGAACAACCCGTCGATGTCATGGTTGCAATCGTCCGCGAAAACGAAACCG
>CAXTBX010000148.1:0-9402 GCA_964242205.1 uncultured Chthoniobacterales bacterium
GGCTACGCACCGCCTGATTAATCAGCCGCTAAAGCGAATCCGGTAGAATGATGAGCCGGGAGTCAGGCTCCCGGCTTTTCAAAGTGCCCAACTCGCAGGATCGCAGCCCGAACACGACCACGATCTACGATGCGGCCACTTCGACTGGATCCAGTTCAGCTTCTGGCCGCACCATGCAGCGCAACGCTTCGAGTGCCGTTCCCGCGTAGTTTCTCCAAGCCCCCGCCAGCAGGCAGAGGATGTGCAGTTGGTTGTCGCCGTCCAAACTGATGCCGCCGTTTTCCAACAGAGCGAGCGCATCACGCATGGCTTGTTGCCCCTTCTCCGAACGACCGAGTTGCTCCACGGCCCGTTCCAGATCCTCGACGCTGACATTTGGCATAGGAAAGCGAGGTTAGCCGCTTGCGGGCAGGTTGGCTAGCCTGTTACTGTTTCGTCCGACATGACTTGGGACGAACTCACTGCGTTGCTCTCCAAACTGGCCGAGGAGCACGGAACCGAATTGAAGGTCATTCCCGTCGAAGGATTGGAGGCCGTCTTTCTGCATCTCGTGCCGGTGGCATGGTTTTCCTCAATGAAATTCGTGGGCGCTCTAAATTTCGGCGTGTACCAGGGCGAGGAAAACCGGCTGGTTGGCACCGAGCAAATTCCTTTGGCCGAGTTGACCCCGGAGTATGTGCGTCAAAGAGTGGAACGTGCTGCCGCCGAGCAATTCAGCCTTTCGCTTGATCCCGAGGCCGTCGCCGAATTTTTAGAGCGATTTCCCAGGCCGCAGTTGCGGGACATGCAGGGGGCAGGTTAAAACAAATCGGAGGAAGGTTCAGGGAGAGGCCGGAAAAAATAGCAGGCACCACTCCACCATCTCGCCCGAGGGCAGATTGGATAGAGTGCCATCCTCCCAGCGCACGCGCACTCGGGCCGTCTGGTGGGTAATCCCCCAAAGTCTTGCCCAGAAAGCAGTAGACTTCTGCTTGACGAAGGCCACGCCGCGGCGACCAGCGAAACGTACTCCCCCCAGCTCGGGCTCTGTCTGCATGAGCATGACCAACAGCAGATGATCGACCGGTGAACTTTTCCAGTTGGGTAACGCTTCCCGCACCATCCTCTGAGCGACAGCCTTCATGTGGTCCTCACTGGCTTCGTTGGTTCCGGCTTGCAGCATCATCTGCCGGATTTCGTGGATTTCTTCGCGCGTGGCTTCCTTGATGTCAGCCTCCGCCGCTTCCGAATGTTCGTCCAGAAAGGCGACCGCTTCCTCCGGTCCCAGCCGTTCACCGCCACGTCCCATCTCGTGACCGCGCAGGAAGTATTGACGGCGAATCGTGCGCTCGATGGCGGCTGCTTTGCTGAAGGGTTCGTTCCAGGTGTCCACCCGGGAACCTACCATGAGATCGTCCCAGATGGCCGTGAAGGGGGAGGAAGTTTCCTCCCTGGCCGGAGCCGCGGCGTCTCCGGCGCACCCACCTTGAGCGGGGACACCCCGCAACGCCCCGGCCACGTCGCCCCGGCGTGGTTGCCCTCCGCTATCGCTCCGGCAACCCGGAAATCCGGCATAAATGGCCGTGCCGTCCACCGGCGCAAGCGCCGGACTTTATTCCGTTTTCCTTGGTTGACCCCGCCGTGACGCCGCAAGGCAGGTAAGGATCATTTTGCCGACGAGGAAAGAAGGTTGTCCCAACCTCCCCCCTCTCTGGCAAAACCTTCACCAAATCCCTGCCGACTCATGCCCACGAGCACCGCCCAATCGGGCGAGCGAGACTTACGGCGACATGACCTTGCGGGCCATCATTGCCCAGACCGACGAGCAGCCATAGAGGGTTGCCCTCTGAAGGGTGTAAAACTCTGTGTAGGGTAAGTTCCTCAGAGGAAAGACGATGAAACTTTCTCTGTTTTTCACCATTTATTAGCTTGCTAAAGTAATGCGAACGCATTACTTTATGGGACAAGGCTGGCACGACGTTAGCCCTGGAAAAGAAGAAAGCCGGAGGAGATTGGACCCTCCCCCGGCCTCTACAAAAAACACAAACTCAGCCGATCAAAACTCAGATTATGTTCAACGCAAGATTAGCAGGCCATTCCGAGATCGACAATCACCAGCTCCGAAGCCTCGCTCCCAGCGTGTTCGCGGGGCAGGCCCACGCCAAGGTCTCCGACCGTTACAGCTTCATTCCCACCGCGACCGTGATTGACGGGTTGCGCGGCGAGGGCTGGGCACCCGTCTGGGCGAGCGAGCAGCGTATCCGCCTGTCCGACCGGCAGGGGTTTCAAAAACACATGATCCGCCTCGCACGGGTGGACGACTTGAAGCGCACCCAGGCCGAGCGGCCCGAGTTGGTTCTGGTGAACAGCCACGACCGCAGCAGCGCCTACCAGCTACACGCCGGGATCTTCCGGTTCGTGTGCAGCAACGGGATGATTCTCGCGGATTCGGTTTTCGCGCGTATCAGCATCACGCACCTGAACTTTGAGCCTGCCAAGGTGATCGAAGCCAGCTTTGGGATCGTGCGGGAAATGCCCCGCATTGCCGACCTCCTGGATGGCTACAAGGCCCGGACCTTGAACACCACCGAGCGCCGCGCCTTTGGCGAGGCTGCGCTGATCCTCAAATACGACGAGTTGGAGAAAGCGCCGGTCGGGGCCGAGAAGATTCTGGCGCACCGCCGCAGCGAGGACGCCGCCCCGACGCTCTGGAATACCCTCAACATCGTGCAGGAAAACATGATGGACGGCGGGCAGAAGGATTACGGCCGCCGCCGCCCCGAGAACCCCCGCCGCTTCTTCGGCAAGACCCGCGCCGTCAAAGGACTGGACGAAAACGTGAAGCTCAACAAGGCCCTCTGGCACCTGGCCGAATCCCTCCGTGACCGCACGCCGGGGACGCCCGAGCAGATGCGCGACCTCGCGGAAGTTTCCACCGCTCTCTAAAGGCTGAGAAAGCGGGTCCACGCCGGGGGAGGGTTCGACCCCCTTCCCCGGCCATGCCCTGCCCACATCCTTACCCAACTATGAGGTTCACACGCTTTCCTCGCTGGTCCCCCTACGTTGTCACCGGGCGCAAACTGGCTTACGCCCGTCGCGCGATCCAGCGCAGCCGCGACGAGTGCCCGCTGTTCCTGGAACTCACCGACCAACGCAGCCCCGAGCAGCGCATGGAGGACAACGAACAGCACGGGCGCATCCACTGGCAAAACATGCGCTTTACTCAGGCCGCGACTTGGCGCGAGGCCCGCCGCGAGCTTGCCACGCTCCGACCCTCCCAGCGTGCCGGGTTGCTCCGGTACTGGCAGCAATGCAACCTGCCCGGCAGCGCGGTCTACTTCCTTGGCTGCATCTGTGCGATCAAACGCGCCCGGGTTTGCTACTGGCACAAGCTGGCCGAGTTGCGCCGGTTGCGCCTGATCGGTGCGGGCCAACTCCCCCGCCCCGCCACCTGGACAAAGTTTCAACCCGTCAACCCATGAAGTTGATCGAAACGACCTCTCCTTTGTATCTGCGCCGTCTCGTGCGTGAAATCAATGCCGCTACCGCCGCTTACGTGGACGGCAGCATCGTCAAACGCGACGACAACCCACGCCGGAACGGGCGCGCGTCCTACTTCCGAACGGGCAACGCGATCCTCTTTTTTGCCGGGGTGGACTGCCGCGAAATGTTCACGATTCAAGCCGCCGACGCCGAACGCGCATTCTGCGACGGCGCGGGCCGCACCATCGTCGCCACCCGCAAAGCCTGACGGTATGACGATCCCGCAAATTCCCCGCCGACCCACGAAGGCGACCCGGCACGATTCCACCGAGCTGTTTCCCGCCTTTGCCCAGGCCGAGGCCGACGAAGGCCAGCGCCGCCGCGCCGCCGAGCGCGAACGCCGCATCCACGAGCACCGTGACCATCTGGCGATCATCTGGCCCGAGTGGGCCGGTCCAGTCGCTGGTGAACCGGGGCCGAGCGGCTTCTGCGAAGTGGATTCCCTCGATGCTTTCAGTCTCACCCACGGCGAACGCCGTTACCACTACATGGCTCCCTGCCGGGTGGAAAGCGTCAGCGCAGACGGTCTGACAATCTTCGCCGTGGTCGAGTACACGAATCCGGGATGGTGCCGCGACCGCTACAACGGCGAGCGCCTACGCCTGGACTTCACCGAGGTGGGACCTCCCCGCGCCATGCTCCGCACCGGACGCGACGAGCAGCAGCGCGCGGCCACCACCGCCGCGCCGTCCGAGAACATTCCCACCGTTCACCCTTGGGATACGGACGGACGCGGACCGGTTGGCAGCAACAAGGCCGGAAAAGCTGTCCTCTGGTGTCCGCAGTGCAAAGTGACTTTCTACGAGCGTCCCGACCGCCCCAGATGCCCGAGCTGTAGCCAAACCCCCGCCGCCGCCAACCCGGTACACTCATGAAACAAACCGCCCGAAATACCGACCTCGACGCCGGGCAGCAATTGCTTTTTTCCGACCGTCCCACCGTGGCCGACCGCACCGCCACCGGCGAGTTGATCGACATGAGCAACACCGCCAAGGCGAACGGCTTTCGCTGGTCGCTGGCCGTCAGCGCCAAGCTTTGCAAAGATGTGCAGACCATTCCGCGAGGGAGCGGACGCAGCGAAGTGGCTTCCCAACGCTGGAAACACGTTTTTACGCTCATCACTCCCACCGCCGCGCAGATCATCCGTGACCGCCTGGAGAAACTGCAAGTCAACGTCGTACTCCGCACCACGACTGCTCCCGAGAAAAGCCGCGAACACATCAAAGCCCTTTGCCTCACCGTTGAACGCAGCCCCGAGAATCAGGAAAGTTTTGCCCTTGGCTATTGTGCCGAAAAGTAATACGAGTGCATTACAAACCGAGCCTCTATGCTTCTACACGACGTGCAGCACGACTTTGCAGGGTATCACGGCAGCCCCAGCGGCTGCCGTGTTCGTTTGTTCCTCCCCGCCGAGGACAGCGGCCACGACACCTATATTGTGATCCTGACCGACGACCAGAACGCCCACGGAACCAGCATCACCAACGCAGGCGACGTGATCGCCGGACAAGTGTGCCGACGCTTTAATCTTCCCCCGGAACGAGCCGTTTTCATTGAACACTACGACTTTCGCCACCTGCCACCAAGCCACGACAATCTACGCCAGACCGAGGATTTTTTCGTGGTGGCTTTCAGCCGAGCCACCGCCGCCGCTCTTGCGGGCGACCTCTCCCCTTCCCTTGGCCGCCCGAGCTGGCGACCGACCGACAAACAAAGTGTGGAAATCCTCATCGGTGAACCCCTATCATGACTGCTCTGCTTCCCATCAAAGCCAAGCTTTCCACCGTGCCGGATCATCCAGACGCAAGCCCACCCCCCGAGGAGCCGCTAATTGACCAATTCGTGAGGTATCGCAAGGCGAAGGGTTGGACCCAGCCAGAAGCCGCCGAGCGGATGCAAATGAGCGTCAACAGCCTCAAAGCCTACGAACGCAAGAGCCGCACGCCCAACGGCCCGGCCACCTTGAAAATTCTCGCGCTCATGCGTGCGCTGAAATGACCACCCCGGACGAGTGACGCGATGTTTCGGGCGTCCATGGAAAAGCGCCTTTCGGGGCCGACGTAGAAAACGGATTATAAAGCACGTTAAGGTATGTGAAGGGGGCGAAGCGGGCGGTACTTTCCCGGGCCGACGATCCGGTTTTGCCTCCAAACGTAGTCACCCGTCAGGTTGACGTGTTCCCAGCCAAGCGGCGACAAGTGCTTGCACAAGGCCTCATCCAGACTCGGATCGTGCCGTCGAGGCGCGCGAACCGCCTGTTCCAAGTACACGGTGTTCCAGAGCACGATGGCCGCCGTCACCAAATTCAGGCCACTCGTCCGGTGACGCTGCTGCTCGAAGCTGCGGTCACGGATTTCACCCAAGCGATTGAAGAACACGGCTCGGGCCAACGCGTTTCTGGCCTCGCCTTTGTTGAGGCCGGCGTTGACCCTTCGGCGCAGTTCCACGCTTTGGAGCCAGTCCAGGATGAAGAGCGTGCGTTCGATCCGGCCCAGCTCCCGCAATGCCACCGCCAAGCCATTCTGGCGCGGGTAGCTGCCGAGCTTGCGCAGGATCAGCGAGGCGGTCACTGTCCCTTGCTTGATGGAGGCCGCCAACCGGAGGATCTCGTCCCAATGCACGCGGATCACCTTGAGGTTGGTCTGCAGGTCAGGCGATATATCGGCGCTTGGCGAAAGCGTTCGAAGGGATCAGCAGCAAGCCCAGCAGGAAGGGACCGCTGAGCGCATGGACCAGGAACAAGAGAGACCAAGCCGGATGAACCCCGACGTCCACCAAGCGCGGCATCAACAGCGAACGGAAGGTGGCCACAAGGACAAACAGGAGCAAAGCAATACCGCCACCGACGCAGACGATCTTGGAAAGAAGATCGGCATACTCCGACGCACTGATCAACAGGCTAGCGAGAAAGCCTGCAAGGAGCAGAGCACTTCCACGGAATAGAAAGGCGGTGCGTTTGATGCGGGCGGGAAAGAGGCCCGTGGTGTGCTTGTTGGCGAAAGGGTGCATGGCGTGTGGGGTCGGAGGGTTGTCTGAGTGCCATTTAGCAACGGCTGTGCCAATGAACTTTCACTTTGAATTTAGTTGCTCATCCTTAGATGTTTATGTGTACATACGTTAGGAAGATGGACTCAGTAGTCGGTGTGTCCAGAGGCGTGCACGACCGAGAAATGGCGAAATTGTCCACGAAGGGATCGACGTGCAGAGCGCGCGGGTCGCTTTGATGGGGAGCCGCGGTTGGAGCGCTGTACCCGCCTGCGAGAGCATCAGCGGCAAATCCAAGGGAATCACCGAGTTGGAGCAGAAAAAACCCGGAGCAAATGGCGGTGGGTAAAACCCACCCCGAGTTGTCCCGCAAGTTTTAGCGGTGCGCCGCGAGCAAAAGCTCGTCGTTCGTGCCGCGGTCGGGGTTGGCGACTGCCAGCAAAGCGTTCACCGTCAGCACCAGCCGCGTGGTGATCTCGGTCTTGTCGAGAAAGCGGTTGATGCCCGCGGCAGTTCCTTCCTGGCGAGCTTCTGGACTATCCGAGACCATCAGGATCGGCAAGTCGAGAGAGCGTTTCCTCCTCGCCCTCTTCGATGGCGGCCAAGTAACCGTAGCCCGCGTTGTTGACCAGCACGTCGATCTGGCCGAAGCGCGTCTCGGCATCGGCGACGGCCTGCTCGATGTCGGCGGCGTTGATCACGTCGAGTTTGAGTAAGAGCGCGTTATCTTCGTGTTCCGCCGCGAGGTCGGCGAGCGCTTCCGGCTTGCGCGCGGTCAGCACGGCCCGCCAGCCGCGGGCGAGCACGAGCTTGGCGAGTTCCAGGCCGAAGCCGGTGGAGCAGCCGGTGATAAACCACACGGGAGGTTGATCGTTGGAAGGCATGTGTTGTTGGGTTAGTCGGGAAAGAAATCGCAGTTTGTGTTGCGACCGGCAGAGATGCGGGGCAGACGGTTTTCCGCCCTGCCCTGATCGCAGGCAAGGCGGTCGTGGTTCTCAAAGCAGCTCTTTAAAGCTGGGAACCAGATCGGATAACCAAATGCAGGAGGACGCCTCCAGATTTTCATCTGGACGATTTTCGTCAGAGCGCGTTGCGTCACAAACGGTTCGCTCGTTCTGAGCGAATCAGGCACTCGTCCCATGACTGCGCCGATTTCTGCCGACCCCTCCAAGCCGCTGCGAATCTTCGTGGTCGAGAACCATCGTGACACCCTGGAATACCTCCAGATGTACCTGGAGATGTTTGGTCACACGGTCCTGACGGCCGACTCCATGACCAAGGCATTGGCCGCGTTGCCGGGAGCGGACTGCGACGTGCTCATCTCCGACATCGGCCTGTCGGACGGCGACGGCTGGAGGCTCATGCACCATCTGCAACTGCCCCGGCCTATCTATGCCATTGCCATGAGCGGCTTTGGCATGGGTGCCGATCAACTCAAAAGCCAAGAAGCAGGCTACCGTCGCCACCTGCTCAAGCCGATCCATCCCGAGCAACTCGACGCCGCGCTCGCAGAAGCGGGGCGCGAGCTGGTGGACGCGCGGTGATGCGGTGAGGCAACCTTTTGAGCGGACTGCCCTTTTACTCTTTTCCAATGAGGCATGCCGAACCGTCTAAGCCGCAGGATCAATTGAAACTGCTGTGCATCGAGGCGGATGCTTTGGAGGCCGAAACTTTGCAGCAGCGATTGACGCAGAGTCTGCCCACCGGCTGCGTTTATGTTTCTGCCGGTTCACTGCGCGCGGCGCTGGCCCAGTTTGCTCTCGGGAACGACATCGACGCCGTGCTGCTCAACCCGGACCTGCCCGACAGCCAGGGGATTGCCACGCTCGAAAGCCTCCGCGAGCCAGCGCGCCACGCCGCGGTGATCGTCCTGACAGACCAGGACGACGAAGCGATGGCGCAGAAGGCGATGGAGTGCGGCGCGCAGGAATATTTGCTCAAAGGCGAAGCGGGAGCGCAGGCGCTCGCGCGCGCCGTCCGCCACGCGGTCGGGCGCAAGCGCGCCGAACTCGTCCTGCGGCACTCTGGCCAGCAAGACCGGGAGATGGCCGCGGCCATTGAGCATGTCATCACCGGCGTGATCCTCGTCGACCCGCAGGCACCCGATTGGCCCATCGTCTTTTCCAACCCGGCGTTTGGTGCCATCACCGGGTACGCGCACGAGGAAATCGTCGGCCGCAACTGCCGCTTTCTGCAAGGACCGCAAACCGACAGGTCCGTCGTGGCTGAGATCCGTGTCGCCTTGCGTCAGGGGCAACCTTTCCGTGGTCAGTTGCTCAACTACCGCAAGGACGGCACCCCCTTCTGGAACGAGTTGGCCATCAGCCCGGTTTTCGACGGCGCGGGCCAGCTCACGCGCTACGTGGGGATCACCCACGATGTCACCGCCCACAAAGCCGCCGAGGAGGCACGCTTCGAGAGCGAGGCCCGTTTCCACACGCTCACCGATGTCGTGCCGCAGGTCATCTGGACCAATGAGGCGGGCGGCAAGGCCGATTACTTCAACCGTCGCTGGTTCGAATACAGCGGTCTGGATTTCGCTGGGTCGGTCGGTCTCGGCTGGCAGGCCATCGTGCACCCGGAAGACGCGCCCGCCTCCAAAGAGCGTTGGTATAAGGCGCTGGCAGCCGGTGAAATCTTCGACACGGAATACCGTTTGCGGCGTGCCGACGGCATGTACCGCTGGCACCTGGGGCGCAACGTGCCACTCAGGGACAAGGCTGACCGGGTGCTCAGCTGGTTCGGCACGGCGACCGACATCCACGACCTCAAGGAAACCGAGGCGGCGTTCGCGGCCACGCAGGAACGCCTGCGCCTGATCGTGGAAAGCGCGGACGAGCATGCCATCGTCTCGCTGGACCGGGAGCGCCGGGTCACGAGCTGGAGCCCGGGTGC
>CAXTBX010000149.1:0-9303 GCA_964242205.1 uncultured Chthoniobacterales bacterium
TCGTTCCAGGCCTTGCAAAGGAAGGCGCGGGAAACATGGGTAAAATACATTTCGCCGGAGGGATTCTTCCAGCACGTTTTCCCGTGGCTGCTGCAAAAGTCCAGCGTGGACCAAGCAGGCGGATCGTCCGCCGCGAACGGACAATCCTTGATGATTAGACCATGAATCACCACGGAGTCGAGACACAACGCTTCATGGCGGCGGGATCTTTCCCATGCGCGGTCCGCAAGGATGTCCCAACGGAGAGCGCAGTGGAACCACGAGAAATTCAACGTTGCGGACAGGCAAAGAAGCGGGTCGGTGCCACGTTTGAGCACCCTGCGGCATCCGTTTTGCTCCAAGAAGAGCAGACTCGCCACGCACCAAGATCGCCATGCCGCAAGTTTTGACATCCACGAATCGAACCAACGTAGAGAAGCCAGCGCCGGATCTGCGCTGGCTGCGCCGACTCGTTTTTCTATACCTCCTTTTGTGGGTGTTTGAGGGAGCATTGCGCAAATGGATCCTGCCGAACTGGTCGAACCCCTTGCTCGTCGTCCGTGACCCCGTGCTACTGCTCATCTATTTCTTGGCTTACACGAAGGGCATTTTCCCGCGCAACGCGTTCATCGCGTGGATCACCGGGTTGGGAGCGTTGGCGACCTTCGTCTCGCTTGCCACGACGAACACACCGATGATCGTGACGATGTTTGGTCTACGCGCGGATTATATGCATTTGCCGCTGATCTTCGTGCTGCCGGAAATTTTGCGGCGCGCCGACCTGCGGCTGATCGGCATCGGAGTTCTGGCGTTGGCGGGGTTCATGGCGGTGCTCGTCCTGGCGCAATTCCGCGCGTCATCGGGGTCGCGGCTCAACGCCGGTGCGGGCGAGAACACAACGATGCTGGAATCGGCTTTCGGGCATGTGCGCCCATCGGGAACATTCTCCTACACCAATGGCTTGACAGGATTCACCACGCTGGCGACTTCGTTTTTCCTCCAACATCTGCTCGAGAAGCGTTGGTATCCGCGCACGATCTGGCTGGCGTCGATTCCGGCGCTGCTGGTGTTGGTAGTGCTCTCCGGCAGCCGATTGGCGGCTTTGACCATGGGGACACTCCTCGCAGCGGTGCTTTTCATCAGCGTTGTCCAAAGCCGCTACCGGACGTCGTCGTTCAAGCTGGCCATCGTGGTAGGGATCGGCGTTCTCTTGGTCGGGTCGGTGGCGTTTCTGCAGAGCGGTATCGACGTATTTACCAGTCGATTCAAAAGCAACAAGGTCGAGCGCAACGGCCTTACCGGTCGGTACTTGGGGGCATACGTGGCGCCGTTCCTCGTCATCGACGATGCGGATGCGACCGGGGCCGGGCTGGGCATGGGCACGAACGTGGCCGCCGGTCTGCTGTTAGGAAAGCGCAAATTCATGTTCGCGGAAGGCGAGGGCGGGCGCGTGGTCATCGAGAACGGCCCGGTCATCGGGTTTACGTTCTTGGGCCTGCGATTGTGCATGGTGGTCTACATCGGCGCGCAGTGTCTCCGGGCGTTGCGGCTGCACGCGGCCACGCTGCCGCTTCTGATCTTCACAGGTTGTTTCAACGATCTCTTGATCGGACAATTCAGCCAGGCGACCGAACTAGGCTACGCGACCATTGCGGGCGGGCTGTGTCTGACGGCGTGCCGGGCGGCGTCGGAACCGACGCCGATCAGCAAGGAGGAAGAGGAACCGGTGGTCGAGGCGAAAGTGGTGCCGCCGGGCCGCGCGAAGCGTCTGGCAGTTACCGCACCTGTTTTGCCACCTCCGACGATGCCCGCTCTGGCGGCGGTCGTGGCGGCGGACACCGCGCCGGTGGCGCGAGGGCGCTCGGCGTTGGCGCAACGGTTGCACGCCGGAGAGGAGGGCGGCGAACGTGGAGCATCGTGAGTCGGAAGGGCCGGAGGTATTGATCGTCGGGAACTACCTTGCGGACGGGCAGGAAAGCATGCTGCGCTTCGGACGCGTGCTGCTGACCGGGCTGCGGGCCAGAGGGATGCGCGCCGAATTGATCGTGCCGGGCCGGTGGTTCGGGCGGCTGCGCGGCGGGACGGCGGGGCTGGGCAAGTGGCTGGCGTACCTGGACAAATACGTGTTGTTTCCGTGGAGGCTGCGGCGGCGGGTGCGTGGCCTGGGAGCGCGTGGGGTCGTGCATCTGGCGGACCACTCCAACGCGGTGTACACCTTGGCAGCCCGGAGCGCGGGACATCCGGTGGTGGTGACCTGTCATGATCTGGGCGCGGTGCGTGGCGCGCTGGGCGAGGACACGGACTGCGCGGCCACGCGGATGGGCAGAGTGTTGCAAAGCTGGATCACGCGCAGTCTCGGACAAGCCGACATGATCGCGTGCGTTTCGACGGCCACCCAAGCCGACGTGCATCGTCTGGTTCGACGACCTGACGGAAAGTTGCCGCGCACCACGTTGGTGCCGATGGGGCTGAACGTCCCCTACGGGCGGTTGGACGCGCCGGTGGCGCGGACGCGCCTGCGCGCGGCGGTGCGGGACGGGTTCGACCCCGCTGCGCCGTTCGTGCTGAACGTCGGATCGAACCTGCCGCGCAAAAATCGGGCGGGTGCCCTGCGCATCTTTGCCGAGGCAGCGCGGCGCTGGCCGGAGGGCCAGTTGGTGTTCGCTGGGCAAGCGCTGACGCCGGACGAGCGGCGCGTGCGCGATGAGCTTGGGTTGGCAGGGAGGGTTACAGAATTCGTCAAGCCGTCGGACGCCGAACTGGAGGCGCTCTACAACGCGGCGCTGTGCCTGTTGTTCCCGTCGAAGTTCGAGGGTTTCGGCTGGCCCGCGGCAGAGGCGCAGGCGTGCGGCTGCCCGGTGCTGTGCAGCGACGCGGGTTCGCTGCCGGAGGTGGTGGGCGACAGCGCCTTCGTGCGGCCTTACACGGACGAAGCGGCGTTTGCCGCCGAGGTTTTGCGGCTCGCCTACGACGATGCCGCGCGGGAGATGTGGCGCGGGGCGGGCGAGCAGAACGCCGAAAAATTCCTGACCGCAACCATGCTCGACCATTATGGTTGGTTGTACGACGAACTCATCGGCAAGCCAGCGGCGCGAGCGGTCGGAGGGGCGGGGGCTGGACGATGAAAAAGTTGCTGATGCTCGTGGGTTTTTTGCTGCCGTGGGCGGTGCGGCGGCGGTGGCTGTGCGCCGTGTTCGGCTATGAAATTCATCCAACGGCGCGCATCGGTCTGTCGTGGGTGCAGCCGGGGAAATTGGTCATGGAAGCAGGCGCGCGGATCGGGAGCGGGACGGTGTGCAAGGGGCTCGCGTGGCTGGAAATGAGAGAGGGAGCGCACCTAGGCAACCTCAACTGGGTAACGGGTCTGCCAACTGGCTCGGGCCGGTATTTCACGCACCAGCCTGAGCGCCAGCCGGAACTGCGGCTCGGACGGCATGCGTCCGTGACTAACCGGCACTTGCTCGACTGCACGGGGAGCGTCAGCATAGGCGCGTTTTCGACGTTCGCCGGGTTCCAATCGCAGATCCTGACGCACAGCATTGACCTGGCGGCGGGGCGGCAGAGTTCCCAGCCGGTGAGCATCGGAGAATATTGTTTCGTCGGGACGAACTGTGTGCTGCTCGGAGGTTCGAAGCTGCCGGACCGAAGCGTGCTCGGCGCGAAGTCTCTCCTAAACAAAGCGTGGACCGACGCAGGCATTTTGTACGGCGGGGTGCCCGCGAAGCCGCTGCGGGCGCTGCCTACGGCGGAAATGCGCTATTTCCAACGGCAGGAGGGGTGGGTGGACTGAGATGAGGATCTTGCAAGTAACCTCGACGATGGATCCGAAGTCGGGCGGAGTGGCGGAAGCGATCCGGCAGATTGGCGCGGCGCTGGTGCGCGGGGGACACCACACGGAGGTGGTGACCACGGACGGCTCGGCGGCGGGGCAATTCGAGGGGTTGCCGTTTGAGGTACATCGGCGCGGGCCGGGTAAGGCGGGTGTGTACCAATACACACCGGGATTGGAAGAGTTTTTGCGTGGGAAGCGGGACGATTTTGACTGCGTGCTTTCGCACGGCTTGTGGCAATATCACGGCTTGGCGACCTGGCGGGCGTGGCGCGGCGCGCGGGGACCGCGGTTCGTGTTTGCCCACGGGATGCTCGATCCGTGGTTCAAGCGGACCTACCCACGCAAGCATCTGAAAAAGTGGCTGTACTGGCCGTGGGCGGAATACCGGGTGCTGCGGTCGGCGCAGGCGGTGTTCTTTACTTGCGAGGAGGAGCGGCGGCTGGCGCGCGAGAGCTTCTGGCTGTATCGGGTCAAGGAGGCCGTGAACGCGTTGGGAATCGAGGAGCCGTCGGGCGATCCGGCGCGCCAACGGGCCGCGTTTTATGCGCGGTTTCCCGAACTGCAAGGCAAGCGGATCATCCTGTTTCTCGGACGACTGGTGGTCAAGAAGGGGTGCGATTTACTCGCGCGGGCATTTGCGGAGTTATCGGAGAAGCCGGCGGATGCCGTGCTGGTGATGGCCGGGCCGGATGATGAGATTGACCCGGCGTTCTCGCGCGAACTGCGCGCAAATTATCAGCGAGACGGATTCCACTGGCCGGGGATGCTAACCGGCGATATGAAGTGGGGGGCGCTCCGTGCGGCGGAGACGTTCGTGCTGCCGTCGCACCAGGAAAATTTCGGGATGGCGGTGGTCGAGGCCCTGGCGTGCGGCACGCCGGTGCTCATCTCGGACAAGGTCAACATCTGGCGCGAGATCGCGGCGGACGGCGGCGGCATCGCGGCGGACGACACGGCGGCGGGGACGACGGAACTGCTGAGCCGCTGGTTCGCGTTGCCGGAGGTGGAACGCGCGGCGACCGGCGAACGCGCACGCCGCAGTTTTGAGACGCGTTACCAGATCGACCGCGCCACGGCGGCGCTCGTGGACCAGTTGCGCGCGTTCGGAGTGGCGGACGGCGGGCCAAAACGCTAAACGTTGCTTTGCCATGCCAGTTCCGCTTACCACCCATCGCCAGGACAGCGCGTACAGTTCGCCGTGGACCTTCGGGATGAAAGTGCGGATGCAAATCTGGGCCTACGCTTGGGCGCTGCTGTGCGCGTGGACGCCGAAGCCGCTCAATCCCTGGAGGTTGCTGGTGTTGCGATTGTTCGGCGCGACCGTCGAGGGCAAGCCATTCGTGCACCAGCGGACGCGTATCCACATCCCGTGGAACCTGGTGCTGCGCGACCGCGCGACCGTGGGCGACCGAGCCAATCTCTACAACATGGCGGTCATCGAGATCGGTGCCCGGGCCATCGTGGCGCAGGAAAGCTACCTCTGCACGGGCACACACGATTTCGACGATCCTCACCTGCCGTTGCAAACCGCGCCCATCACGGTCGGCGAGGACGTATTTGTGTCGGCGCGCGTGTTTGTGATGCCTGGTGTCAGCATCGGGGCGCGGTCCATCGTCGGGGCGGCGTCGGTGGTGACACGCGACGTGCCGCCGGACGTGCTGGCGGCGGGGAACCCGTGCCGAGTGGTCAAGCCGCGGTCGCGGGCGGTGGCGCGCTGACGGAGAGTGCCTCCGAATATCAGCAAGGCGGCTCCGGCGGCACAACCTGTGCTGAATAATCCGTGCTGCCTCGCTGAGATTCGTGTGTTGGTCGCACCGAAACGGTGTCGGCACGGAGCGAATCTTCTTGCTTGTGTGCAGCAACAAACCCTTTTTTACCTGCGTTGAAAAAATCATCTGATCTTATCGTGGTGTGCGGCGGCGGCGGCTTCATCGGGGGGCACCTGATCGCCGACCTTCGCCGCCAAGGCGCGACGCGTCTGCGTGCCGTGGACTCGAAGCCTTTCAACGGCTGGTATCAGCATTTCGACGGCGTGGAAAATTTGCATCTCGACCTGCAGGACCGCGCGGCGTGCGAGCAGGCGCTGGAAGGCGCGGGTCAGGTGTACAACCTGGCCAGCGACATGGGCGGCATGGGCTTCATCGAGAATAACAAGGCGCTCTGCATGTTGAGCGTGCTCATCAACACGCACCTGCTCATGGCGGCCAAGAAGTTCGGCGTGGATCGTTACTTCTTTTCCTCCTCGGCCTGCGTCTATGCCGCCGACAAGCAGACCGACCCCGACCTGACCGCCCTGCGCGAGGCCGACGCCTACCCCGCGCAGCCCGAGGATGGCTACGGCTGGGAAAAGCTCTACGGCGAGCGCATGTGCCGCCACTTCACCGAGGACTTCGGGCTGACGACGTGCGTCGCGCGCTACCACAACGTCTACGGGCCGCTGGGCACGTACGACGGCGGGCGCGAGAAGGCCCCGGCGGCGGTGTGCCGCAAAGTCATTGCCGCGAAGCTGAGCGGGCGCAATGAGATCGAGATCTGGGGCGACGGTCACCAGACGCGCAGCTTCATGTACATCGACGATTGCCTTTACGGCACGCAGAAGATGATGGCCGAACGCGTCTCCGGTCCGATCAACGTCGGCAGTAGTGAGATGGTCACGATCAATCAGCTCGTGGACATCGTGGAGGAGATCGCGGGCGTGAAGTTGGCGCGCAACTACAACCTGAAAGCGCCCAAGGGGGTCAACGGGCGTAACAGCGACAACACGCTCGTCCAGCAGGTCATGGGCTGGGAACCCAGTATTTCCTTGCGCGAGGGCATGGAAAAAACCTACCGTTGGATCCACGATCAGATGGTTAAGCGTGAAGCCGTCAAATGATGACATCAACCCTGCCCGCCCCCGCGCCCGGAACGTTCCGACGCAAGGTCCTCGGCATTGATTTCCTGGTCGGCGAGCCGGATGCATTGGTCCACGAAATCCAGGAGCGCGGCGGTTATGTGGTGGTCCCGGCAGCGTCGGCGCTGGTGGGTTTGGAAGAAAATCCAGGCTACCGCGAGGCGCTGGTACGGGCGGACTTCGCCATCACGGACAGTGGCGGCATGGTGCTGGCGTGGCTGCTGACGCACCGGGAAAAACTGACGCGCGTCTCGGGATTGCGGTATTTGCAGCATTTCTTGCAGCTCTCGGCAGTGCGCAATCCGGGAGCCGTATTCCTGATCCTGCCCAGCGCATCGGCGCAGGCGAAAGCGCTCGCGTGGCTCCCGAAAAATGGCGTGCCGGTGACGGCGGAGGATTGCTACATTGCGCCGTTTTACGGTCGGAAACCAATCGACGATCCCGCGTTGCTGAAGATTTTAGACGAACGCCGACCCGCGAACGTCATCGTCGGTATTGGCGGCGGGACGCAAGAGCGCCTGGGCATGTACCTGCGCGACCGGCTGGCCTACCGGCCCGTTATCCACTGCATCGGCGCGGCGCTCGGGTTCCTGACCGGCGACCAGACGCCGATCCCCAAGGTCGTGGACCGGCTCTATCTCGGCTGGCTGCTGCGTTGGATCACACAGCCGCGCGGGCACACGGCGCGGGTGTGGAAATCGTTCCGGTTACCGGGGATGGTCGCGCGCTACGGCGCTGACCTGCCGCCGTTGCGGGAGGGATAAAGCCACCCGCGAGGGGCCGTCAATCCTTGGCGGATTGTGACACGCGGTTATCCTTGCCCAGGTCGGTGACCTGCGGCGTTTCACCGCCGGATGCCGCGCGCCAGACCACCTGATTGTTCGCGCCGGACACGGCGATGCTCACCACCGAGGCGACGTGGACCAGGTTGTTGTTGCCGCTGATCGTCAGCGCGTGGCAGGTGCCTTTGATCGTCACCTTGTTGCCGCTGCCGTTGATGGTCACATCCTGTCCTTCAGCGTTGAAGGTTTGCGCATCCTGGCTCTCTTTGATGACAAGAACCTCCTTGCCCCGTGCCGGGGGTTGGTCGGGCTTGATGGGGTCGTCGGCCCGCACGGAGGCGAGCGTGACTGCCGCCAAGAAAGCAGCGAGAACGGGTATTCTGAGAAATGAGGGAAACGAGCGAGTGTTCATGGTAAAGGCGGAATCGTGGCCCGCCTCAGTTTCCCGCGTAGCTGACGCGCCAGATAATGTCCTCGGCGTCCTCGCTGAATAGCAGGCTGCCGTCCTTGGCCACCGTGACGCCCACCGGGCGGCCCCAAACGTTGCCGTCGGCGTTGACGAAACCCGTCACGAAATCCTCGTAGTCGCCGCGCGCCTTACCTGAATCTTTGTCGATGGGTACGCGCACGATCTTGTAACCGGTGCGCTTGTTGCGATTCCAACTACCGTGAAACGCCGCGAAGGCGTCCCCCCGGTATGCCGCCGGGAATTGGCTGCCCGCGTAGAACGTCAGGTTGAGCGACGCGCTGTGGCTTTGGACGGGCACGTCGGGCTTGAGCACCTTGTTGGCTAGTTCGGGGTGCATCCCCTGTTTGCGCGGGTCCGGGTGGTTGCCCATGTAATACCACGGCCAGCCGTAGAAACCGCCGGGCTGCACGCGGGTGACATAATCCGGCACGAGGTCATCGCCCAGGCCGTCGCGTTCGTTGGTGCTGACCCAGACCTCGTCGGTACCAGGGCGGATGGCGATGCCGACCGGGTTGCGGATGCCGTAGCCGAAGATCTTCTGGTCGGTGCCGTCGGGTTTCATCTCCCAGACCAGCGCGCGCTCGCGTTCCTCGTCGCGGTTGCGCTCGTCCACGTTCGAACCGCTGCCCACGGTGATGTAAAGCGTCTTGCCGTCCGGCGAGAAGACGAGGGCACGGGTGGAATGGCCGCCGCCGCCGCGAATCCGCGCGGGCAATTTTTCGCCCGGGCCGGTGGCCTTGAGGTCGCCGTTTTTATAAGGAAAACGCACGACGCCATCCGTGTTGGCGGCGTAAAGGAACTGCGGGTTTGGCCCGGGCGGATAGAAGGCGAGGCCGAAGGGCTGGCGCAGGCTATCCGTGGTGAATGTTTCCTTCACATCGGGCGTGCCGCTGCCTTTGGTGTCGCGCAGGACCATGATCTTGTTGCCGCCGGTTTCCGCGACGAAAATATCTCCGTTGGGCGCGGTCTGGAGATAGCGCGGGTTCTGGAACCCGGTGGCGTACTCCTCGATCTTGAAGCCAGGTGGGACCCGGAGCTTCGCGTTGTCGGGCCGCTTGACGAGTTTCGGCCCATTGACCGACGAACTGGTGGCAAACGTGGGCGGCAGCTGGTTCAGATCAATGTGGTGCTTGGTGCCGGGAGCGTCGTGGGTCCAGTCGCCCGCCTGCTTGGCCAGCTCGGCGGGCAGCTGCCCTTCGCGTTTGGCTTCCGCTTCGTCCTGCGCGATCTGAGGTGTGGACCGAAGCGACCGAAAGTGGGGCTGGTTCACCTTCGGCGGCGCGCCGCCGCCGAAAAACTGCGGCTCGACTTGGAGCGCCAGTGCGAGCTTCGCCACTGTCGCTCGATT
>CAXTBX010000150.1:0-9075 GCA_964242205.1 uncultured Chthoniobacterales bacterium
AGGAACGTCGAGGCCACGCCCTTGCGCTGGCGTCCGTGGGTGTCGTCGCGCACGGCGGCCACCGTCAGATGAACCGACCCCGGGTGCGCCTTGATGCTCGACGAGATCGAGTAAAGCCGCGGCTGGAGCTTGCGCAACAGCTTCAAGAATTCCTCGACCGTGAACTTGATGGACGGATGCGAGAGCAGGAAATCAATGATCTCCATGCCGTACACGAACTTCTCCACGTCCTTCTTGCGCAACGGATCTTCCATCAGTTCGCGCAGGACCGAGTTACCCTCCGAATGGTTGGCGATGAACTCCAAAAACTGCTTGGACGGCGACGTGACGTGGTAGTTGCGCCGCAGGGCGTCGCGCAACGATAAATCCGCGCTGCCGGGTTCCGCGCCAGGGACGAGCCGGTCGCCGTCCGCGCCGAGCGCCGCCAGGATTTCCTCGACCAACGCGGGATCGTTCTCCGGGTAGATGCCCGCCGAATCGCCCACTTCGTAGATCAGCCTCGAACCGGTGAGGTCGATCTCGAAGTGCCGGATTTCCTTGCCGCTGCCGGGGCGGCTGAGCAGCCGGTTGGTCGTCAGGCGGCCCGGAAACGGGTTTTTGCGGGAATAAGGTGAGGCGCTCGTCTCCGTGGACATAGGGCCGCTAACCTATGGGAAAAGTCGGCTTCGGAAAGCGAAAAATGCGCGGGCCGCACCCAAAACGAACCGGGGCACGGACCGCGCTGTTTTGACAGCGGCCCGTGCCCCGATGGGAAGGCTGGTTGTGACAGGAGTCGTTTACAAGGTCGGACCGCCGCCGGGGCCTTTGCGCCCGATGATGGCGTGGTAGATCACCAGCAGGATGATCGCGCCGATGACCGAGGCAATGATGCCGGGGGTCTGGCCGCTGCCGTAGTGGCCAAAGCTGCGACCAATGAAGTAGGCGATGAACGCGCCGCCGATGCCGATGAGCGAGGTGATGATGCAGCCGCCGGGATCCTTACCGGGTGTGATGAGCTTGGCGATCACGCCGACGACGAGGCCGATGATGAGCGTGTAGATCAGCCCGTGCGAGAGCGTGCCCGCGGGGTCAACGACGGTGGTATCGGTGGTGGTCGTGGTGGACGCCTGGGCGAGGAGCCAGGACTGGGTGGCGAGGAGGCTATTGGCGAGGATGTACATGGGTAACAACAGGAATGGCTCAGGGAGCCGGATTTGCTAACGTTCACGGCGGAATCGGGCGACGTTTCGGGGTTGGCCGTGCGGAAGCGAAAGGCAGCAGGCAGAAGGTTGTGGGATGTGGGATGGGCGATGTGAGATGGGGGACGCCTACCCCAAGGAAGACAGATGTTTTGAGGGCAAGGCCCCATCGCCCATCCCACAACCTTCTGCCTTCACTTCGCCGTCGCCTGCGGCACCGGCGTCACCAGCTTCGTGCTGACCACAAACTCACTTTTAACCGTCCTCTCCCCCGTCTGCGGGTCAACCGTCACGGTCTGGCGCGACCCGAAATTCGGCGTCGGCGCGGGCGGCACGTAGCGTGTCTTCGGCAGAAAATGCCGGTTCGACACCGCCCAGAAGAACAGCAAATGCACCCCCACCACGCCGAGGACGATCCACACCGCCAATGGGACGCGTCTCCACCCCCGGCGCCGGGCGGATGACGAGGACGGACGCGGCGCGCTCACGGCACGGCGGCGGGCCTGGCCTTGGCGCCCTCGTCGATCAGCTTCCAGAACGCCTGCGTCTCGCCCAGCTTTTCGTCCTCGGCCACCATCGGCAGCTTGGAACGAAACAGAAAGTCCGAAATCGTGTTTTTGTGCAGGATGCGGTGGACCGTCACGCCGTCCGCGCACGGCTCAAAGTAGATCCGGTAGTCGCTGGCGCGGTAGCGATAGAGTTTTTTGCCGTTGCGCTCGATCCGCCCGAAACGGTCGCCCTCGGCGTGATCCAGATCCCCAGGCAAAACCTGAAACTCGCCCAACAGGTTCAACTGCAGGGGCTTCGGCAAAGCCGAAAGCTCGGCGGCACTCAGGGCGTTGAAGATGATCTGGAACATGGTGACGCTGAAACTGGAGGGTGCAGCCTGACCAAGAACCAAACGTAAGGTTATTGTAAAGGTGGCGGGGCTAGATTCAAGGACACGGCTCGGGAAAGCAAGGAAGAAGGAAGAAACTAAGCTTCGTTGCGCAACCGGGCGTCAGCGTTCCGCCGTCAGCTCGATCATGTACAGGCCGCCGTTCCAACCCCGGACCGTGTGCCGGTAGCGAAAAACCGGCATGAGTTCCTCGCGGAAGCTCGCCATGCCGGTTTCGACCACGCTCTTCCCCTCCGTCGGAAAAGCGGACGCCGGGAAGGATACTTTGGCGGGGAAGAGAGACTTCACTTCAAAAACCGGCGGGCCGGTCTGCGCGCTCGCGGGCGGAACTGTTCCGCGCACTGTCGCCGCCACGATTTTCCGCGCGGAAAACAACCAGTAATGATCGACCTGCCAGCTATCCCACGCCGAGCTGATGGCGAGGTAGCGGATGCTGTCGGCGCACAGTGCTTGCATGGCGTCGAGTTGCGCCTGGTAGCGGCGCTCGAATCCGGCGGCGTCCGAGATGTCGGGGTTGCAACCGGCGGTCAGGCACACCAGCGCGGCCAGCAGGCCCCGTGCGGCGAAGCGCGGAAAACGGTTCATCGGAAGTCCTCAGCCGTGGAGGTATTGCCGGGTCACCCGCGTGGTCAACCCGGTGAAAATTTCCCACGGGATCGTGCTCGACTTCGCGGCCAACTCCCCGGCCAGGATCGTCTCGCCGCCCTGGCTGCCGATGAGCACTGCTTCCTCGCCCGCTTCGACTTCGGGCAGCGCGGAAACGTCGATCATCGTCTGGTCCATCGTCACCCGCCCGAGCACCGGGCAGCGGCGGCCCCGCACGAGCACTTCCGCGCCCGCGTTGGAGAGGTGGCGCGGATATCCGTCGGCGTAACCCATTGCCAGCGTGCCCACGCGCGTCGGACGAGCGGTGACGAACGTGCGCCCATAACTGACCCCATATTGGGCCGGTAGTTCGCGCACGAGGCTCAGCCGCGTCTTGAGCGTGAGCACCGGGCGCAAACGGCCCTGGAACGCGGGCAGCGGGCTGCTGCCGTAGAGCATCAGGCCGGGGCGCACGAGGTTGCGCCCGTCGCGCGCGTAGCCGAGCAGGCCCGCGCTGTTCTGCGCGTGGAACCGTAGCGGCAGGCCGTCCAGTTCCGTTTGGAGGCGCGCCATGCGCGCGAGTTGCGCGGTGGTAAAATCTGCGTCCTCGTCGGGCGAGGGCAGGTGCGTTAGAATCCCCGCCACCCGCAATGACGGCATTAGGCGCACGGCGGCGTGCAACGCGGGAAAATCTGCTTCCAATACGCCCATGCGGCCCATGCCGGTATCCAGTTTGATTTCCACGGGAAACGGCGCGCCGGGCGCGAGTTCTCGGGCCAGGCGCGCGTAATCCTCGGCCTCGGCGAGCGTGCTCAGCCAGGGCAGGAAACCGTGGCGGACGATCTCGGCGCGCTCGTCGGGCAGGGCGGGGGAGAGGATCGTCAAGGCGGCGTCGGACAACCCGGCGCGCAGGTGCAGGGCTTCCGCGAGGCTGGCGACGCCGAAGTTCGTCACCTCGCCGGTGGCGTGCAGAGCGCGGGCGACCGGGACCATGCCGTGCCCGTAGCCGTCGGCTTTGACGATGGCCAGGATCGTCGTACCCAAGCCGACCGCCGCGCGCACGACGCCGACGTTGTGCCGTAACGCGGCAAGGTCAACCTCGGCCCAGCAGCGGGCCGGGGGAGGGGGCGGGTCGGCGGTAGTCGTCATCCTTTCTTGGGCAACGTAAATGCGACGGGGCGCAAGTAAATCGGTTCCAGCGGCGGGGCAACGCGCGCGGCGGCCGGCACCCGCGCCAGCCGGGCGGCCAGCGGCAGCGCGGGCCGCGCGCCGGACGGCAGGAGGTCGGCGGCGGTTTCCACGGCGAGAACCGGCCACGCGGGTCGTTGCGCAAGGCAGGCGTCCAGTGCGGTGCGGTCGGCCAGCAGGACCGGACCCGGCGCGAGCGGCAGGCCGTTTTCAATGGCGGTGTAATAGAAAGCGCCGCGCCGGGCGTCGCCAACGGCGTGGTACGACGGCGCTTCGGTTTCCAGGGCGGCGGACGACGCAATACCGTGCAGCACAGTCCCGGTGGCGACGCTTAGGCCCACGGCGGCGGCGATGGCTTGGCGCACGCCGGAGTATGATCCTGGACCGAGTCCAACGAGAATCTGTGCGAGCGGTTCGCCCGCTTCATGAACCCGCGCGAGCGCATTTTCCAAGGTGACGAACAACTCGCCGCCGTGGCCGCGTCCGGCGGTGAACCGCGCCTCCCAAATCGCACGAGCATCGGCTGGCTCCTGACCTTGGACCAAAGCCACCGAACCACGCGCGGTCGAGCAATCCAGGGCGAGGGTGAGCATGGGGGGCAGAGCACTAATCTTCCACGATCCGGCGCGTGTCGCCTGCCAGAATCTCGAAGCGGAACCAGCGTGTGCCGGGCGGCAGAAGTTCGGGAAACTTGTCGGCCCATTCGATGACCGTCAGGCCGGGTCCGTCGAGGTATTCGTCGAGGCCGAGGGCGAGCGTCTCGGCGGCGGTGCGCAGGCGGTAAAAATCGAAGTGGAAAACGGGCAACCGCCCGCCGGTGTACTCGTGGACGAGCGTAAACGTCGGGCTGGTAGCGGCGGTGTCGGCGGGGACGCCCGCGCCCTGCACGATACCCTGGACAAAGTGCGTTTTGCCCGCGCCGAGGTCGCCGACCAGCGCCCAGGTTTCGCCGGGGAGTGCGTGTGACGCAAGGTCACGCCCGTGGGCAACGGTGTCGGCGGGCGAAGCGGAGAGGAAGGCGGCAGGTTTCATCCCTTCCGATAATCTCTCCATGAGTTGAACAAAAAACATCCCACCGCCACGCAGATGCAACTGTCCGCCACGTTGAACGCGGGCCACGGGTTCGCGCCGGGCACGTGCAGGTTGAACAGCAAAAAATCGATCACCTCGCCGCGCGCCAGCCGGTCGGTCAGGTTCCCCAAGATCCCGGGGATCAGCAGCGCAAACCCGGCGCGGGAAAGCGCGTCGTCAAACGCTCCCCGGCGGTACAGCACGGCCAGAACCACCAGTGCCACGGCGGACAGCGCGAGGAAAAACCATCGCTGGTTCTGGAACATCCCGAACGCTGCCCCCTTGTTCGTCCACGACACTAGGCTGAAAAAGCCGGGAATCACCACGCGCGGCTCGTAAGGATCGAGGTGCGCGACGGTTAAATACTTTGTCCACTGGTCGAGCGCATAGAGCGGCAGCACGACCGCGCCCAGCAGCACAGGCAGCGAAAATCGACGGCGCGCGGCAGGCTCCAGGCGTGAATCGGCGGCGGGAACAATCATGGGCAGCGCATCGAACCGCAGACCCGGCGTCGGCGCAAGGAATAGTTAGCCCTGCGCCTGCGCACCCTGCCGATCCTGTGCGAGCAAATCCTCGCGCGGCGGGCTGAACGTGTCCACCACCGTGCAATCGTCCAGCGCCTCGGCGGCATGGGGCAGGTTGGCGGGCAGGTAGAGCGAATCCCCCGGCCCGAGTTCGCGCGTCTCCCGGCCCCCGTCGAGCGTGAACCGCAGCCGCCCGGCGACGACGTGGCTGATCTGCTCGTGCGGATGCTGGTGCTCGGGCAGGCGGCTGCCAGCCGTGAACGTCACGAGCATCTGCATCATCGTGTCACCGTTGACCAACGTGCGCCGCCGCACGCCCGCGACCATGTCAATCCAGTTGTTCATCAGAAAAATATCGCCCACGGCTGGCAGCCTCACTGCATCAAATTTTTCCCGAACCCCGCGTTGCCGTCCTCGACGGAAACGAGCAGGCTGCCGTCGTTGTCCGCCGTCCAGTGGGCGATGGCCTTGTCGTCCTGGCGACGATAAAATTTCGACGTGGTGGTGCTGTCCTTGCCCTCTTGCCACGCCGAACCACCCGCGTTGGAGGTCAGCAGCGGATTCACGTCCGCCAGCGTCAACTGCCCGGTGATGCGCGTGTATTCCAGCAGCACGCTCCGGTCCTTGTGGTACACCACGCGGATGACGAGGCCGTTCTTGCCGTGCAGATCGCCGTCCAGCGCGGTGCCTTCGAGGATCAGGTGTTTGTGAACCCGCGCGTTGGCTCGCAGGATGGGTCCGTAGAACTTGACGATCTCGGCATTGGTGGCATCGAGCGGCGTACCGCTGGACGGCACGGGCGTTTCCTCGGCCCACAACGGCGCAACCAGCCACATCCCCGCCAACAACGCCAGCATCCAGACTCTCATCCTCTAAACTCCGCCTTCCAGCGTCGGACGCCAACCTAAAAAAGTTGGCTTCAGACTTCCGCGCTCCGCATTCCTCAAAACGGGCTGCCCGCGCCTGCCGGGTCCGCGCTATTACCGCTGCGCATGGAAATCTTGCCCACCATCACACCCTGCACCTGCATCTCTTCGCGGGCGATGATACGCGCGGGATACGCGCGGTTCTCGGACCGTAGCACCGGTCCGCGCTCGCCGTCGCTGAGCCACGTCTTGAGCGTGGTTTCGTTGTCGCACAGCGCGGCAACCACGTTGCCGTCGCGCGGGGCGCGGCGGCTGTCGAGCAACACCCAGTCGCCGTGGTGGATGTCCACGTCTACCATCGAATCGCCGTGGACCCGCAGCGCGAACTCCGCCTCCGGGAATTCGTCCGCCGGAACCGCGATGAATTGGTCGGCGATCTGTTCGACGCCGCCCTGCGGCCAGCCCGCCGGGACGTAGCCCAGCGCGGGCAGCAGCCGGGGCCGCCCCTCGAACAGCGCGGGCTGACGCGTGCGCACGGCGGGCAAGAGCGGCTGGCGGCGCGCGGTGATCTGCCGGAACAATGTGCCGATGACCTGCTTGATGAGCCTAACCTCGTCGAGCGTGCCCTCCTTGAGCACCGACCCGAGTTGTTCCTGTGCACTGGGCGGATCACCGGGCGAACCGCCCTCACCCGTCGCCGCGAAACCAGCAGGAGCCTCCGCCGCCCGGCGGCGCATCTCCGGCAGCCGCGCGATGATCTGCATCAACTTGCCACCCGCTTTTTGGTAACCGGCGGCGTACTTTTGCAGAGTTTCCGGGCGTACGTCCACCTCGGCGGCCAACGCTTCGTCAGAAAGATTGAGGATCGCCTTGACGCGCTCGATCATCTCCGCCTGCGCGGGAAATTTGTTGGTTGGCATAAAGAACAGTGGAAATCAGTCGGTGTTTCAGTTAGCAATTGCCGGGTTGCTTTCACGAAAATGAATCTCCGACACAAATGAGAGAATCCCTCTTTTTCCGGCTGTTTCAACCCGAAATTCACTCTGGCCGACGTTTTATCGGGAAGATCCCTGATTTTGTCCGGGTTTGCCGCCAAGGCAAAGGAAACGGGCGTATCAGCAGGTACCATTTCCCGTCCAATGAAATATTTTACCAATGACCACGCATACCATCACGTCTGATCCTGCGGTGGCGCTCGAACTTGGGCGCCGCTTGGCGATCAACAGCCGCCGGTCCCGGCGGGAGACTTCCCGGTTCGGGCAAATGTGGACGCGTTGGTTCGGGCGCGCCGCCAAGCCGGTGGTCGGTTGGCGGCGGTAGGCTTGTCAGACGGCGTTTCCCCGCCGTAGGATGCCTGCCAGCCATGTCCGACGCTTCGTCCACCGCCGAATTGCCTGTTAGCAGCACTACGCCGCGCTTCAGCGTAGTCGTGCCGACGCTGCAGCGCAACGACTCCTTGGCGCGGTGCCTCAACCGCCTGATGGCCGACCGGCAGAATCTCGCGTCCGACCAATTTGAGGTGATCGTGGCCGACGACGGCCCGGAGGATGACAACGCGCGGCTGTTGGTGACGCACACTTATCCTTGGGCGCGGTGGGTCGCCGGGCCGAAGCGCGGCCCCGCCGCGAACCGCAACCGGGGCGCGGCACAGGCCCAAGGGGAGTGGCTGGCGTTCACCGACGACGATTGCCTGCCACAGCCCGGCTGGCTGGCGGCGTTCGTCGCCCGGCTCGATGGTGCCGACGGAGAGCGGCTGCGCGTGCTGGAAGGCCGCACCTTCGCGGGCGAGGGCTTCGGGCCGATGGGACCGGGCTTCACATCGCCCGACAACGAGCACGGCGGGCTGTTGTGGTCGTGCAATTTTGCCATCGAGCGGCGGTTTTTCTTCGAGTTGGGCGGGTTCGACGAGCGTTTTCCTTTTTCGCACCTCGAAGACGTGGACCTGCGCCTGCGGTTGGAAGATCGGCGGGAGCCGTATCTGTTCGTGCCGGAGGCGGTGGTGGAGCACCCGCCGAGGCCGGAGGCGTCGGCGCGGAGTTGGGCGCGTTCGCGCGAATCGGCGTTCTATCTGGCGCGGAAGCGGGGCGTGCCGCTGTCGGCGATCCATTTCGGGCTCTACCCGTTCCTGCGTGGGCATTACGACACGTTTCGGATGTGCCGCCACGCCGGAGATTTTTTCTGGGCGGTGCGGCGCATCGTCGCGGAGGCCGTGCTGCTGGCGTGGTACGTGCCGCAATGGCGGGCGAAGTATCCGGTGAAAGGGTGAAGGTAGAAGGTTGGGTTGTGGGAGGTGGGATGACGCTCACCCCAAAGGGGTCTGTTATCCTGAGCGAGTCTTGCGAGCCGAAGGACCTTCCCGCGCCGAGTCAGCAAAAAAAGCTGCCAGAGGACCGGGTTGTCTTTGCCCGCAGCTTGCTTGGAGGGACATGTGCGCCGGATGGGACGTGGGAAGGTCCTTCGGCTCGTGACACTGGCTCAGGATGACAGAATGCTTGGGGGGCAAGGCGTCATCAGTAACCCGCCCGTCGCCCGTCGCCTATCCCTCCCTACCGATCATCCCAACTGAAAAACCGCACTGACAACACCGTCATCGCCACCACCCACGCGCCGAGCACCAACAGATTCGTCCCCGGCGAATGGATCGGCGGCGCATCAACCATCGTCTGCCGCAGCGCGTCCCCCAGGTAGCTCAGCGGCACGAACGGGATAATGTAATGGAACACGCGCGACAGGTGGTTCACCGGAAAAAAGACCCCCGAGCGCAG
>CAXTBX010000151.1:0-9025 GCA_964242205.1 uncultured Chthoniobacterales bacterium
CGGCGCGGATGTCGGCGGTCACGAAGTGCTCCTCAATGCCAATCAGCTTTGTCATGCTGCGATGTCCTGCTGATTTCCGCTGAATACAAAACGGAAGGTGACCTCCCCAAAGATGAATAAGAAAGCCAGTGATGTACGTACCGACACGTGAAGATATCGTTGGAGAGTGCGCAGGAGGCTAGCGACAATGACGCGCGTGGCGAAAAGCCTGCAAAGAGCCGTACAAGTGATCAATCCAGATCAGTAAGTATGAGCATCCCACCACTTCGTTGGTGGAAACCCGTCTCGGGGACGATATTCAAAAAGTTGTCGAGGGCTGGAGCAAAGGTTCACCACGGTACGGTGCGCCCCTCACGATCCAGATATTGCAGACCCGGTTTGCCCCGCTGCGAGAGAAGCGCGTCCACGACCTTTGGAATGCTTTCCTCCACGCTCGATGGCGCGTTCGCCCCGCCGAGTTCGGTGCGGATCCAACCGGGAGCCATCAACACCAACGCGCGCGTTTCTCCGGCATGGCGGGCGGCGTAGCAGCGCATGTACTGGTTCAGCGCGGCCTTGCTGCCACGATAAACTTCATGTCCACCCTTTTCATTGTTGCCGACGCTACCTTGCCCGGACGACATGACGCCGATCGTACCGTCGGTGCGAACGAGGTCCTGCAAACCCTCCACAACGCGCAGCGGGCTCAGCGCGTTGGTGACCATCACCCGCACGAACTCATCCGTCGACACGTCTGCCATCGTCTCGTCCTGGTTACGGTTGGCGGTGCCGGCGTTCACGAAGAGCACATCGAAACGGCGGCCCGAGAGGCGGTCGCGCAGCGCCGAGATCTGGTCAGGTCGGGTGATGTCGAGCGATTCGATCTCGACCCGGGCTCCGTGTTCGTCGGCCAGGTCGTGCAGCTTCGTTCTGGCGCCGTCGCGCACGGTCCCGACGATGGTCCACCCTTTCTGTAAAAACTCGGCGGCCATGGCGCTGCCGAGTCCGCGCGACGCTCCGATGAGCAGAATCGTGCCAGCCGACTGATTGGAAGGAGAGAGAGGTGTGGGCATGATGTTTTTAGATCAGGGTGTTCCTTCACTAATGTTACCAACCCTCTTCGGAATGCGCCAGACGCACAGGACGCATCATATAGTTGCGTCTGACACTAGGCAGGCGTGAACCCATCAGATACCTTCAAAATGATGCAAAGCGTGGATCTGAACCTTCTCGTCTCGCTGGACGCGCTGCTCGCCGAGGGCAGCGTCACGGGAGCGGCCCGTCAGCTCGGCTTGAGTCCGTCCGCCATGAGCCGGACGCTCGCGCGGCTGCGGTCGGCCACGGGCGACCCGCTGCTCGTGCGCGCCGGGCGGACCCTCGTTCCCACGCCTTACGCCGAGGAACTCGGCAGCCGGGTCCACACCCTGACTCGTGACGTGCAAGCGGTCCTTCGTCCGGTGGCCGCCCCGTTGAATCTTCCTTCGCTGGACCGGACGTTTACCATTCGCGCCAGCGAGGGCTTCCTCGAACTCGTCTCCGCCCCGCTCGTGGCGGCGATCCACCAGGCCGCGCCGCGCCTGCGCCTGCGTTTCGCGCCGAAGCGGGACAAGGATGTGCAACCGCTCCGCGAAGGTCTGATCGATCTGGAGGTCGGCGTGCTTGGGAAGTCGGCACCGGAGGTGCGTGTGCGCCTGCTTTTTCACGATCGTTTCGTCGGCGTCGTCCGGATCGGACATCCGCTCGTGGCCAGTGGAAAAATGACGCCCAAGCGCTACGCGGCGTGCAACCATGTCGTGGCTTCACGCCGGGGCGCCTCGCTTGGTCCGGTCGACGACGCCTTGGCCAAGCTCGGGTTGATCCGGACGATCCTCGTGACGGTGCCGGGCTACCCTGACGCGATGCGGATGGCCTGCCACTCGGATCTGGTCGCGCTAGTGCCAAAGGGCTGCCTCGGCAATGCGCTGGCAGGCGAACAGGCGATTTATCGGGGCCTCCAAAGCTTTGAACTGCCGGTCCGAACGCCGCCGATCAAAATTTCCGCGATGTGGCATCCCCGCATGGACGCCGATCCGGCGCACCGTTGGCTGCGCGGCACCTTCGTCGAAGTATGCCGGGAAGCGTATCCACAGGATGCTTCCGCCGACCTCGCTTTTTGATGAATGTTCAGGTCAGAGGACAAACTCCCTTTGCCGCCTCGCGGATCGCCTTCAAAGTGGCAGTCTCGACCAGGAAAACGTCGCACCAACGGAGGATTTCGGGAACTGGATAGTGCTCATGAGTGGCATCACCAGACCTGTTCTCACGAGGTAAATACCGTTTGCCGTGAATCCTGGTGTCAGGGTCCGACCGGCTTGGAACACTCGCCGGGAGTCTTCGACAATCCCTCGCCGATCTCTTGCGCGTGGCGGCCGACCTTCCTGAGCAAACGCTCGAGTTGCACGCGCTCCTCGGCGGGCAGTGCTCGCATGACCTCCTCCATGTCGGCGGCATGACGCCCGAAGACCCCTTCGATCAACCGCCGGCCTTGGCACGTGAGATCGACCATGCGCACCCGCCGGTCGGCGGGGTCCTCGGTCCGCGTGACCAACCCGCGGCCGTGCAGCCGGTCCACGGCCACGCTGATGGACCCGCAGGTCAGTTCCACCTTGGGACCGATTACGTTGACCGGCAGCGCTCCCTTGTGCAGCAGCACCTCCAACACCCGAAACTCGGACTCGCCTAGGCCGGAGCGATGCAGCATCGCCGCGTTGATGCGACCGACGGCCTGCGCAGCCTTGATCCAGATCAACCAGACATGCACCCCGGAGGGGATGGGCTGCGACGGACATGGACAACGCTCCTTCGACATCAGCACAAACCATAAAGTCTGGGCAGGCAAGAATCATCTAATAAAAATATATTGACGCAGATATTTTTTGTTTCAATATTTCCCCGTCGGTTCCATTCTATCAAATCTCACGATGAAAACACTCCTGCGCCTTGACAGCTCACCCCGCGGCGAACGCTCGCATTCCCGGCAACTCACGGAACTCTACACCCAAACCTGGCAGCAGGCGCACCCCGACGGCAAAGTCGTCCAGCGCGACCTGGGCCGGCAACCCGTACCGCTGGTCAGCGAGGATTGGATTGCCGCCGCCTACAGCAACCCCGCCGACCACACGGCCGAGCAGCAGGCGGCCATCGCCGTGTCCAACGAGTTGGTGGACGAACTTCTGGCGGCGGACGAGTTGCTGATCGGCGCGCCGATGTACAACTTCAGCGTGCCCGCCGCGCTCAAGGCGTGGATCGACCAGATCGTGCGCGTCGGGCGCACTTTCGAGTACCCGTCTTACAAAGGACTCGTCAGCGGCAAGACGGCCACGATCATCAGCGCGCGCGGCGGGGCGGGCTACGGACCGGGCGAGGCGATGGCCCACCTGGACGTGGAAGTGCCCTATCTCAAGTTGGTCCTGGGCTTCATCGGCATCACCGAGGTGGCCGTGGTCTACGTCGGCAGCCTGGCGGGCAGCGACGAGGTGCGCCAGAGCAGTCTGGAGAAGGCGCAAGCCGAGGTCCAGGGTCTGGCGGCGCGTTAGGCTCTGCTCCATCGGCAGAGCGAGGCTGGCAATGGTCGTCGTCGGCACGGCAATGTCTCCCCCCTGCGGACGACCACGTGCCCTGCACTACCAGGCCACCGGCCCGTCCTCGTCGAAGAACTTGCCGGTCGGCCCGTCGGCAGGCAGCGTCGCCAAGCGCACCGCCTCCCGCGCGCCTTGTTCCACCGTGCGGTGGCCTTGGTGATCGTTCAGGTCGGTGGCCACGTAGCCGGGGCAGGCCGAGTTGACCTTGATCGGGCTGCCTTCCGCCGCCAGCTCACCGGCAAAGAGCACCGTCTGCATGTTCAAGGCCGCCTTGGAGGAGTTATAGGACAGCAGCCGGACGGCGGCGTAGGGATTGGCGGGGTCCCCGCAACACGCCAGGGAGCCCAGCGTGCTGGACATGTTGACCACTCGGCCCGCCGCTGAGCGTTTGAGCAGGGGCAGCAGGGTCTTGGTGACCACGAGCGGCCCGAACGCATTCGTCAAGTGCGTCGCTTGGTACTTTTCCAGGTCGGTCTGGCTGGGTGGCACCCAACCATCCAGGCTCACGCCCGCGTTGTTGACCAGCACGTCGAGCCGCCCGCCGAACTCCTGCTCAATCTGCCGGGCCGCCGCTTCGACGCTGGTGGGATCGGTCACGTCGAGCGGGACCGCCCGGGCGTCGATGCCTTGTGCCCGCAACAGGTCCGCCGCCTCGCGTCCGCGGCTTTCGTCGCGCGCCCCGATCAACACGATCATACCGTGGTCACGGCCCAATTGACGCGCGACCTCCAACCCGATGCCCTTGTTTGCGCCGGTGACCAGGGCCACCCGCTTGTCCGCCGCCGATGCTGCTGATGATGAATCGCTCATGGAGGAAAGATGAGGCACGCCGACCCGCGCCGTCTTTCACGTCCTTGTGCTCTTTGGTCGTTCCTGGTGCAAAAACTCGCCCGGCGTCAGTCCGTACCAAGCCCGGAAGCAGCGCGTGAAGTGGCTCTGGCTGCTGAAGCCCGCCTGAAAGGCAGCTTCCGCCAGGGGCATCGCCCCGCCAGCAGGGCGCAGCAACTCGCGCGCGTACTCCAGACGCTTCCGAACTAGGAAGCGATGGGGCGTCTCACCGACAGACCGGTGGAAAGCCTTCGCAAAGTGGCTCGTGCTGACTCCCACCACCGCCGCCAAGTCGGCCAACGGCAGCTTCTCGCCCAGGTGCGCCTGGATGTGTGCCCGCACCCGCGCCTCGGCGTGGGGAGCCAGGAAGACGGGTGGACGTTCCGGGACGGCTGGATGCTTTTGCAGGTAGCGTTCGCGCACATGAACGCTGGCCAGATGCGCCAAGGACTCGACGTAACCCGGAGCAAACCGCTGCTCGCGCCGGAGCCGGGCGGTGGCCTCTGCCGCGAGGTGGAAAAGGAAAGGGTCGTGCGTGGCGGCCACGTCGTAGCGGCGGCGTTCTTCGGTGGCTGCCGCCGCCCACTGCTTGCCCAGGTACTCGCGTTCCAGGATCAGCATACAAAAGTGCCCGCCGCCGGTGAGTTCGGCCCCGGCGGGCACGTCGCTGACACAGACGCTGGTGCTGCGCGCCGGAACCCGGAACCAAGGCTGTTGCCGGGAAGCGCGCCAGCCCGCAGAGTGCTTGCCCAACAGGACGGAGATCTTCATCTGGCCGTCGGACAGTCGCGGTCGGTATGACGGACCGCACCGCACCCAAGTGAGCGAGCCGGCGGCGAAAGGTGCTGCAAGCGGCTCCATGCCCGGGAACTTACACTGCCAGTAGCCAGTGAACAAGGAGGCAGACCGTGGGCGACTCGCCGTACAATGCCGTCGAGTTACAATCCAAACAAACGACCGGGGTCCGCGTCGAGTTTCACGCGCAGGAGCGGCAGTTGGTTTCTCCGTGCTCCTTATTTCAACGCCAGAGCACCGCAAACTCTTCCCTCACCACCGACGCCGTGTCTTCCGGGTGGGGGATGACGCGGCCAGCCCGTCCAAGGCGTCGAAGGCGTGGTCCAGGTGCACTCCCAACCCATCTGTCGGGTCGGCGAACCACGTCGCCACCGCGTAGCGGAAGGTCGCCATCCCGGCCCGGGCCGCCAGGGCCGCCAACGGCTCATCCACGCCGCGTTGTCGCAACGCCACCGCCAAGGCCTCGGCCAGCGTCGCCTCTTTCGCCAGTTCCCGCTCCTGGAGCGCGGGGTTACGGTCGATCACGTGCTGGCGTGGCAGAGAGAAGGGCCGGTTGGCTTCCAGCAGCGGCGCGACCGATTGGAACGTCCAGTGCAGGGTCTCCAGCGGCTTGAGCTTCGCAGGAGCCTTGGCGATGGCACCGGTCAGCGCCTCGCGCAGCTTGGCTTGGCCGTCGAAGAGCACCTCGCGCTTGTCCGGGAAGTGGCGAAAGAAGGTGCGCTCGGTCACCCCGGCCCGCGCGGCGATCTTGGCAGCCGTGGTCTGCTCGTAGCCGCGCTCGCCGAACAACTCGACGGCAGCCTGCTGCAAGCGTTGGCGCGCGATCTCTCCGTTGCGAGGCATCTCTTGACTCTACCCGATTTGACAGGGACTGCCACTTCGTTTATTTGTCATATACTGACATAAACAAGGTCGGTCGAAGGTGCGCAGAGCCGGTCGTTTCCGAGGCTCCCAAGCGACCTTCGAGAAGAAACAAACCCTCAAGAAAAGAGAACCTCGAAAGAAAAACGATCATGCGTGTATTTATCACTGGTGCAAACGGCTGGGTCGGCTCGGCCATCGTCAAGGAATTGGTCGCCGCTGGCCATCAGGTCACCGGGCTGGTCCGCTCGGAAGAAAAAGCCGGGGCGTTGCGCGCGGCGGGCGGCGAAGTGTTGCTCGGCTCGCTGGGCGACCTCGAAACCCTCAGGCGGGCTGCCGCCGAAGCGGATGGCATCATCCACACGGCCTTCGGCCTCGATATCTCCCGGATTGTCGAACTAGCGGAAGAGGACAAACGCGCTATCGAAGCCTTCGGTGAGGTGTACGCGGGGTCCGGGCGGCCGGTGGTCGTCACCAGCGGCTTCGGCCTGCTGCCCGTCGGCGAGAAGTACACCGAAGACGGGCCGCTGGCCCCGATCATCCCGGAGTTTCCCCGGGCGTCGGAGCAAACGGCTGCGGCCATCGCCGGGAAAGGCGTGCGCGCGACCTGGGTGCGCCTGCCCCGCTCGGTGCACGGCGTCGGCGAGCGGCACGGCTTCGTGCCGATGCTCTCGGGCGTCGCGCGAGAAAAGGGCGTCAGCGCCTACGTCGGCGACGGCCAGAACCTCTGGCCCTCGGTCCACCGGCTCGACGCGGCGCGCCTCTTTCGCCTCGCGCTGGAGCACGGCGCGCAGGGCGGCCCCTTCCACGCGGTGGCCGACGAGGCGGTGCCGTACCGGCAGATTGCCGAGGCCATCGGCGGGCAACTGGGCGTGCCGGTGCGCTCCCTCACACCCGAAGAGGCGGACCAGCACTTCGGTCCCCTGGCCGTGTGGGTCGCGGGCAACGGTCCGGCGTCGAGCACCCGCACCCGGGCGCGTCTCGGGTGGACGCCGGAACATCCCGGCCTGATCGAGGATATCAGTCGGCCGGAGTACTACCGCTAGCATCCCGCCACGACCGGCCGGGCAGGTTCGACCTCGCGCCGATTTGGCAACAGGGTGGCCTTTGGTTTCCGCCTCGGACTCGGGGCAGTAGATCAGAGCCTGGAGCACTCTCCAGGCGCAGATACCGCCCGGCCGACCTTCGCCGTGCCGTTGCGACTCTGGCGCAACCTAAAGGGCGGCCTACTCCGCGTTCGATTTTAGGGCGGCGCGACCGGTAGACCGGGGCGATGATCGCCGCCGGGCGTCGAGTTGCCTCACCTGTGCAAGCGTTTCGGCGACCGTGCGGCGGCCCAGCACGCCACGCACGGCGTCCTCCACGTCGTCCGCCAGCGTATCGAAGTAGGCGACGATGTTCGTGCTGACGACGCACACGCTCGGCACGTCGGGCCGTGCGGCCAGCAGCTTCTTTTTGTCCGTGATGGCCCGGTACACGTCGCCCAGTGTGATCTCCCTGGCAGGCCGGGCCAACCGCACGCCGCCGTGCTTGCCCAGGGAGGACGCGGTCACGCCCGCGCGGCCGAGTGGGACGAGCAGCTTGCGCACGAGGCTGGGATTGGCCCCGTGCGGGTGCACGCCACCTCGCTCAACCGCCGCGACCAACTGATCCTGACTGGTCAATACGGCATCCGAATCCCGGACGCCCTCGTGCCTCTCTCCGACGGCGCGGGAGTGATCGACGCGGTCGGGACCGGTGCCGGGGCGTGGTCCGTGGGTGACCGCGTGATCAGCGTTTACTACAAGGCCTGGGTGGATGGGCCGCCCGTGCCGGGCCTGGGTTGGGGCTCGGTTCCCCCGGACAGCCGGGCGTGCTGGCAGAGTACGTGGTCCTGGCCGCCGACCGGGTGGCAGCCGCGCCGAAGACCCTGAGCTTGCTCGAAGCGGAGACGTTGCCCTGCGCGGCGCTCACCGCGTGGACGGCGCTCAACGGCAACCGGCGCGTCGGCCAAGGTGACAAGGTGCTGGTACTCGGCACGGGAGCCGTGTCGCTCTTTGCACTCCTGCTCGCGCGTGCCGTGGGTGCCGAAGTCATCGGTACGTCGAGCCAGGACGAAAAACTGGAGCGCATCCGCGCGCTCGGCGCCACGGACGGCGTGAACTACCAGGCGACGCCCGAACTGGGGCGAAGAAGTCTTCCAGCGCACTGGAGGCGTGCAGCGCGTGGTCAACGCGGCGGGCGGAGACTCGCTGGACCAGTCCATCGCCGCACTGGCGTTCGGCGGCGAGGTGGCCTTCATGGGACTCTTCACCCAGGCGGACACCCCGCCGAACCTGCTCTTTCTGATGATGAAGGCCGCGTCGATCCGCGGCACGTCGGTGGGCGGGTCGGCGGCGTTGGCGGACCTGGTGGCGGTGGACGCGGGCGGCATCAAACCGCCCATCGACCGGGTGTTCCCCTTCGAGGAAGCGAAGGAGGCCTACCAAGCGGCGGCCTCGCCGGAGTTGTTCGGCAAGGTCGTGATCAAGGTGGCCAAGCAATAAAGCTCCACCCGAAGCGCTGGGAGGCTGGTCACTCCCAGCGTGGCAAGCGTCGGCGCGGTCGGGTGCCGCTCTGGCCGTAGCCCCGAGGGTTGGTCGGGGCCGGCGACGGGCCGGGCTTTGCCATGATCGCGTTCAGTCGGCGGTTAAGGATTTCGGCGATGGCGTCGCACCAGCTTTGGGTCCATGATGCTGACTCGTGTCCTTGGGCAGAGATACTGGCGTGGCAGGCCGTTGGTGCTTTCGTTGGCGCCGCGCTCTCAGAAGTGGTGCGGGGGTGGCGAGATAAAATGGCACGCCTGTGAGTGCTTCAAAGGCTTTATAGTTGTGGAACCCTGTGCCGTTGTCGGCCGTGACTGTCAAGTTAGAGCATTTTAATCGAGGATGTAGCCGCACGACTGGAACCATCCTGCGGCGTCT
>CAXTBX010000152.1:0-9004 GCA_964242205.1 uncultured Chthoniobacterales bacterium
GACGCCATGAACCACACGACAACGACCTTCGTCAAGAACTAACGGAGTAGTACTAGGTCGCTTCCGGGTAGACGAAAAATGCCATTGAGGCGCTCCACCAACTGAGCCAAGATCCCGAAAGAAACTGCGGGCGTGGGCTCTGCGGGGAATTACTCATTCACCGCAAAGCCGGGTGGTCCACCGGTTTTGTCCCCCGCAGACTTCGGGAGGATAACGGAAAAGCACTGTTAGCACGAAGAGCGAGGGATGCAGGGGGGAAAAGTCGGCTGCACAAGTCGACATAAACAGAAAGCCAATGCTGGATAATCTGGAATTCCTGGATAAGAGTGAACAGCACAGATACAAGCGGAACTGCGGCCAGTTGGAGCAACGGGATCCTCTTGCCGCTCAGTTTTCAAATGTGACGCGGTAGAACGCACGCGTCTGACTCGACAGCGCACCAAGGTCAGTGATGGACTCCGTGTCATTATCGGTCGCGGTCAAGTCGCTTATCCCGGAGATATCCTGCCAGGTCGAATCGAGCAAACTCGTTTTGCGCTGCAGGCGGTAGGTCAGGCCATACACCAGCTCCGCGCTGACAACGGCGTCGTTGCCGTTGCGGGCAATCGTGATTCCACCCACCAAGCCGCCGAAGTACTCAAACGCGCCGATGTCGCTGCGCCCGGTGCGGAAGTTACCACGTTGATCCCGGCGCGGCGCGTAATTGTCGTCGCCCGCGTTGATCGCCGGACTGACACCGAAGACGCCGATGGCGAACGTCTTCGTCGGCCCGCCGTTGTTCGCCGGGGCGCTCGTGACGATTTGCGGATTTGTGTTGCGCAGGTCGCCGGTCTTGTTGAGGTACCCGCCGGGCGCGGTGCCGGTGTCGCCGCCGGCGGCATCGTCGCTGATATTGTGCCCATTCGAAGCCCCGCCAACGGTGAGATTGTTCGGAGAGCCGCCTTTGAAAATGCAGTTGGTCGCCGTCCCGCCGCTCACATTGCCGCCCGCCGTCGTCGCCGTGTTGCTGACAAAGGTGCAATTGATCATGGGACCAGCGGGAGCGTAGGTGCAGTAAAACGCGCCGCCGTAGGGAGCGGCGTTCTGGTAGAACGTGCAATTCACCAGTGGGGTGCTTTGAAAGGTACTGACAAGGTTTGCGTATACGTAGGCCGCCGCCGCGCCACCTTCCATGGTTGCGCTATTGCTTTGGAACGAGCAGCCGGAGAAGCTCGCGCCAATGACGGCACCTCCCTTGTCTGCCCGATTGGACGAAAAATCGCAGCTAGTAACATGGAGACTGGCATCGCCAGCCGTCAGCAACGCGGGCACGGCGATGGCACCGCCCATTCCCGGATAGATCGCCGTGCTACCGAGGGCGCTGTTGCTGGTGAAAGTGCACAGGTTGACCGTTACCGGCAGCGCGCCTCCGACGTAAATCGCGCCGCCGCCGCACACGCCGGAAGTGCCGGTGGTGTGCTGACCTGTCCCCAGCCCCGGAGCCCCGTTGGCAACCGCGTTGCCGGTGAAAGTACAGCGGCTGATCGTTGATGGCTGACTGACCGCGGTATTGATCGCGCCGGCGACCCCCAATCCGCCGTTGCCGCCGTTGCCGCCGCCGCTGCCCGCTCCATTGTACCCCTTCCCGCCGTCGCCGCCGCTGACGGTGTTGTTGGTGAAGGAACAGCTGGTCGCAGTGATGCTGCCTCCATAACAGTTAATCGCGCCGCCCACGGCGTCGTCTCCGTTGTTGCCGTTTACCTCGACGGAAATGCCATCGGCTCCTTTTAGCCCCTTGACGCTGTTCAAATTGAAGGCGCAACTCGAAATGGTCAGAGCACCGCCGTTGTTGTAAATCGCGCCCCCATACGAATTGCCGGTAAACACGTTGGCGACGGCGCCGTTGCTGATTGTCAGATGGTCTATCGCCAGAGTGGAATTGGTCGCCACCTGCAGGATGCGGAACGCCACGGAACCGCTGCGGGTCAACGTGGCGCCGTTGCCGTGGATGATGACCACATGGTTGTTGTCCGCCCCGACGACGGGCAGACCGTTCGGACCGTTCGTAGAATTATCGACGGTTGTCAGCGTGTACGTTCCCCGTTCGTCGCTAGATTAATGATGTTGTTGGCGTCGTCGCTGTTGGCAGTGTTGAGCGCGGCCTTCAAGCCAGCGACGTCGCCATTGGCAATGTTGACGCTGGAGAATTGCGCCCACGTCGTTCCGACAAACGCGACCGCGAGGAGCCAACCAGCAAATAACACTGCGCGACACTCTTGCATTCCATCTCATTGCCAAAATTTGCTGCCCGTAGCAACCGTAAAGCAATGCGGGACGGCTTGAATCTATTTCCTGCGCTTGATTTCGCTCCTCCAAACTTCCCGCCCCCGCCCAATGCGCTCAAGGCAAACCGTCTAAGGACGGTGGGCTTAAACCGGGTAGATGGAAACTAAATGCAAAACACCGATTTTCAGGACGGTTGCGAGGCCCTTGGATATGCATCGGCGATACAGCATGTCGAGAAATTATCGGACGGACGCGCTGGACAACCTGACTGTTTCTTTCATGGCGTATCCCCGGGCGCAGTTTTTTCATACTTCTCCCAGTGCGAAACAATCTCGCGCTCGACCGCGCTGCCGACACGATAGGCGGCTTCCACACTGGGAATAAATGCGGAGTACAGACCTTTGTTTTCCTGCTCAAGATTTTCCGCCGCCGTTACCCCTGGCGGAGGCTGATCGTAATTACTGACCGTGCGTAGGACCATGATCCGGTTGGGATCGATCCGACCAGCTTTCGACAGTAACGTTAGCGATTGCATCGTACCAGTGTCCTCCATCGCGGTGGTGACAAAATTGCCCGCGTCTTCCGTCCAATATTTGACCCAATGGTTCGCCCAGCGGTCCATCAGCCGCCCATGCCAGAACGTGCCTGACGACAACGTGTCGCCCTTGAGCACGAAGGGAGCTTTGCGGGCCGCGAGCGTCTCGTCATAACGCGCGCGGCTGGTTTTCATCGCTTCGTTGTCGAGCAGCGGAGTGTCCTTGGTCAAATCGTAGGCCCAGTCCCGGAGTTTGGCGTTCAAATGATAAACGACGGATGAGCCTTCCATCGCCTGCGTGTGCGGCTTGGGGTAAGGCGTCCAAGATTGCAGCGGCACGAAGGGGTCTTCCCAATCCTTCGGCAGTTCGCGGGCGTCGATTTCATGCGCGAGGTCGCCGTCCACCACCCATTCGGCCCAAACTGCGCTGCCAAGGCTTGCGTCGGCAGGATCGGCTCCCGCGATGCCGTCGATCAACCAGTAAGCCCTGGAAAAATCGAAGCGCGGGTCCAGACCCAGCGCCATCACGGTGGCAGCCGAGTGCGCGGTGCCGACGCCGGTCACGATGCCGACGACCCCATCGGTCTCGTTGACCATCGCGTCGTGGTAAGCGGTGGGCAGCGGATAGCGCGCGGTCAACTTTTCGCGCTCGAACCAGAGCTGGAACTCGCCGGGCACGTCCCCCGTGTCCGCGCCGACTTCGAACATTGTGACGACCACCACTTTGACCTTGAGCGGCGCACCGTCCGCGCGCAAGCAGGGGACGCAAGCCAACCACAAGATGGCCGCAGCAGCCCAACGTGCGCGTAAACGCCACGGCCAGCAGGTGGGTCGGTCTTTCAAGCGGGGTCGGAGCACACGTTCAGAACATTAGAAACGAACCTTCACCGAACCTTCCACCCGGATGGGCAATTCCTGGAGGATTGAATCGTTGCCATAAGTTGGGTTCGGCGGCGCCCAATTCTTCTGGTCGGTAAAGTTGAGGACGGAAATCGTCGCCTGCACGTTCTTGTAGGTGTAGAACACGCTCGCGTCGAGCGTGTACTGCCACGGAATCTTCAGGTAGCCGCCGTAATCGTTGAAGATCGTGCTCGTGACCGTGCCGTCGAGCGACGCGCCCAGGCCGAAGTCTGTCTTGTACGAGGCCACGAAGTTGAACAAATGCTGCGGCACGCCCGGCTGCCGGTAGTCGCCTCGCGGCAGCGTGGTGAAGTCCGGCGTGAACTTGCCCGTCACGGTCTGGCCGTTGGCGAGGGTGACGGTGGTCGTGCCGACATCAATCGGCGTGCCCGTGGTCGTAAACAACGACTGATTGTTGTAGTAGTAGCTCGACAGGAACGTGTAGCCCGCGGTGGCGAAGAAATGGCGGTTGGGCTGGTAGTTGGCCTCCAGCTCGACGCCCTTGACGTTGACCTCGTTGCTGATGCCGCCCTGCTGCGGGATGTTGCGCGTCTGGCGAAAAACCGCGCCATTGACGAACAGCGTGTCCTTGAACAAGCTAGCTTTGAAGCCCGCCTCGTAGAGTTCGCTCTCATTGTGGAACTGCGACATGTTGAAGCTGTCGCTGCCCGTGCTCGGGGCGATGCCGCCGCCGTTGAATTGCTGCGTGGCCTGGTTGTAGTTGTACGTGAAGTACAGCGAGATTTTGTCGGTCAGGTGAACGACCGGGCTGACGTTCACGTTGCCCTGGCCGGTCGAGGTGGCGTCGCTGTACGCCTTGAAGCCGGGCGGCGGCACGGGATCGGTGTTCTGGACGTAGAGCAGGTCGCCGCGCCCGCCGTAAAACAGGCTGACGTACTTGCCGAAGTCGATCTGGTGCTGGAAAAACAGCGCGTAGTCGTACACGGACGAATCGTTGGTGTCAGGCCCGGCGTTGTAAATGTTGCCCGTGACAGGATCGAATCCGTAGTTGCCGCCCGGCGACGCGTAGCCGACACCGTAGGGCACAGAGGCGTTGAAGCCGGTGGTGATCTTAGAGATGGGAAAGCTGACCTTGTTGCGGCTCAGCGTCAGGTCGTAGGCGTTGGCTGGCTCGTGGTAGAAATCGTTCGCGCCGAGGATGTGCGTGTAGCGGAAATCGAACCCGGCGTTGATCTGGTTGCCGATCTTGAACGGGTCGGACTTGCTCATGGATTCGGCCACGGCCTTGGCGTCCTTGCTGTCCTTCGTTTCCTTGCCCGAGTCTGGCTTGAAGCGCACGTAGCCGCCGCCGGGGACCACATCGAATTTGAAGTGGGCCTCCGTGCGGTTCTCGATGGCATAATTATCCGGCTCCTGCTCCTGGTAACGGTAGGAACTGCGAGTCGTGCGGTCGATGATGATACCCAGTGAGCTGTTGACGATGGACAGGTGATCGTTGACCCGCGCCGTCTGGACAAGCGTGGTCGTGTCGCTGCGGCCCAGCGAGCCGTCGCCCTGCTTGAGCAGGCGGCGCTCGCGCCCGGCATCGTCATTGTCGAAGAAGTCCACCGTCTTGCCGGTGGGGATGAAGTTGAAGCCGGAGTTGACCCCGGCCGGATACGACAAAATTTGGCCTGACGCTGGGTCGATCGGCGTGCCGGTAGTGTAACGACCGTTGTCGATGAGGTTTTGCGTCGGGCGGTTGATGCCGAAATTCTCGGTGTAGTCGGCGATGTAAAACTCGGAGGTGAGTTCGGCGGTGTACCAAGGCAGCGGGGTGGCGGTCAGCGCCAAGTAAACGGCTTGGGTATTTTTGTGTCCGTTCTCGTAGTAGCTGCCGCTTTCCTCGCCCGAATAGCTCAGGCGCAACGCGAGCTTGTCCTTGATGAGCGGGCCGCTCGCGTCCACCGTCCAGCGGTACTGATCGTACTGGCCGAAGGTCGTACCGACGAAGCCTTGCCACTTGTCGAAATACGGTTTTTTGGTCACGAAATTGACAAAGCCACCCACATATGGGCTGGGGCCGTAGATGACCGGCGCAGGACCCTTGAGGATCGACACGCTCTCAATGGCGTTGAAGTCGATAGGCAAACCATTGCCGTTGCTGGTGATGCCCGTGCGCAGGCCATTGGTGAAGGTGTCGGCGGTCTGGCCGCGGATGCTCGGATTGGCGGGCGCGCCGAAGTTGGTGGTAGTATAAGAGCTGGAGGTGAGCTTGGAGAAGTCGCGCACGTCCTGAATGTCCACCGTGTCGAGTTGCTCGCGTGAGATGATGGTCACGTTGCGCGGTACGTCGAGGATGTTGTTGTCCAAGCCGAAGGCGGAAGAATACGGGCGCGCGGTGGGCAGGACGGACTCTTCCAGCGGCGTTTCCGTGATAATGATGCGGTCGGCGGCGTTGATCCCGCCCCCGCCCTCTTGCGTTGGCGCGTCCGCGGCCTGTTCGTGGGTTGGCCCGGGGCCGGTCGAGGCGCTGGTTTGAGCGGAGAGATGAAGGCCGCCAGTGGCCAGGCACAGGCCAGCCAGGAGACCGCAATGTTTAAGCGCAATGGTCTTCAATTTGTAAACGAGGTGAGGTAAAAGCCTGAGGCCCGACTCAGGCGAATTCCTTATGAAACCCGGGCAGATGCGAACGGCCTGCTAGCAAATGCAATGCCAATGCAAGTTCCAAGCTGCCCGCCCCGAGGGGTTTGGCTGCGCGACCGCCGCCAAGCGCAAAAATCAACAGTTCATCGCTGGCGGTTTGTAAGATTTTGTCCACGCCGCATCGAAAATATGCCCCGCTTGTAGGTCAGGCTGTTTCTGCGGCCGCACGCGACGGCAACAAGGCGTTGAGCATCAACGCGGTCAGCCCACCCGTGGTGACGCCGCTGGCGAAGACCGCGCGCATGCCTTCCGGCAGCGGCGCGAGAACTTCCGGCGCGGCGGGCACGCCGATTCCGGCGGCCAGCGCGCAGGCGACGATCAGCCACTCGCGCTGCCCGCCTTCCGAGCGTTGCAGGAGCCGCACGCCCGCCAGCGCGACGAAACCGAAAAGCAGGAGGGTGACCGCGCCCAACACCGGGCCGGGCAGGCGGGCCAATACGCGGCTGACCAGCGGCACGGTGCCAAGCAGGCAAAGGCAGCCGCCCACCCACCAGCCGATGCGGCGCGAAGCCACGCCAGTCATTTGGATGATGCCATTGTTCTGCGCGAAGGTGGTGTTGGGAAAGCTGTTGCAAAACGCAGCCAGCGCGCTGTTGAACGAGTCAGCCATTACGCCGCCGCGCACTCGCCGCCAGTAGGCCGGGCCGTCCACCGGCTGCCCGGAAAGCTGCGAGGTGGCGGTGATGTCGCCGATCGTTTCCAACGTGGTGATAACGTAAGCGAAAAGGAATGGTAGGATCAGCTCCCAACGGAACGCGAAGCCGTAGCGCCCCGGCCACGGCAAGGCAAGCGCCGCCCCCCCCGCCACTGGTGCCGGGGGCAGCCAGCCCGCCGCCCAACACACGCCGAAACCCAAGCCCAGCGCCAGCGGGATCGCGCCCACCCGGGCCAGGGGTTTCTCCAAGGCGTTGAGCAAAATGACAATTCCCGCCGTCAGCGTGGCCACGGCCAGTCCCGCCCACGCGGGCGCGCCGCCGCCCAGTCCCGTAGCCACGCTTTTCATCCCCACGGGCAACAGCGACAGGCCAATCAGCAATACCACCACTCCCGCCACTAACGGCGTGAACACCCGCCGCAGCCGGTAGAGAAATAGCGCCAGCACGATCTCCACGGGCGCGCAAGCCAGCGACATGCCCAGCATGAGCGCCAACCCTCCTCCGGGCAGCTTTCCCGCTTGCAGCAACGGGGCCAGGAACGCGAAGCTCGTGCCCTGTACGGCGAGCAGGCGCGAACCGAAAGGACCGACGCCAACGCTTTGCACCCAGGTGGCTAACCCCGAAGCCACCAGGCTCATGCTGACCAGATAAGCGGTTTGCTCCGCCGGGTAGCCGAGCGTCTGCGCCAGGATCAGCGGCACGCTGATGACCGGCACGAACATGGCCAGCACGTGTTGCAGCCCGACCAGCAACGCCGTGCGCCACGGGGGAAGGGCGTCCAACGCGTAGATCAGCGGCGGGCTCGTGGAAAGTCCGTTTTCCGTCACGGGATTAGGGCTTTTCCGCCCGGAACGACGTGTCGGCCTCGGCGGGCTTCGCCTCCGTCTCGACGGTCGGCAGCGGGGTGTAGGCTTGCAGGATCTTCACCAGAACCAACGCAGAATGGTCGGCGGCGGCCTGGAGAAATTCCTCCTCCTGATTTTTGCCGTGCTGGCCGCCCGCGAGGTCACTTAGACCGCGCACGATCAGGCAAGGCGTTTTGTTTTGCCAGCAAACCTGGGCGATGGCGGTGGATTCCATGTCCAGGCAGTCGGCTTTCCAGTTCTCGAAGACCCACTTGCGGTAATCGGCATTGTCACAAAACACCGTGCCGCTGACGCCCGTGCCACCGATCTTGACCTCGCATGCGCGGTCGCCAACCGTCAGTTTGGAGAGGGTCTTGACGACGCTTCGAGCCAAGGCCATCAAGCGTTCGTCCGCCGGAAATTCCGGGGTGCGCTCGTAGCCTTCCATGCCCTCGCGGGTGACTTGCACGTCGTCCGGGTGGATCATGCCGAAGTTCGCGTACTTCGGTTTGTACCAGTCGGTGGAACGGTATTTGCCCGGCTCTGTCTCGTTGAGGTACACCGCTTCGGAGTGATAACGCCACCGCGCAGGCACGGTGACGTCGCCCGGATGAAACGCCGGGTTGACCCCACCCGCGATGCCCGTGAAGAACACGGCTTGCACGTTGAAACGGTCGAGGACGAGCTGGGTACTGCCCGTGGCGTTGACCAGGCTCATGCCGGTCAGGAAAAACACGAAGCGTTTGCCGTCGATTTCCGCCATGCGAAATCGGATGCCATTGATCGTGACTGTCTCTATCTTGGCCGCCTCGGACGCCATCATTTTTTCGATGGCAGCGAGTTCCTCCGGGAACGAGGCCATCACGGCGACGCAAGATTTCGTCGAGACCGGCGCATTGACTCTGCTCAACGCTGGCGACGGGGAGCAAAAAGGGAGGCAAATAACCAGAAAAACGACGGGAAAACTTTTCGATAGGTTCAGGATCATGGCGTACAAAAAAGGTTGGCCAGGAGTGTTTCTGGCCGATGCGCTCCGCCCTAGCAGTCGGCGTGCCGTGCTTGCAATAAATCGCGCATCATGTGCAAGCCCGAGAAGAACGTCCGGTGAGATTGCCCGGATAAAGTAGACGGCGGCTCGGGGTGGAGGCAGATCAACA
>CAXTBX010000153.1:0-8786 GCA_964242205.1 uncultured Chthoniobacterales bacterium
AGCAGCACCCCGGGCACAGCTTCGGCGCGCGGATTCCGAAGTTCATCACCCCCGAGTTCGTGCGCGACGAGGTCGCCCGGGGCCGGGCCATCATCCCGGTCAACATCAATCACCCGGAAGCCGAGCCGATGATCATCGGGCGCAACTTCCTGGTCAAGATCAACGCCAACATCGGCAACTCGGCGGTGGCTTCGTCCATCGAGGAAGAGGTCGAGAAAATGCGTTGGGCCACCAAGTGGGGCGCCGACACCGTCATGGACCTGAGCACGGGCAAGAACATCCACGCCACGCGCGAGTGGATTCTGCGCAACAGCCCGGTGCCCATCGGCACCGTGCCGATCTACCAGGCTCTCGAAAAGGTCAACGGTCGAGCCGAAGAGCTGTCGTGGGACGTTTTCCGGGACACGCTCATCGAGCAGGCGGAGCAGGGCGTCGATTACTTCACGATCCACGCCGGGGTGCGCCTGGCCTACATCCCGCTGACTGCCCGCCGCGCGACGGGCATCGTCAGCCGGGGCGGCTCGATCCTGGCCAAGTGGTGTCTCACGCACCACAAAGAAAATTTCCTCTACACGCACTGGGACGACATCTGCGAAATCATGGCGGCGTATGACGTGAGTTTTTCCATCGGCGATGGCCTGCGCCCCGGCGCGGTGGCCGACGCCAACGACGAGGCGCAGTTTGCCGAGCTGAAAACGCAGGGTGAACTGACCACCCGCGCCTGGGAGCGTGGCGTGCAAGTCATGAACGAGGGGCCCGGGCACGTGCCCATGCACATGATCCAGGAAAACATGGAGAAGCAGTTGGAGTGGTGCCACGAGGCGCCCTTCTACACGCTCGGGCCGTTGACGACGGACGTGGCGCCCGGCTACGACCACATCACCAGCGGCATCGGCGCGGCGATGATCGGCTGGTACGGCTGCGCGATGCTTTGTTACGTCACGCCCAAGGAACACCTCGGCCTGCCCAACAAGGAGGACGTGAAGACCGGCGTGATCACCTACAAGATCGCCGCGCACGCCGCCGACCTGGCCAAGGGGCACCCCGGCGCGCAGGAGCGCGACAACGCCGTGAGCAAGGCGCGGTTCGAGTTCCGGTGGGAAGACCAGTTCAACCTGAGCCTGGACCCGGAGACGGCGCGCGAGTTCCACGACGAGACCCTGCCGCAGGAGGGCGCGAAGACGGCGCACTTCTGCTCGATGTGCGGCCCGCATTTCTGCTCGATGAAGATCACCGAGGACGTGCGCCGCTATGCGGCCGAAAAAGGGATCGGCGAGGACGCCGCGCTCCAGGCCGGCATGGCCGAGAAGTCGCAAGAATTCGTCGAGGGCGGCGCGGAGGTGTACCTGGATCAGGTGTGATCCTGATGGCGGAATGATGTTCTTTGCGTCGAAGCTCCCGGTGGAAGGACGCCGCTCGCAGGTCTGGAGCCATGACCGTGTCTGAACACCCCGCTCGATGCTCTCGCCTGCCTTCCGCGACCTCTTCAAGGTTGAATGGGCACAGTTCCGCGCCCGGCGCGCGCTGCCTTGCATGTTGGCCATCGTCGCAAGCCTCGCCGCCGGGCTGCTCTCGGGCTACCCGGCCGGCGGCATGGTCGCGGCGAGCGGGGCGATGACCGTTGGCTTCGGTTCCTTCCAGTGGCTGGGGCAATCCCGCGTCGCACCGATGCTCTGGGCCACCGGCGGCATGGCGGTCTCGGCCATCGGCGGCTCGCTGGTCGGCCACGCGGGCCCGGGCTTCATTTTCAACGCCGCCTTCGCCGGCCTGGGCGCGGGCCTCCTCCTGGCCATCGGCCCGGGGGCTTCGTGGATCGGGCAGCAGTGCGCCATCTTCGCCCTGGTGGCCAGCGGCTACCCGGCGGGCTGGGAAATCGCCGTTTCCCGCGCCGGGCTCATCCTGGCCGGCGGCTCGCTGCAAACCCTCATCATGACCGGGTTCTGGCGCTGGCGGCACTCGCACGCCACCCTGCCCACCGAAGCGGACCCCTTCACCGGCGTCGCCCCCGCCTTGCGCACGCTTTGGACGAGCTTGCGCACCCCGACCGACGCCCGCCGCCACGCCATCCGCCAGGCCGTCACGCTGGCGGTCGCCGCCGAGGTGGAACACCTCACCGGCCTGTCCAACGGCTACTGGGTGCCCATGACGGCCCTGCTCGTGCTGCGCCCCGCCTTCCAGCCCACGCTCCAGCGCGGCGTGCTGCGGGTGGCGGGCACCATCGTCGGCGCGGCCCTGGCCTCGCTGCTCGTGCGCACCTTCCACCTGGACGAGGTGACGGTCGCGCTGCTCATCGTGCTTTTCGCCTGGCTGGCCTACTCGCTGGCCAACGTGAACTACGGCCTGTTCGCCATGTTCCTGACGGCTTACATCGTTTTCCTGCTGGAATTTGCCGGGTTGTCCGCTCGGGCCGTCGTCGACCACCGCACGCTCAACACGGCCCTGGGCGGCGGATTGGCGCTGCTGTCCTACAGCACGGTGCTGCTGCGCCGCTGGCGAGACTCGGAAGTTCACTCGGCATCTCCTGACCGGCCGCCTTCGCCGGAAAGGTAACTTCGCGGCCGGGGTCCACGCGACCGCGCCGGCGGTGATGGCGCAGGGGGAAGGGGTAAGGGGTTTGAAGCCGGGTGAGTCGATTGAGATTTGTGCCCGCTACAGCAGGATCGACGCGACCAAGGAATCGTGTCGATCATCCGTTGGCTCAGGGGCGAAGGGCACCTTGCACGCGGTGTCGCCGCGTTCGCCGTCATGGGTCCGACGGTCTCTCCGATCTGGACGGCCAGGCCTGTCAGCGGAGCGACGAAGCCAGAGGGTCACCGCGTGGCTGGCAACGTCCGGCGCGTGGATGGTCACGGCTGTCCGGGTAAACCGGTATCGCGGGCGGAGCCACGCTCCCGCACGGGTGTATCCGCACGGTGTTCCAGCGCCCAGCGCGCGATTTTATCCTTCCGAGCGAACCACACGCCTGGCCGGCTCTTCGCGTAGGTCAGAAAGCGGTCGAGCACCCGCACCCGGTTGGCGTGGCCGTTGATGCGGTCGTGCAAACTCACCACCATCATGCGGCGGCGGTGCGCGCCTTCCTCGTAAAGTTGGTCAAATTCATCACGCAAAGCCTGCTCGTAGGCGAGCGGATTCCAACCCTCGAAGGGAAACGATGAAATGTCGTTCAGGTGAAAAGTATAAGGGACGGTAACGAAATCGCGTCCACGCACCGGGACGATGAACGGCTCGTCGTGGCTCGGTTCGTCGATGTGGTAGAGAAATCCCAGATCCTGCAAGGTTTCCAGGATTCGGGGGGAGCTGCGCAGCCAGTAAGCATTCCAACCGACCGGCCGCTGGCCGGTGACCCATTCGATGGTTTCCACGCTGTCCAGGATGAACTGCTTTTCCTCGTCAGCGCCGAGTTGGTAGGAGTTTTCCCAGGTGCGACCGTGGGCGGCGGCTTCGTGGCCGCGCGCGACGATCTCACGCGCCAGTTCGGGCGTGGTTTCCACGGCTTTGCCGATCATGAAGGAAGACAACTTGATGCTGTGCTTGTCCATGAGGTCGAGCACGCGCGGGATCCCCTCATAGTGACCATAGGCAAAAAACCCGTTGGTGGGCAGGTCCGGGAGACCACCCTGGATTTTCTCGGTGATCACTCCGCTGGCGCCCGAGATGGGCTGACCCCCGCCCTCGAACATGAGGGAAAGACTCACCGCCAGACGTGCGCCGCCGGGCCAGAGTGGAGCCTTTTCCGAGGAATTGTCGGCGGATGGAGAAGTGGAGGTCATGGTTTCTCCAGGTGGCCGAGGCGCTCGGCGAACGGGCTGCCAATCAAAGGCTGGATTTCGGCGCGGAATTGTTTGGTCCGCTCCCCATATTCGTAAGACTGCCGCGATGCCTCGTCGTCCCAGGCCTCCAACAGGGTGAAGTGGTTGGGCAAGGTCAATTCCCGCACCATCTCGAATCGGATGACGCCCGGTGCGCGGCGCGCGTCGGCCGCATAATCCCGCAGCAGACTCAAGCCCTTTTCCTGAAAGTTCGGAGCAAAGTCCACGAAGGCGACAACGTAAACGGGCTGGCTTGGCGAAGGCGCAGGTGTCTGCGCGCGGGCGGTCGCCAGCGCGGCCAGACAAAGCGTGACGGCCGCAACGGAACGGAAACGGGTGGAAGCAATCATGATTGAACCGATGTATTGGACTGGAGAAACCGCTGGAGCGGCATTAGGCCTTGACGTGCTCAGGCTGGAAGGATTCCTCGTCAGGATCAACGATGGCTTCGATGATCGCCGGGCCGGACGAGCGCAACGCCGCCGCGATGGCCGGGCGGACTTCCTCCGGCGTCGCGCAACGAAATCCCTCCGCCCCGCATGCCCTGGCGTACGCCACGAAGTCGATGGGCGACAGGTCGCAGCCGAACACGCCAAAGCCCGCTTCCTTCTGCTCGAACGTCACCTGGGCCAGGCGGCTGTTGTTGAGGATGAGCACTTTGATAGGCAACCGGTGGCCGACGGCGGTGGTCAACTCGGCCATGAGCATCCCGAAGCCGCCGTCACCCACGACTGCCACCGTCTGCCGCCCCGGATTGGAAAGTTGGCAGGCCACGGCGAAGGGCAGGCCGGGGGCCATGGAGTCGAGCATCCCCGTGGCGATGAGCCGCTGCCCGGCGCGCAGGCGCAGGTGCCGGGCGGCGAAGTGGGTGTTCACCCCGCAGTCGAGCGTGATGATGGCGTCGTCCGCCAGGGCGTCGCTGAGCGCCCGGACGACGGTCTGCGGGCGCAGCGGCGAACGCGGCACGGATTCGATCCGTTCAAGGAGGGCATTCCAGTCGCGCATGCGGCTTTGCGCCTCGGTGAGAAAATCGCGTTTGGTCTTGCGCCGGAGCAGCGGCAGCAGGGCATGCAAGGTCGCCTGCGTGTCGCCGGTCAAACCGAGTTCCACCGGGTAGCGCAGGCCGATCCGGTCGGGGTTGATGTCCACCTGCACGCCTCGCGCCTGTTCCGGCTTGGGGTAATAGTCGAGCCACGGCATGGTCGAGCCCAGGATGAGCACGATGTCACAGTGGTGCATGGCCCAACTCGACGGCGCGGTGCCCAGGTGGCCGATGCCCCCCGTGCTGAAAGGCGAATCGTCGGCGTTGACGTTACGCCCCAACAGCGCCTTGGCGACGGGCGCGCCGAGAGTGTCCGCGATTTGTTCCAGTTCGGCCCGCGCCGCCAAGGCCCCCTGCCCCGCCAGGATCGCCACGCGCTGTCCGGCGTTGAGCAGGTCTGCCGCCGCCTGGAGTTGCTCCTGGGCGGGCGCTTCCTTGCGCGGCAGCCAGGAACTCGACGTGCGCGTGCCGTGGTTTTCCATGGACGGTTTGTCGGCGGAGAGCTTCATGGTCTGCACGTCCTTGGCCACCGCCAAGTGCGCGACACCCCGGTTGGCCAGAGCCGCGCGGCAGGCCTGGTTGCCGACGAACAGCGCGTGGCCGGGTCCGGTGACCGCCACGTTGTAGAGCGCCACGTCCTGCATGAGCGCCGGGGTGTTGACCGTCTGGATGAAGCGGGTTCCCTGGAGGTCCTTGAACGTCAGGCCCGTGATGGCGACGACCGGCGCGCCGTCGAGCGCCGCGTCGTACAGGCCGTTGAGCAGGTGGACGGCACTGGGGCCGGTCGTGCCCACGCAGACGCCCAGCTTGCCGGTGAGTTTGGCGTGGCCCGAGGCCATGAACGCCGCCGATTCCTCGTGGCGCACGCCGATGTAGCGGATGCGGTCCTGGCGCTTGCGGATCGCTTCGATGATGCCGCCGATGCCGTCGCCCACGATGCCGAAGATGTGCGTGGCTCCCCAGGTGATGAGCGTTTCGACGAGGATGTCGGCGGTGGTCTGATCCGCTTCGGGGTTGGGTGAGGGTTGAGGTGTGACCGCCGCCGTCTCCTCTCTGGCGCTTGCCTCGGGCGGCTTGTCGGCGGCTGCCAAGGCGGTGGTGGTGGCGGTGACGAGCAGCGTCGGCCGACGAGAGTGCCCCCGCCCAGCTTCAGGAGATCACGCCGGTTGACCTTCGGATCTGGCTCGTTCATGGCATGGAAAATCAAGGGGGAATGCGAACGGCGGTTTATTTGAAGCGGGCGGGTTCGTTGACCGTCGGGGCTTCCTTCAACTGGATGATCATGGTCACCGAGGGCTCGTTGCCCACGGTGCCGGACAAATGACCTTTGTGTCCTTTGGCATCGGGTTTTGTATTCTGATCCTCGCCAAAGGAGACTTCACCCGGCCCCATTTCGACGCGGTGGCCGTCCATGGTTTCCACGAACCAGCGGCCCGAGAGCGGGATGATCCACTGCGGCTTGGGGTTCTCGTGCCACTCGCCCACCCAGCCGACCGGCTGCACGGTGACGACGATGGCCGTGCCCTCGCCCGGCTGGCGGTTTTGCCACTGGGGTGCCGCAGGCGGTTCGATGCTCTTCAATTCAAACACGCTGAGTTCCCCGCGCGTCTGGTGGCTGACGCCGTGGTCGTCCGTGTAGACGTGCCAGTAGGGAACCTTGGGGGGCGTGGGCGGGGTCGGGTAGTCGGCTTTCATGAACACGGTCGGCAGCAGGACGCCGACGCCCAGCAGCGCGCAGGCAAGGCCGAGGTAGAAACGTCGGGACGGACGGCGGCGCGGGAACGGGGAGAATTTCATCGGGGAATGGCGGGAAGGAAGCGGTCGGGAGTCGTGGCAGCGGTTCGTTGCTATTCGGTGGGCGAGGAATGACCGGGCAGGAAGGTAGTGAGCACCTGGCGCAGGTTGGTCTTGGCCAGATCCAGGATTTCGTCGCCGCGGTGATTGATGATCGCCTTGAGCGTGTAGAGGTTGAACCCCACCGCCTGTTCCAACGAGATCGTCGGCGGCATGGAGAGTTCCTGCCGGTTGACCACCACGTCCACTATCACCGGTCTGGGATGGGCCAGGGCGGTACGCAGGGCTTCCTTGAGGTCACCGGGACGCTCGACGCGCACCCCTTTGATGCCGACCGCCTCGGCCAGCTTGGCGAAGTCCGGGTTGACCAGATCGGTGCCGTTTTCCAGGATCCCGGCGGCCTTCATCTCCAGCTCCACGAAAGCCAGGGAGGAGTTGTTGAAGATGACGATCTTGATGGGCAATTTGTGCTGCACGACGCTGAGCAGGTCTCCCATGAGCATGGCGAAGCCGCCGTCGCCCGAAAGCGTGACCACCTGCCGTCCGGGGAAAGCCAGCTGCGCGCCGATGGCCTGGGGCAACGCACCCGCCATCGAGCCGTGGCCCCAGCTTCCCAGTAGGCTTCGGCGGCCGTTCATCTTGAGGTAGCGGCAGGCCCAGACGGACGGCGTGCCCACGTCCACGGTGAACACGGCGTCCTCTTCCGCCAATTCACTCAGGCAATGTGCCACGTACTGCGGATGGATCGGCGCATCGGCCGGTTCGGGCACCGCCAGTTCGTCCAGACCCGTCCGTGTCTTATGGAACTGCTCCCGGCAGGCTTGCAGGTGGCTGCTGTCAGAGTTCTTTTCAAGCCGGGGCAAAAGCGCGGTGAGCGTGTGCTTGATGTCACCCACCAACCCGAGGTCGAGCCGGGCGCGGCGGCCGAGCTGCCCGGGCCGCAGGTCCACCTGCGCCACGTAGGCATCCGTAGGGTAGAACTGTTGATAGGGAAAGTCCGTGCCGAGCATCAGCAGCGCGTCGCAATCCTGCATCGCCTGGTAGCCCGAGCGGATGCCCAACAGGCCGTTCATGCCCACGTCGTAAGGGTTGTCGTACTCGATGTACTCCTTGCCGCGCAACGCATGGACGATAGGCGCTTGCAGCCGCTCGGCCACGGCGATCAACTCCGCGTGTGCGCCCGCGCAGCCCGCCCCGCCGAGGACCGTCACTTTCTGCTTGCCGTTGAGTGCGTGGGCAAGCAGATCGAGTTCATGGTCGCTGGGACGCACCAGGGGCTGGGCGCGCCGGAAGTTGACGCGCGGCTCCTTGCGTTCGGCCTTCAGCAAAGTCACGTCGCCGGGGATCACCACGACCGAAACCGCGTTCTGGCCGATCGCGGTCTGGATGGCGATTTCCAGCACGCGGGGCATCTGCGAGGGGTTTGAAACCAATTCGCAATAGCTGGAACACTCCTTGAAGATCGTCTCGGGGTGGGTTTCCTGGAAGTAAGTGCTGCCGATCTCGGCGCTGGGGATGTGCGCGGCGATGGCGAGCACCGGCACCCGGGAGCGGTGGCAGTCGTAGAGGCCGTTGATGAGGTGGGTGTTGCCGGGCCCGCAACTTCCCGCGCACACGGCCAGAGTGCCGGTCAGATGCGCCTCCGCCCCGGCGGCAAATGCGGCGACTTCCTCGTGGCGGACGGCGATCCACTGGATGTCATCGCGGCGGCGTACGGCGTCGGCGATGCCGTCGAGCGAGTCACCCACGACGGCGAGGATGCGCTTGGCTCCCGCGCGAACGAGCGTTTCGACGAGGAGTTCGGAGACGTTGGTGGACATGCGGTTGGGTGAACAGCGGTTGCGGGCGACCCGATTGGAATGGTCAGCAGCCAGGGACGTTTTGTTGTCATAGTCGCCAGGCCGACTCCCTCCGCGCTTATGTTTTCACACCCCGTGAATTCTCGCGGGGTTGCCCGGACGGGTTAGCCTTTCCGGCTGCATTGCTCTCGTTGTCTTGCCGATAACCGTCGCGGACTGAGCAGGCTGCACCTGCACCTGAAAACCAGCGGACGCATGGCGGAAGCGGCTGTTCACCACCGGTCCCGCCGGTTCGGCGGTTTGCCCGGGATGGCCGGATTGGCCGCCGAGTCTACCGGCGGC
>CAXTBX010000154.1:0-8712 GCA_964242205.1 uncultured Chthoniobacterales bacterium
CGGCGACCAACGACCAGAAGCACTACACGTTGCGCGTCGGGCCGATCCGGCTCCTGCTGGATATCTCGGCGGGCATCGAATACATCGACAACATTTCCTACTCCGATACCAACCGAAAGTCGGACGAGGTGGGCCGCGTGGCGTTAAACGTCCGTGCGATGTACGACCTGACCCGGCTCAACACCATCAGCTTGAATCTGGGCATCGGCTATGTGCGCTACTTCGAGCACCCGGACGCGACGACGAACGACCTGTTCGTCACGCCGGGCAGCCAGGTGGCGTTTGACATCTACGCGCTGGACATTTTCCGCATCAACATCCACGACAGCTTCGCGGTGCTGCAAGGCCCGGTCGACAACGCCACGCTCAACGACGTGACGAACTTTGGCAGGTTCATCAACACAGCGGGGGTCACGGTCGTGGCGGATCTGAACAACGTGATCGCCACCGTCGGATACGACCATACGACCTACAAATCGCTCAACGACACGTATGCCTACCTGGACCGAAACGCCGAATCGTTCCTGGGGTCGCTCTCGTTCAAGATCGCGCCGCGCGCGTTCGTCGGCGTCGAGGGCACGGCGGCCATCACCGACTACACGGGAGACGAGTTGATCCAGCAGAACGATTCCGTCGGCGGGACGGGCGGGTTGTTCTTGGACGTCACGCCGACGCCTTACCTGCGGCTCGTGGCGCGCGGCGGCTACCAGTACAGTTCGTTCGACTCGGGTGGCACGTATTCGACGGGCCTGCTCAAGGACGGCACGGACGTGAGCCTGCTTTACCAGCAGTTCAACGGGGGACGCCGGATCAGCGACAAGGACGAGCTGTCGAACTTTTACTGGAGCCTGACCGCGAGCAACCGGATCAACGCTTACCTGACCCAGAGCCTTTCGGCGGGCCGCGAACACGACTTCGGTCTGACCTCCAATTATCTGACGGTCAACTACGTCCGCTACAACGCGGCGTGGCGCGCGTTCAGCAACGTAACGCTCGGCGGCGATCTCTTCTATGAGAACGACCAGGAGTCAGGCGGCGTGTTCGACGAGCACCTGCAGCGGTACGGAGGGGACGTAACTCTGAGCTACCAGTTCAACCTGCACTTGACTGGTACGCTGCATTATTATGGCATCGTGAAGGATTCAGACGTGAGCAACCGCGATTACTATCAAAACCGCGTGGGTCTGGACGTGGATTACAAGTTTTGATTTCGCAGGTTGAGCGAACCGATTTGCGATTCTGATTTTTTGGAAAAATTGGAAAGGTTTTGCCGGTGGGAATGAAAGTAGCTAAGCTGTAGCTACTCGCATGAAACCCCGCTTTCTCCTGGCCATTTTCCCGGTCATCAGCCTCGTGTTGCCGGCCTTCGAGGCGGGCGCGCAAACCCCTTACAGCCCGGCGGCCCCGCCGAATACAAGCAATCCGTTCGCGGGCGTCGCGGCGGCCCCGGCCAGGACCGCGCCCGTCCGCCAGCCAATGCAGATGCAGCCGGGTATGCCGACGTCGCTCTCGGCGGTGCCAGGTGGGTTCGTGGCGTCGACGCAAGTGCTGACCTCGGAACCGATCGACCCCAACCACAAGCTCGGGCGCGGCGACCTGCTGAGCTACCGGGTGGAGGAGGACCGCGACGACAAGGTCTGGCCGCTGCAGGTGACGGATTCCGGCGAGGTGGACTTGCCGCTGGGCGGGCGCGTCCGGGCGGCAGGCAAGACCACTGACCAACTGCGCACGGACATCAAAGCAATGCTGGAGCGCGAATATTATTACCATGCGACGGTGACGATGGGACTGAACACCGTCGCGCCGCGTGCAAGCCGGGGGCGGATCAGCGTGGGTGGGGCCGTCAAGGTCATCGGCTCGCAGGAACTGCCGGTAGATTCGCCGCTGACGGCGAGTCAAGCGGTTTACCAAGCGGGCGGGTTGGTGGATTTTTCTAATCCGAAACGCGCTTATGTCCTGCGGAACGGCACGAAAATCCCGACCGACCTGAAGGCCGTGGAAAACGGCGACGCCGCCAAGGACGTGGTGTTGCAGCCGGGCGACAAGGTCATCGTGCCCGAGGCCAAAATCGGCATCAAATTCTAACCCCTTCTTTCGACAATTTATGGCTTCTCCCTCGCAAGGTCTGAGTTCGGGTCAAAATCCGTCGTGGTCGCTCGCGTTTTGGAACCGGGTGCACCGCTACCGGTGTCTGGTCCGCAAATTCTGGTGGGTGCTGGCGCTGACGCTGAGCCTTTGCCTGTTCGCGGCGTCCTGGTATCAGATCAACCGTCCGCTGACCTACCTTTCGGACGCCTCGGTGACCATTGACATGGACCAGAACACCGTGCGGGTCGGCGACGGGCAGAACGGCGGCAGCACCAACCTCGGGCCGGACGATTACATGAACCTGGAGATGCCCAAGATCAGCAGCGGACTGGTCCGGCAGATGGCGCTGACGGCGTTGCAGGCGAAATACCCGGACATGCTGGCCTCGCCGGTCAAGCTCATCGTCACGCGCGACAACGCCATCGTGACGCTGATGGCCAAGGGCACGAATGCGGAATATACGCAGCGTTACCTGCAGGCCACCGTGAACGCGTACCTCGAAAGCCGCCGCGCCCGGCGCGACGACACTGGCAGCGAGGCGTTTCGCGTGATCCGCGACGAAATCGCCGTCATGGACAACACGCTCAAGCAGGACGACGAGGCGATCAACGTCTACCAGCGCAAGAACAACGTCATCGTGGACAAAAACGACGCCAATGGCGCAAACGCCGCGCTGGTGGCCGCGCGCCAGAAGCTCGAATCGCTCAACAACGAATTTAGCCAATTGACGCTGATGACGCCCGAACAGCGGCTCAAGGGTGGCGGGGGAACGTCGCGGTCCGGCATGTCGAATGGTGCGGCGGGCGCGCAGCCCTCGCCGGGCACGATGGACTCGGGCTCGGCGGCGGAAAACGATTTCCGGCAGGCGAACACGCAACTCGTGCAGTTGCAGGCGCAGATGGACGATTTCTCGCAAAACCTGCGTCCGAAGCATCCCATCATCATCCGCATCCAGGGGCAGATCGATGCCCAGAAGAAAACCATCGCCCAGTTGCTGTCGTCCGCCGAGAGCCAAGTAAAAGTGCGGCGCGCGCTGGTGCAGCAGATGATCGAAACCGCCAAGACGGACTTGGCCGCCGCCGAGAAGAAGGCATTCGACATGAATCTGCTGCGGGGGGAAGTGGATCAGTTGCAGGAGAAAAAAGCCCGTGACCTCAAGCACTTCGACGACCTGCAAAACAGCCTGACCAAGGGCATGAGCAACAACAACCTCACGGCGGACCCCGTGCACGTGATGGACCCGGTGACGGCGGCGGAACCGGTGCCGTCCTCGTGGATCAAGATGCTCGGGCTGGCAACGGTTGCCGGGTTGATCAGCGGCGTGGCCATCCTGGCGTTGATCGACCGGATGGACGACCGGATGGGGTCGATCAACGACTTCCAGTTGCACTTCTCCGAGACGGTGTTGGGGCAGATCCCGCGCGATGTCGAGGTGCGTTCCGACGACGAGGATACGGAGCTGCTCAAGGCGGATGATCCGCGGCACCAGTTGGTCGAGTCATTCCGCAACCTGCGCTCGACGCTGCTGTACATGCCGCTGGAGGGCGAACGCCCAAAGACGCTGTTATTGACGAGCGCGGTGCCAAACGAGGGCAAATCCACCACGTCGTGCAACCTCGCGCTGGTGATGGCCGCCGCCGGGATGAAAACTTTGCTCATTGATGCCGACCTGCGGCGAGGGGCGATCCACCAGAAGTTCGGCATCACGCGCGACCCGGGGCTGACGGACGTACTCGGCCACAACGTCAATTGGAAGATTGCCATCCGGCAGACGAAGCACGAGAATCTCCACGTTCTGCCGCGCGGGCGCAATGTGCCGCAGCCCAGCGAGTACCTGCTCAACAAGAACACCGACCGGTTGTTGCAGGAGCTTTATCCGCTGTACGATTACATCATCATCGATAGCTCGCCGGTGCTGGCCGCCGACGATACGTCGAGCCTCGCGCCGAAGATCGACGCGACGCTATTCGTCGTGCGCATGGGATTCACCTCGGCGAAGATGACGCGCAAATCGCTCGAAATTCTGTACGGACGGCAGGCGAACATCCCGGGGTTGATTCTCAACCAAGTGGACACGTCGTCGCCGGAGTTCGTGTATTACCAATATTCGGAATACTACCACACCGCGACCGACGACGGCGGTGGCGCGTCGGATGGACCGGCAATAGGGGCATCCAAACCGGTGAAGCCAACGGTGGAGGTTTAGGAACCAAAAGCCCAAGAAATTACGAACCCAAGAACTCAAGGAAGTTTCAAGCTGCAAGCTACAAACTTCAAAGAAGATAGAAGGTTCAAGTTTGCCGCCTGAGGAATGAGGGAGCCGTCCACCGCGCCGCCGGGCAGACCGCCGGAATACACCTCGTGGTCGCGCGACGGGTGGATGTTCAACGAGGGCGGGGTGGTGATTCTGATGTACCACAAAATCGCCCCGGCCCCGGTTGAAACCAATTTACCCACGCTGTACGTCGAACCGAAGGAGTTTGACCGGCAGATGGCAGAGCTGACCCACGTGGGGGTACCATGCATTCCTTACGGGGAGGCAGGGGGGGCGGCGAGCGCGGGCGAGCGCGGTTTCTGCGTCACTTTTGACGATGGGTTCGTCAACGTTTTTGAACACGCGCTGCCGGTGATGCGAGCGCGCGGCGTGAAGGGTATCCAATTTCTCGTCGAGGATTTGATCGGCCAGGAGGATGCTTGGGACCGCGCTATCGGCGAACCGCCGCAGCGGTTGATGGACGAGGGGCAAATCCGTGAGTGGCTGGCGGAGGGACACGAAATTGGGTCGCATACGCTGACGCACCCTCATTTGCCCGCACTGACGGGCGACCGGGCGCGGGCAGAGATCTTCGACAGCAAGCGGCGTTTGGAGGACCGCTTCGGCGTGCCGATCCGGCATTTCTGTTATCCGTACGGCGACCAGAACGAGGCCGTGCGCGAACTGGTGCGCGAGGCCGGTTACGAGAGCGCGCCGACCGTGGCGTTTGGCCTCAATGGGCCGGGCACCCCGCCGCTGGCCCTGAACCGGATCATGGCCTGCGACGCGCCTTCGCCAGTGCGCAAGATCAAGCGTAAGCTGGCGCGGTTGGGAAGGTTGGGGAGGCCGGGGCGAGCAGCGTGAAAATCCTCTTTGCCACGCACCGGTTTTATCCGCAGGTCGGCGGACTGGAAACGGTGTCGCTGATCCTGGCCGAACAGTTCGCTGCGGCGGGGCACGACATCCAGTTGATCACGGACGCCGGGGCGGACGAGACGACGGACGACCGCCGGTTTCCGTACCCGGTCTGGCGGCGACCGGGCGTGGGTCGGCTGCTGCGGCTGCTGCGGTGGTGCGACGTATATTTTCAAAACAACATCAGCCTGCGCACCCTCTGGCCGCTCCTGCTCGTGCGGCGTCCGTGGGTGCCCGCGCACCACACTTGGCTGACGCGCGTGGACGGGTCCATCGGTTGGCAGGACCGGCTCAAAAAATTCTTATTGCACTACGGAATGCCCATCGCCGTGAGCCAAGAGATCGCGCAGTCGCTCGAAGTACCCGGGACGGTGGTGATCGGAAATCCGTACAAAGACGAGATTTTCCGCGAACTAGCGGACGTGCCACGTGACCGGGACCTGATCTTTCTGGCGCGGCTGGTGTCGGACAAGGGGGGCGATTTGCTGCTCGACGCGCTGGCGGACCTGAAATCGCACGGGTTCATGCCGACGTTGACGGTGGTGGGCGACGGGCCAGAGATGCCGAACTTGCGGCAGCAGGCGGCGATCCTCGGGTTGACGCGGCAGGTGGAATTTACCGGGGTGTTGCAGGGGGAGGCGCTGGTGCGAGCTGTCAACCGGCACCGGGTCATGGTGGTGCCCTCGCGCACGCCGGAGCCGTTCGGCGTGGTGGCGTTGGAGGGGATCGCTTGCGGGTGCGTGGTGATCGGCTCGGAGGGCGGCGGGTTGGCGGACGCCATCGGACGTTGCGGGCTGACGTTCCCCAACCATGACCAGAAGGCGTTGGCGGGGGCAATCGGGCGGGTGATGTTCGATCCGCATTTGTACGACGAACTGCGCGCGCAGGCGCCCGCGCACCTGCAACGGCACGAGCCGGCCAAGGTGGCCGAGACGTACCTGCGGGTGTTCGAGCGGGCATTGGCGGGGAGGGGGAGGGCGCGATGATTCTGTTTTCGCATCCGCTGAGCACGGCATTCACGCGCGAGGCCGCCCGAGCGCTGGCGGAGGCGGGACTACTGGAAGAAGCGTTGACGGCGGTCCACTGGACCCCCGGTTGCCGTGCCGAACGGTTTCTGCCCGGCAGCGTGGTGCGCGAACTGCGCCGGAGATCGTACCCAGAAGCGGTCCGTCCCTACGTACGCACCCGGCATTGGCGGGAGGTCGGGCGACTGGCGGCGGCGCGGCTGCCGGGCCTGGACTGGCTCGTGCGGCACGAGGTCGGGCCGTGCAGCATAGACGCCGTTTTTCACGACCTCGACCGCGTCGCGGCGGGGCAATTGCTGGCACAAGGGAAAAGCGGGGGGCGAATGCGCGGCGTGTACGCCTACGAGGACGGCGCGCGGGCGAGCTTCGAGGCAGCTACGGCCGGTTCGTTGAAGAAAATTTACGATCTGCCCATCGGGTACTGGCGGGCGGCGCAGCGCATCTTCGCGGAAGAGGCGGAACGCGTGCCGGAATGGGCGGCCACGCTGACCGGGCGCAGTGACAGCCCGGAAAAACTGGCGCGCAAGGACGCGGAGATCGCGGCGGCGGACGCGGTGATCGTGGCGAGTTCGTTCACCCGCCAGACACTCGCGGAAGCGCCGGGGTTGCGCGCGCCGGTCTACGTCGTGCCTTACGGCGCACCGGAAGTATCCGCCGCACCGAAACCAGCCCATACCGGAGGACCGTTGCGGGTGATGTTCGCGGGGTCGCTGGGGCAGCGGAAGGGGTTGTCTTATCTGTTGGAAGCGGTAGCCCCGCTCGGCAAACAGGTGGAATTAACCCTGCTCGGGCTGCCGACGACGCCCGATTGCGCGCCGCTCAACGCCGCGTTGCGCGCCCATCGCTGGATTCCGAGTTTGCCGCACCATGAGGTGCTGGCCGAGATGGCGCGCCAGGACGTGTTGGTGTTTCCGTCGCTGTTCGAGGGGTTCGGGTTGGTACTACTGGAGGCGATGTCGCAGGGGGTGACCACCATCACCACCGCGCACACGGCAGGCCCGGACATCCTAGACGACGGCCAGGATGGCTTCATCGTGCCGATCCGGTCGGCGGAGGCCATCGCCGAGAAACTGGATCTGCTCGCGCGGGAGCCAGACCGATGCGCGGCGATGGGCGAGGCCGCCCGCCGGAAAGCGGCGGCGTGTTCGTGGCAACACTACCGGACGAGGCTGGCAGAGACGGTAGCTCGAACCTTGGACGCGCGGGAGGCATGAGCAACGCAACCGTAAACGGAACATTGACCACTCAATGAGCGCCGATCCATGACCGCGAAAATGAGCGCGGCTGCAACGTCGAGATGCGGGATGGAACACGCTCGAAAAGAGGATCGGTCAGTGATATGGATGCCACGACCCGTCAATCGCTTATGATGCAACAATCAGCTCGACCAACCATACGAATTTTCAGCAGCTTGGCGTTTGTTCCAGAGAACACCATGTTCATGGATTTGTTCGTGCCATTCTGGGGCCCGAACGAGGGCACGTTGCAATCCATGCAACCGACGCGGCACGAGCGTTTTGTAGAGCATTGCACACGCTTTCTCTCACTGGGGAATATCGAGGAGTGTGACCTCGCGGTGTTCCCGGTTGAATACCAAATTTGCTGCCGCCCTGACCGTGAGAAATTCCTGCTGGACTTCGCCAGGTTGGCACGCGACGCGAACAAGCCCTTGGTGGTGTTCGTCGGAGGCGACCTAGACACCGTGCCGCCAGTGGGAGACATCATCCTCCACACCGCGCTTTATCGCTCGGCCCTGGGAAAAAACACTTTTTGCATGCCGCCGATCTTGGAAGATCTGGCGGAGCGGTATCTGGGGGGTGAAATTTCGCTGCGTGAGAAAACGCCCATCCCTTCGGTGAGTTTTTGCGGGGCAGCGCCGCCGTTTGGCGTGCCGTTTGGCAAAAGGTGGTTGAAGGAGCAGTTCCGTTTGTTCGGGTATCGCATCGGTCTCATCAAAGGGAAGAAAATCGGCAACGCGCCCCGGGCGATGGCCATCCGCGCCCTCAAGCGAGCCCGCAAACTCAAGACGGACATCGTGATCCGTGCGCACTCTCTCGTGCAATTCTGGTGTGGCCATCTGGTAAGCGCCGACACGAAGGGAAATTTCACCAGTCCCGCGCAAGTCGCTGATTACCGCACGGAATACGTGAACCGCTTGGCCGGGAGCGACTACGTACTCTGCGTGCGCGGGCTGGGGAATTATTCGCTCCGGCTTTACGAATGCTTATGCGTTGGAAGAATTCCAATCATCGTAAACACCGATATGGTTTTCCCCTTGGAGGAGTTGATCGACTGGAAATCAATCGGAATCTGGGTGGAAGAGTCTGAAATTCCAAAGTTGGAGGAAAAAAATCTTGGAATTTCATAAACGCAAGACGAACGAATCGTTCCAGGCCTTCCAAAGGAGGGCGCGGGAAAAAGGGGTAAAAT
>CAXTBX010000155.1:0-8656 GCA_964242205.1 uncultured Chthoniobacterales bacterium
TCTGCCTTCTGCCTTCTGCCTTCTGCCTTCTGCCTTCTGCCTTCTGCCTTCTGCCCTCTGCCTTCACCCCATCCCCGCTCGGAAATACCGCTCCACCTCCGCGCCGAACTCGTGCGCGCTCTGTCCCGGCGCGGCGCGAAACTCCTCTCCCAGCCGCACGCCGATCCGCAACGGCAACACCGGTGCCCACCACAACTTCCACCGTTTGCCGACCATGAGATAGGGCACCGTGATGAACACCGTCTGCACCGGCGCATCGGCCAGCTTGGCCATCAACGCGAACCCCATCTTGAACGGATTGACCGGCGGCTCGACGGTCCGCGTGCCCTCGGGAAAAATCAGCAGGCAATCCCCCGCCCGCAGCGCATCCCGGCCCAGCCGGATGAATTCTCGCCCGTGGTCGTTCGGCAAATACCCCGCCAACCGCGCACTGCTACCCATGAATGGATTTTTCAGGATGGACTTCTTCATCAGGCACGTCAGGCGCGGCATCCGCGACAAAAACGCCAGCGCGTCCACCAGCGTCGGATGCGACGGCGCGATGATCGTCCCCCGCAGCGCCCGCACCCGCTCGACCTCGGGAAAATCGAACACAAAAATGCCGATGGCCGTCACGACCGCCGCCCACGCCCGCACTCCCAAGTAAACCGCGAACTGGCACAGACGCTTGCGCCGCTCCTCGCCGCGCACGGGGATGGCGATCAGCCAGCACGCCGCGATCACCGCCAGCGCGAACGCCCCGTAGCACGCGAAACCCACGTACAGCCGCAGCAGATCGAACAACGCCGCCGCGCGCGACGTGTGCCGGGGCCGCGCGAACCCTCCGCTGGCCACGCCTTTGCCCGGCGGCGCGGCGCGCTCTTTCCCGGTCATCCCGATTGTAGTCAAAGGAGCTTCCACGTTGGCGTCGGGGCAGATCGTCAGGCCGCGAATGGTGCCGTCAACGACCGGCGACGGGACGTGGCGGCGGTGGAACTCGGGGGGTTCATAGGGGTAAAATTGAACCACACGTAGGGGGTCCGCCGCAACTGCTGTTCGATCAACGCCAAAAATCCCTGCAAGTGCGCCCGCGCCGCCGCGAAGTTTTCCACCCGGTGCTCGTGCCCCGGCTGCGGATGGAACATCGGCGGGATGTGGACCACGATACTCGCGGGGTCTTCCTCCGCCGCCACGGCGTACGACAGCCCGACCGGCAACCCGTGCATGATCGCCAGATGATAGATCGTGAACGGGAACAGCAACTGCTGGCCGAAGAAGTCGAACGCTTCGAGCTTGGAACTGTACTCTGGCCGGTCGCACTGCATGGCCAGCGAACGTCCGTCGCGCAAGGCATCGTTCATGGCCAGGACGAGCTTGCTCCAGTCGTTGATCCAGATGAACTCGACGCCGCCCGCGAAACGCTTGGCCAGCCAGCCCACGTCGTCGGAGTTGCCGACCTTCTTGCGGACCATGTGGACCCGCCCGCCCAGCGTGGACAGCAGGAACCCGAGCAGGTCGGAATGGCCGACGTGCATGGTGCCGTAGAGCGCGGGCCGACCCGCCGCCAGCCAGGCGCGCAGTTCATCGCCATGGCCCGGCGCGAACCGGATTCGCAGGTCCCGGCCCAGGCAGATGCGCAGCCGCTGGATGAAGTAGTCGGTGTACGCCCAGAAGTGCTGCCAGGTGTCGCGCGCGGTCGGTCTCCGGCCCAGGGCGAGCCGCAGGTACTGGCGTGAATGCCGCCGCTGGCAGGGCAGCGTGGCCCAGGCGACGGCGGTGCCCACGTACATGGCCGCGCGCATGAACCAAGCGGGCAGGCACCGGAGCGACCAGGCGAGCAGCCGGTAGCCGCCCTCGGGGCCGGGGTTACGGTCAATCAAGAGTTGCTCCACCGGATGTTAGAGGATGCCATCGCGCTTGAGATCGGCCAAAAGGTCGTCGTGTGAGAGCACCGACTCATCACGGCGTTCGGCAACCACAGCGAGATCATCCAGATCTTCCATCAGCTTTTTGTAGTCGCTGAGAGGTAAGACGACAGCAGTTCGGTCGCCGTGCTCGTCAGTAAGGTGTTGCAGGGCTTGGCTCATAGAATGGATGTTACTTCTCAGCCATTAGCGTGTCGAGAAGACGTATGTATTCCCGAGTTACTCTCCCGCAATCAACTCCTCAAAACCAGAATTTGAAGCATCAGCGCCTCGATGAAAAGACATCAAGATCGTTGGCAGTTGAGGCAATTAAACAAACGCCGGTGATTGGCTGATACATCACAAACCCGCCCTTCGGGAAGAACATACCAGTGGGGTCGATCAACCCGTGCCAGTCGCGCTTGCACCTGCCGCCGCCCACGAAACGAGCCGGAATTTGGTAGAGCCTCACCTCGCAACCCGCCGGGCAGGACGGCACGCGAACAGGTGTATTCTTCACGCGAACAAAGACAAAATCGCCCGCATATGCCGGTGCGACAGCAGACAGCACCAGTGCCACCACAAAGAACAGGATAACAAAATGCCGATCCATATTTGATAGAGGGATTCTAGCCCCAATTCAATCGAACCTCGCCCCCCGCCGGGCTGGCACAACGCAGGGGCCGCCGGTCGCGCACCGCGAAGAACAACTCATGCAGATCCCCCGCCACCGCCGACGACGCCGGACGCTCCGTTGCCGCCTCAGGCTTGTCTCCCCCGGCGCGTTTGCCGCTCCACGATAGCTCGCCCAGCGCGCCGTCCGCCGCGTCCGCCTCGCCGAGTTCCAGCGCGAACGCAAAACCCACGTTCGATGCCGCGTCCAACTGCCGCAGCCACGTCCCAACTTCCTCGCCACCGGTCAGCAGGACGCGCGTGCCGGGCGTCAGCAGCGCGGTCAGCGCCGCCTGCGCGCTCAGGTCCGGCTGACCCGCCAGCGGTGTCAATTCGCGCACCGGACAACCCCGGTTGATGAGCACCTGTTCGATGGCGCTCGGGTGGATGCTCGTCTGAAAAAACAGCGGGCTCGCCGCCGGAAAACTTTCCAGGTAGCGCCCGGTGGCGACGGTTTCGCCAAAGGTGGTCGCATAGATCACCGCATCGTCCGGTTCGATGGGCATCTCGCGCAGCGCCTCGCCCAGCAGCAAGCCCAGGTGCGTCATGCGGCGCGCGGCGTTAGGCAGGAAGTTCTTCGACAGCGCGCGGAGGGTTTCGACGGGCACCTCGCCCTCGAACGGACCCTGCGCCGCCGCGCGGATAATGGAGCGTTTGATCACGGCGGAAACCCGGGCAGGCATTTAATCATGACCGAGCAAACAGGCATAGTGCGCGCCGCCGAAGGCGAAAGCGTTCAGGATTACCCCATCGTACTCCGCCAGGTCGAACGGAGAGGTCGCCACTTGCGCGCTGTGACACGGCCCACTGGTCCCAACCGTCCCCGGCGCGCGGCCCTGGCGGATGCTCTCCACGGCGATGGCTAGTTCCACCAACCCGCAACTGCCTAGCGTGTGCCCCAAGGCCCCCTTCCAACTCACCAGCGGCGCATCCGGAAAAATCTCCGCCATGTGCCGCGCCTCCAGCCGCCCGGCCTCAATGGTCCCGGTGCCGTGGCCCTTGACCCATACCCGCCGCCCGCCCAACGCGGCGCGCATCTTGCCTCCCAGTTCGCTCATCCCAACCCCCTCCGGGTGGTTGCCGGTGAAATGATACATCTCGTTGCACCCGGCCTGTGCCTCCAGCCGGAACTCGTCGCCGCCCGCGCCGGTCGGCGACACCACTGCGAACGCCGCACCGTCGCCCAGCCCGATGGCCCCGAACTCGCGGTCGGCGTAGGGCGCGGGCATTTCGTTGCCCAGCAGGATCTTCATGGCGTGGAAGCCGCCCGCCACGAACGGACTCAAGAAATCGTAAGAGACGACCAACGCCTCCTCCGCCAGTCCGGCGTTGACCTGTCGTGACGCGTACAGCAGCCCAAGGTTGGCCGATACGCAGGCGTGTGAATAGTGCGACACGTTCGGCCCCCAACCCATGCGCGCGCGAATCCAGGCGGTCAGCCGTTGCGGCAGGATGTAGGGCAGGTGCGCGCCTTCCCGGGGGTGCCGGTGGTGGGCGTACATGCTGTCGATGCCGAAGTTGCTCGACACGATGAATATCGGGTAACGCCCGGTGCCCCAGGGGCGGTCCGGAACCTTGGCCAGCAGCGCGAAAAACGGCGCGGTCCAACGCGGCTCGCTGACCTCGGCAGGCTGCCATTCGTTGACCAGCGCGAGCGGCACGGGGTCGCCGCCGTCGCAGCCGAGAACGGGCTGGAACCGTAGCGCCCGCTCGCCGCGCAAGAGTGCCGCCGCCGAGGCGCGGGCATCGCCGAAGGGCGTCAGGCAGTCGGCGGCGGTGAGCGCGACCGCCGAAGACGCGACGCGACGCGGCGCGACACGGGGCGTCGTGGTGACGGCGACGGGGGAGAATTGAGAAGCGAGCAGACCAGCGGTCATCGGAGGAAGATTACCATACCCGGCGCGAGGGCTGATAAGCAATGCACAAAAAGCAAACCGCGCGCCGTGTTAGCGACGAAGGATGACAAACCCCTTGAATACGCGCCGGGGAGACGGCGGGATGCGCCGACGGCTCGCCTACGCTCCCTGCCTCTCGCGCCGCGCCTCAATGAAACCCGCCAGCGTCGCCACGTTTTGAAACGCCTGGAGCGCCTGCTCGCTGTTGGCCACCTTCACGCCGTATTCCTTCTCGACGTTGAGCGTCAGTTCCAGCGCGTCGATGGAATCCAAGCCCAGCCCGGTCTTGAAGAGCGGCATCTCATCGCCGATGTCTTCGGGGGTCACATCGATGAGATTGAGCCGGTCCACGATCAGCTTTTTAAGGTGTTCTCTTAACTCTGCGGTGCTTTCCATGCGTATGCTTCCGGTGGCGGGATGAGTCCGCGTCTTTTTCCACCTTAAGCGCGCGGGGGTTGGCAGGCAAGCGCGAGCCGACGTTTCTCCTCTGAGTCAATGCGATCCAACCCTCTCCTCCATCTCTCAGCAGCCCTGGCGGCGCTCGTCCTCGGCGGCTGCGCGTCGTATAACCATCTACCGACGCCGGTCCCGCTGACCTTCCAGCGTCATGACATCGGGTCCCACGCCCCCAAGCGCGATAAAACGCTGCTGGTCTTCCTACCAGGCCGGGGCAACACGGGCCGGGATTTCGAGCGGCAGCGGTTCCTGGCGTCCCTCGACCGGCAACCCCCTCCCCCGATGGATGCCGTCACGGTGGACCTGAATTTCCCCTATTACACCCAGCGCACCGCCACCCGGCGGCTGCACGACGACCTCATCACGCCGCTCCGCCACGAGGGCTACCGGAGGATCTGGTTGGTGGGCTGCTCGGTCGGCGCGCTGGGAGCGATCTTCTACGACTACGAGCACCCGGGCGAAATCAGCGGGATCGTGGCGCTCGGGCCGTACCTGGGCGAAAAGGACGTGGCGCGGGAGATTGAGGCCGCCGGGGGGCTGGACCGCTGGCAGCCCGACCCGCGCGCCATCGCGGGCGGCGATTTCCGGCGCGAACTCTGGCTGGCGATCCGCCGGGGCCGCTACGGCCAGCCCGGGCGCGTCCCGCTGGTGCTCGGCTACGGCGCGCAGGACCGGTTCGTGGCGGGTCAGGACCTGCTGGCCCGGCAATTGCCGCCGGAGCGGGTGTTCAAGAGGTTCGGCTTCCACGACTGGGGGACGTGGCGGGATCTGTGGCGGGAGATTTTGCGCTCGCCGGTATCGCCAATGCCCGACACCGCAAAAGGGGTCGGGCCGATTCCACGCTAACGGCCCGGCGGCGGCTCCACGAAAACGGCCTGCGCACTCCGTTTTTCGTAGGTGAGGTTCACGGTTCGCCCGACGGCGCGTGTGCGGTGCACGACGCCCGCTGGTACAACGATGCTCTGCCATTCGGTCAGCGTGACCGGGGCGGCGTCGGAAAATTCGATGTGGAGTTCGCCCGCGACCACGAGAAAAAGTTCGTCTGAATCCGGGTGATAGTGCCAACGATATTCTCCCTCGAAAACCGCCAGCCGCAGGCACTCCTGATTCACCTCCATGAGAACCTGATTCCGGTAAGAGCTAGTGACCGCGGCCTGCTCGACGCGCAGGTCAACGACCGTCAGCGCCGGGTAACGCGCCGTCTCGGACGCATACTCCTGAGCCGTGGGAAATTTGGTTTCCATGACGCGGTTCGCTCCCCTACTACCCCAGCGCCTCCAGCATCCCGCGCAGCTTGGCCAGCTTGGCCTCGTTGTCGGTCTGACGCTGGCGGTGCTCGGCGACCACGGCGGGCGGGGCGTGGTTGACGAACTGTTCGCTGCCGAGCTTCTTGACCGCGAGTTGCAGGTCGGCGTCCGTCTTGGCGATCTCCTTTTGCAGCCGGGCGCGCTCGGCGTCTAGGTCGATCAGGCCGTCCAAGGGCATGAACAGGTCACCCAACGGCGTCCGCGCTGACGGCGTGCCGCGCGGGGCCTCGTAGTCCGGTTTGAGCGCGAGGTCCTCGGCGTTGATCATCCGGGTCAGCGCGCGGACCGTGCTCGCCAGCACGAAGGCGTCTTCGAGCAATTCGTCGCGCAGGCGCAGAATGAACCGCGCCGGTTTGTTCGTGGCCACGCCGTATTCCGCCCGCAGGTTGCGCGCAGCGCTGACGGCGTCGTAGAGGTCCGTCGTGGCGAAACGCGCTTCGGCGACTTCCTCCGGCGTGCCCGAGAGGTTGAGCGGGTCGCCCAGCCGCCGGTAGAGCAGAAACTGCGAACGGCGCAACGGCCTGGCGTGGTCGGCCTCCTCGGTGGCGGGCAGCGTGTCGTGCGGCAGGTCCTGCGACGCGACCTCGGCGGCAATCGTTTCCTGCGCGGGAATGACCGGTGCGGCGGGGCGCGGCGGGAAACTCAGGCGCTCGGAAAGTTCTTCCGTCAGGTGCGGCATGAACGGGTGGAGCAGTTCCAGGAAACCCGTCAGGACGCGGTACATCGTGAACAGCGCGACGTGCTTGGCGATGCCGCGCTCCGTCACGCGCTCGCCCGGTTGCACGCTCGCCACGCCGACGATGTCGGCCTTGGCGGCTTCCACGAACCAGTCGCAATAATCACTCCAGAAGAAGTTGTAGAGGAGTTGGGCCGCCTCGCTGAAACGGAACTCCTGGTAAGCCGCCGCGACGGCGATCTGCGTGTCGCGCAGCTTGGATTCGATGTCGAGCACGTAGGGCGCGGGCCGGTAGCTCAGGCGCGTGCCGAAGGGCAGCGCCGGTTCCTGCATCTGGTAGAAGCGCGCGGCGTTCCAGATTTTGTTGGCGAAGTTGCGGCCTTCCTCAACCTGTTTTTCGTCGAAGCGGATGTCCTGGCCCTGCGGCGCGATGCGCAGCAGGCCGAAACGCACGCCGTCCGCGCCGAACTGCTCGATCAGGCCGAGCACGTCGGGCGAGTTGCCGAGCGACTTGCTCATTTTCTTGCCCTTGCTGTCGCGGATCAGACCCGTGAAATAAACGTTGCGGAAAGGGATGTTGTCCTCCAGTGCGGCGGTCTGGCCGGGCGTGAACTCCAGCCCGGCGATGATCATGCGCGCCACCCAGAAAAAGATGATGTCGGGCCCAGTGACGAGTACGTCCGTGGGATAGAATTTCGCGCGCGTGGCCGAGTCCATCGTCTCGTAGGCCCAGAGCCACGAGGAGAACCAGGTGTCGAGCGTGTCGGGGTCCTGCGTCCAGCCTTCGCCGGGGGATTCGGTCTGGACCCTGGTTTCGCTGTTTGGCCCATACCACGCCGGGACGCGGTGGAACCACCAGAACTGGCGGCTGATGCACCAGTCATGGATGTGTTCGAGCCATTGGGCGTAAAGTTTTTCACAGTTCTGCGGGAGGAATTTGATCAGGCCGTCGCGCACCACCGCAAGGGCCTCGGCAGTCTTGGGATAGCGCAGGAACCACTGTTCGCTCAGGCGCGGCTCGATGGGGACTTCGGAACGTTCGCTGAAACCGACGTTGTTCTCGTGGGCTTCTTCTTTGGAAAGCAGGCCGAGTTCGGTCAGCATTTCGGCGGCCTTCTTGCGCGCGGCGAAGCGGTCCAGACCGTCGAGTTCAGGCACGGCGGGGCAGTTGACCTTGCCGTCCGGGTGGAGGGCGTCCACTACGCCGAGGCCGTGGCGCTGGCCGATCTCGAAGTCGAGCTTGTCGTGGGCAGGCGTGATCTTGAGCGCGCCGGTGCCGAAAGCGAGGTCCACGGCGGCGTCGGCGATGACCGGGATGGGTGCCTTCGGGAAGGGGCGGTACACCTGCTTGCCAACAAGGTCCTGATAGCGCGGGTCGGCGGGGTTCACCGCCACGGCGAGGTCGGCCATGATGGTTTCCGGGCGGGTGGTCGCCACTTCCAAGAAGCGGCCCGGCTGACCGACCACCTCGTACTTCACGTAATAGAGGGCGCTCTTCTGGCTGCGCGGGATGACCTCCTCGTCGGAGAGGGCTGTCAGGGCCGCCGGGTCCCAGTTCACCATGCGCTTGCCACGGTAGATGTAACCCTTGGCATAAAGATTCACGAACACACGCTGGACGGCGGCGGCGTAGTCGTCGTCGAGTGTGAAACGCTGGCGCGACCAGTCGCACGAGCAGCCGAGCCGCTTGAGCTGTTCGACGATGATGTTGCCGTGCTTTTTCTGCCATTCCCAGGTGCGGCGCAGGAATTCTTCGCGGCCCAGGTC
>CAXTBX010000156.1:0-8451 GCA_964242205.1 uncultured Chthoniobacterales bacterium
GACAACAAACCGGTCGGGATTTCTAACGTCGTCATCTCGACCCAGCACGCCGAGGGCGTCGACAACGACACGATCCGCGACTTCCTGCTGGAAAACGTCATCCGGGCAGAATTGCCCGCCGAGATGTTCAACGACAAGACCGAATTCTTGATCAACCCGACGGGCCGTTTCGTCATCGGCGGGCCGCAGGGGGACACCGGGCTGACCGGTCGTAAGATCATCGTCGATACCTACGGTGGCTGGGGCCGCCACGGCGGCGGCGCGTTCTCGGGCAAGGACCCGTCGAAGGTGGATCGTTCAGCGGCGTACATGGGCCGTTGGGTCGCCAAGAACGTGGTGGCTGCCGGATTGGCCACGCATTGCGAGGTGCAGTTCGCCTACGCCATCGGTTGGCCTGACCCGGTCAGCGTCCACGTGGACACGTTCGAGACGAACACCGTAGACGAGGAAAAAATCCAGGAAGCCGTGAAGGAAGTGTTTTCCTTCAAGCCGCGCCGGATCATCGAGCAGCTCAACTTGCTGCGCCCCATCTACTCCAAGACGACCAATTACGGCCACTTCGGCAAGGACGATCCGGACATCACCTGGGAAAAAACCGACAAAGCGGAAGAATTGAAAGCCGCCGTCAAATAAACCACTCACCGTTGTAGCTGTACCGACCGCAAACCAAATAATTATGAGCACATCCGCTACCGCAGAATCCGTCAATACCCAAGACTTCGCCGTCCGTGACCTTTCCCTCGCCGACTTCGGCCGCAAGGAACTCGACATCGCCGAGCAGGAAATGCCCGGCCTGATGGCGATCCGCGAGAAATACGCCAAGGACCGCCCGCTCGCCGGGGTCCGTATCACTGGCTCGCTGCACATGACCATCCAGACTGGCGTGCTCATCGAGACGCTGGTCGAACTCGGCGCGGACGTGCGCTGGGCGTCGTGCAACATCTTCTCGACCCAGGACCACGCCGCCGCCGCCATCGCGGTCGCCGGGGTGCCTGTCTTCGCCTGGAAGGGCGAGACGCTGGAAGAATACTGGGATTGCACCTGGAAGGCCATCGTCAACAAAGACGGCCAAGGCCCGCAGATGGTCGTCGATGACGGTGGCGACGTGACGCTGTTCCTGCACAAGGGCTACGAACTCGAAGAAGGCGACGGCTGGGTGAATACCCCGGCGGAGAGCCATGAGGAAGGCGTTATCAAAGCCCTCCTCAAGAAGATTAACGCGGAAACGCCGTACATCTTCCACGAGATCGTCAAGGAGTGGAAGGGCGTGTCCGAAGAGACAACGACCGGCGTGCACCGCCTCTACAAGCTGCACCAGCAGGGCAAGCTGCTCGTCCCGGCGTTCAACGTGAACGACACCGCCACCAAATCCAAGTTCGATAACCTCTACGGCTGCCGTCACTCGCTGGTGGATTCCATCAACCGCGCCATCGACCTGATGATCTCGGGCAAGGTCGCGGTGGTCTGCGGCTACGGCGACGTGGGCAAGGGCAGCGCGCAGAGCCTCAAGGGCCAAGGCGCGCGGGTCATCATCACGGAAATCGACCCCATCAACGCCCTCCAGGCGGCGATGGAAGGCTTCGAGGTGTGCCCCATCGAGGACACCCTGGGCCGGGCGGATTTGTATGTCACCACGACGGGCAACGTCGATGTCATCACCATCGAGCACATGGCCAAGATGAAGGATCAGGCCGTGGTGTGTAACATCGGTCACTTCGACAACGAGATTCAGGTGGACGCGCTGGTGAAGTTTCCCGGCATCAAGCACCTCAACATCAAGCCGCAGGTGGACAAGTATCAGTTCCCGACGGGCAACTCGATCTTCCTGCTGGCGGAAGGCCGCCTCGTGAATCTCGGTTGCGCCACGGGCCACCCGAGCTTCGTGATGAGCGCGAGTTTCAGCAACCAGACGCTGGCCCAGCTCGACCTCTGGGAGAACCGCGAGACGTACAAGCCCGGTGTGTACATCCTGCCCAAGCAGCTCGACGAGGAGGTCGCGCGGCTGCACCTGGAGAAGATCGGCGTCAAGCTGACGACGCTCACTAAGAAACAGGCCGATTACCTCGACGTGGACGTGGCTGGCCCGTACAAGCCCGCGCATTACCGATATTGAGCGGATTGATCAATCGGTAGAACCATGAGGAACCCGGCGCGTCGGCAACGATTCGCCGGGTTTTTCTGTAAAGAGGCTTGCTCATCTGGATGAGCAGCGGAATTTCTACTTTAGCCACGGCACTCCGTTGCCGTGCGCTGGACGGACACGGCAACGGAGTGCCGTGGCTACAGCTTACCCATTTGATGATCTGTCGCTTTAACGTTTACCTTAGCGCGATGCTGCTCCTGAGTGGCTGCGGTGGCGTGATGGATTCCACGGTGACGCACCGTCTGGACGTGCGGATCGGCCCCCGGACGAGGGCCGCGGCGAGCCGTGGGGCGACGGTAGCAATCCGCTCGTACAAAGACGTTGCATTTGATCGACCGCAGCCGTTGATCCCGGACGCGACGGGCGAGGCGCACGCGACCTTTGAGGAGCGGTGGGGGCGGGCGTTCTTGATCATTCCGCCGATCGGGAGCTTTCCGCCGCGTCCGCCGAAGCCTGATTACATGGTCGCTGTGGGCGGCAGGCAGACGCTGGTCTCGCCGAATTTCAAGGGGGTAAGCTACCGCTGGGAAAACGGCGGCTGGCACACCAGGGTCGACGTGGCGGTTTCGCCGTGAGCGTTGCTCGTGCCGCCATGCCGCACCTGTCCGCTCTCTACGTTTATCCGGTGAAATCCTGCCGGGGCGTGTCGCTGCGCGAGGCAGTTCTCGACGAACGCGGGCTGGTGCACGACCGGCAGTTTCTGATCGTAGACGAGGAAAACCGGTTTCTGACGCAACGCGCCACGCCCGCGCTGGCGCGGATCGGCACGGCGCTCTCGGAGGATCTACTGACTTTGGAGAACGACCGGACCGGCGCGGTTTCCGTGCCGTGGGATCTATCCAGTGCACTGACGCGCGAGGTCACCGTCTGGCGCGATACGCTGACCGCCTATGACGCCGGGAACGAGGCAGCGGCGTGGTTATCCGACACGCTCGGGCTGACCTGCCGTCTGGTCGGCACGGGTGAGCGTTCCCGGCGCGAAGTCCCTGCCGGGCGAGTGCCGGACGCCTACCGCACGGTGGCATCGGGACCAGTGCCGGTGGCCTTTTCCGACGCGTTTCCGCTGCTTGTGTTGTCCGAGGAATCCGTGGCAGACCTCGGTCGGCGTATTGGCGAGGGGCCGCCGCCGGTGAACCGTTTCCGGCCCAACCTGATCCTGGCCGGGTGTCCCGGGCCTTACATGGAGGACCAATGGCAGACCTACCGCGTCGGCGAGGCGCGGCTGTTTTCCGCCGGACCTTGCGTGCGTTGCGTGGTCACGACCACCGACCAGCAGACGCTCGCCCGCGGGCCGGAACCTCTGCGCACCCTGGCGCGCTACCGCCGGGTGCCGGAGGGCGGCGTGATCTTCGGCCAGAACGTCATTCATGCCCAGCCTGGGGCACGGCTGAGGGTAGGGGACACGGTGACCGTCGAGGCGTAAGCGATTTTGCGGACCGCCGCGTTGACGCGGGTGCATCAGGCGTGAAACGTTGCGTCTGTCATGGAACTCACGCCCGTCGAAACCCGCGTCTTGGGCTGCCTCATGGAAAAGGAGCGCACCACGCCGGACACCTATCCGCTGACGCTCAACTCGATGCTCGCCGCGTGCAACCAATCCACCAACCGCGACCCGGTTCTGACGCTCAATGAGCGGGAGATCGAAGGAGCGCTTGACGGCCTGCGGCAGAAGAAACTGGCGACGGTGATTTTCGGTGGCGGCAGCCGCGTGCAGAAATACCGGCACCTCGTCCCGGACATCTACAACTTTTCGCCGCAGGAATCCGCGCTGTTGTGCGTGTTGCTGCTGCGCGGGCCGCAAACGCTGGGCGAATTGCGCGGACGCACCGAGCGGATGGCCAGTTTTCCGCAGTTGTCCGACGTGGAAGCCGCCCTGCGGACGCTCGCGGAAGGCGAAGAACCGCTCGCGCGCCTGTTGCCGCAACGTCCGGGCCAGAAAGAACGCCGGTACGTGCAATTGCTCTCGGGCGAACCGGTCGAGCCGTCGCCCGAGGAACTAGCGTCAGCCGCCAGCCGGGAACGCCCGCGCGCAACCTCAACCGAACCGCCGCCCGACCACGCGCCGCGCCTGGAGGCACTGGAGCAAGAGGTTGCCGATTTACGTGCGCAACTCGGCACATTGCGCGAGAGCTTGGACGAGCTGCGGCGGGCCTTGGGGGCCTGAGCCAACAAGTAGCGAAGCCTCTCCGAGGCCTTCCCGTCCTCGCGGCACAGGCGCAAGCCGGCTACCAGTCCTATTCAACAGACAGTCGGGCAAGGCCTCGGAGGTGCTTCCCTACCTTCGTGTCTGCTTGCGAATCGCGGCATTTGCCACGACCTTACCCGCCTTGAATCCTTCCGCTTCCGACACCGCTCTAAAGCCCAAGAAACGTCACTCGGTTCTCCGCGTTTTCTCCTACGTCAACCGTTACCCGGCGCTCGCTTCCGGCATGTTGGCGTGCGCCATCCTCAGCACGCTTTCCGTGGTCGTGTTCCCCGGAGTCACACAGCGCGTCGTCGATCAGGCGCGCCACGGCGGCGACACCTCGCGCCTTTTCCCGTTGGCCATGCTCGGACTGGGCACGTTCTTTTTCCAACAGGTGCTCAACTCCGCGCGCATCATGCTCAACAACGTGTTCGAGCAGAAGGTGATCTTCGATCTTCGCAGCGATCTCTATTCGCACATCCAGCGCCTGCCGCTCGGTTGGTTCGACAACCGTGCCACGGGCGACCTGATGACGCGCATCCTCGAAGACGTGACCAGCGTCGAGCGCGTGCTCATCGACGGCATCGAACAGGGCGTCATCGCCGTGCTCCAGATCGTCGTAGTGCTGGCTGTACTGACGTACTACAGCCCGTTGATGACGCTCGTCGCGCTCGCGCCGGTGCCGTTTCTGATCGCGGGCGCGTTGGCCTACACCACGACCGCCCGTTCGCGTTACCGTCAGCAGCGCGCGGCAGCTTCGGCGATGAATTCCCTGCTGCACGACAACCTTGCGGGCATCCGCCAGATCAAGACCTACGTCCGCGAGCGGGAGGAGCACCGCCGTTTCAACGGCGTGAGCGACCAACTTCGCCAAGCGAGCCTCGTCATCATGCGGACGTGGGCGATTTATAATCCATCGATGAATTTCTTTACCAACGCGGGCCTCGCGTTGGTGTTGCTGTTCGGCGGGCGCGCCGTGATCGAACACCGGATGGACCTCGGCACGTTCACCGCCGTGCTACTGCTGGTCGGCTTCTTGTACGAACCGATCCGACAGTTGCACAGCCTCAACCAGCTCTTTCAATCGGGCCGGGCGGCGGGCGACCGCGTGTTCGAGATCATGGACACGCCGACCGAAACCGCCGACGCCCCGTCGGAAACCGAGGCGCCAACGACGGTCGCGGGCGACGTGCGCTTTAACAACGTCGGCTTCGCCTATGACGAGGAGCGTCCCGTGCTCAAGAACATCACGCTGCACGCCGCTGCCGGGCAGACCGTGGCGCTCGTCGGGCCGACCGGCGCGGGGAAGTCTACGCTGGTCAACCTGCTGACGCGTTTCTACGAGTTCGACTCGGGCGATCTGACCATCGACGGGCGCGCGCTCAAGGACATCCCACGGTCCGAGCTTCGTTCCGCCGTGGGGCTGGTCACGCAGGAGAGTTTCCTGTTCAACGGCACCGTGCGCGAGAACCTGCGCTTGGGCCGCCCCGACGCGACCGACGCCGAACTCCTCGCCGCCGCCGAGGCCGCCAACGCGCGCGGCTTCATCGAGCGGATGCCGCTGGGTTTAGACCAGGTCGTCGGCGAGCGCGGCGTCAAGCTGAGCGTCGGCGAGAAACAACGCGTCTCCATCGCCCGCGCGTTGCTCAAAGACCCGCCGATCCTGATCCTCGACGAGGCCACCGCCAGCGTGGACACCCAGACCGAGCGTGCCATCCAGAGCGCGTTGGATCGCCTGATGCGCGGGCGGACGAGTTTCGTCATCGCGCACCGCCTGAGCACGGTGCGCCGGGCCGACCAGATTCTCGTCATGGAGCACGGACGCATCATCGAGCGCGGTCGGCACGCCGATTTGCTCGCGGCGGGCGGGCTGTACGCGAAGCTGTGCGAGAGCGCGTTCCTGGACGGGGAGGAACCTACCGGCGATCCCGCGCCCGTGGACCGGCTTTCTGCTTCGACGCTCGCCAGATAAATAGAGACCCAAAGAGAGCAGGGGCGGCGCTGATTAAGAGCCGCCCTTCTTTGGCAAAGCGTGTCATCTGAGCAGCCCTGCTCACGGTGTCAATACGACCTTCACACAATTATCCTTCTTCTTGGAAAAGATCTCGTAGCCGTGCGGCGCTTCGTCGAGCTTGAGCCGGTGCGTGATCACGTCGTCGGCCTTGAACTCGCCTTTCTCAATGTGCGCGAGCAGCTTGTCGATGTGCGCGTGCGCCGGGGCTTGGCCCCACGCGATGAAAATGCCCTTGTCGAACGCCTTGCCGACCGGGAAGTCGTAGTTGGCCGGGTACACGCCGAGCACCGTCACCCAGCCGCCGCGCCGGACCGCGCTGATGCAATTATCCAGCACGCTGACGCTGCCGACCTGGCCTTTGACGATGTTGAGCGCCTTGTCGAGGATCGTCCGGTGTGCTTCCATGCCCACGGCATCGACGCACACATCCGCGCCCCGGCCTTCCGACGCCGCGCGGATGGATTCAATCGGGTCGGTCTCCGACGCGTTGACCACCTCCACGTTGGCGATCTTGCGCGCCAGTTCCAGCCGGTAAGGCTCCACGTCTATGCCGATGACGCGCTTCGCCCCGCGCAGCCACGCGCTTTTCATCGCCATGATGCCCACCGGGCCGCAGCCGAACACGGCAATCGTCTCGCCGCCCTTCACACCCGCCCAGTCGATGCCGGAGTAACCCGTCGGGAAAATGTCCGTCAGGAACAGCACCTGTTCGTCGGTGAGCGAATCCGGCACCTTGCGCGGACCGTAGTCGGCGTAGGGCACGCGGACGTATTCCGCCTGCCCGCCGTCGTAGCCGCCGTAGAGGTCGGTGTAGCCAAAGAGTGCGCCGCCCTTCTGGGTCAGCACGCCGCCTTCGGGGCCGTAGTGCTCCGGGTTGGAGTTTTCGCAGTGGCCGGGGAGATCGTGGTGACAGAAGAAGCACGTCCCGCAGGCGATGGGGAAGGGGACCACAACGCGGTCGCCTTTTTTAAGGTTGCCGACCCCCGAGCCGGTTTCCTCCACGATGCCCATGAACTCGTGGCCCAGAGCCATCGGGCGGGTCTGCGGCAGGAAGCCGTTGTAGATGTGCAGGTCGGAGCCACAGATGGCGGTCGCGGTGACACGGATGATGGCGTCGCGCTGGTCTTCGATCTTGGGGTCGTCGACGGTTTCGACGCGCACGTCGCCGGGTTTGTGGAACATGAGGGCTTTCATTGTTAAACGAATCGCCAACGCCGCAGGGCAATGGCCTTGAAAATTTGCGAATTTCCCCGGGGCTGCTTTCGTCAGAGGCACAGGTGGCCTATGGTGCCGATCCTTCCTCCGACGATGACCGAACACGGCTACCTCGCTCTCGTGCTGCACGCGCACCTGCCCTACGTGCGGCACCCGGAGTACCCGGAATTCCTGGAGGAGGATTGGCTCTTCGAGGCCATCACTGAGACCTACCTGCCGCTGTTGGCGATGCTCGACCGGCTGGCGGGCGACAAAGTTCCCTTCGCGCTGACGCTGACCCTGACGCCGCCGCTTTGCGCGATGCTGCGCGACAAGCTTTTGCAGGAGCGCTTCCTGCGTTATCTCGACCGCTCGTTGGCACTGGCGGAGAAAGAAACGATTCGCACGCGCGGGCAGGGGCGGCTGGAGGACACGGCGCACCTATATCTGGAACGCCTGCGTGTCAACCGCCGCCAGTACCTCGAACGCTGGCAGGGTGACCTCGTCGGCGCGTTCCGGCGCTTTCAGGACAGCGGCCACCTGGAAATTATCACCTGCGCGGCGACCCACGGGCTGCTGCCGCTCATGGCAAACATCCCGCAGGCGGTCCGGGCACAGATCTTCATCGCGCGCGACGATTACCGCGAATGCTTCGGGCGCGACCCGGCGGGCATCTGGCTGCCGGAGTGTGCCTATGTGGCCGGGATCGACCAGGTGCTCCAAGAGGCGAACATCCGCTGGTTCATCCTCGACGCACACGGCCTGATGTACGGTCAGCCGAGGCCGCGCCGAGCGATCTATGCGCCGTGCTTTACCCCGGCGGGTCCGGCGGCGTTCTCGCGCGACCGCGAATCGAGCCGCCAGGTCTGGAGCGCCCAGCACGGATACCCCGGTGATCCGGGCTACCGCGATTTC
>CAXTBX010000157.1:0-8447 GCA_964242205.1 uncultured Chthoniobacterales bacterium
GCGCGCGCCGCCGATGGCGCGGGCGTCCTGGTAGAGCTTGTAGAACCACTCGAAAAACGCTTGGACGCCGTTGGGGCTGGTGAAAATGATCCACTCGTAGGTGTGAGCGTCCTTAACCAATTCCGCGAACTCGCGCAACTGCACGGGCGGCTCGATGCGGATCGTGGGAATCTCTAAAACGTCCGCCCCGAGCGCGGTCAGTTTTGCGCTCAGCGCCCCGGCCTGTTGCCGCGTCCGCGTGACGACGATGCGCTTGCCGAACAGGGGCCGCGTCTCGAACCAATTCAACTCCCGACGCAAATTGACGACCTCGCCGAACACGGCGACCGCCGGGGCCTCGAACCCGGCGTCGGCGGCGAGCTTGGCAATCGTGCCGAGCGTGCCGACCAGCGTTCCCTGCCGCCCCGTGGTGGCCCAGCGCACCAGCGCGACGGGCAGCGCGGTGTCCGCCCCCCCGTCGAGCAGTTGCTTGGAGATGGACTCTAAACGTTCAACCCCCATCAACATCACCTTGGTGCCGGGAGCCTTCGCCAACTGCGCAAAATCGACGGCGCTGCCGCCCTTTTCGGGGTCCTCGTGGCCGGTGAAGATGGTCAACTGCGAGACGTGCCCACGCTGCGTCACCGGAATCCCGGCGTAGGCGGGCCCCGCGACCGTCGAAGACACCCCGGGCACGACCTCGAACTTCACCTCCGCCTGCGCGAGCGCCAACGCCTCCTCGCCGCCGCGCCCGAAGACGAACGGATCGCCCCCCTTGAGCCGCACGACGCGCTTGCCTGCCTGGGTTTTCTCGACGAGCAGCGCATTGATTTCTTCCTGCCGCAAAGTGTGCGCGCCCGCCTTTTTGCCCGCGTAGATGACCTCGGCGCCCTTCGGTGCCCAGGCGAGCATCGCCGGGTTGCAAAGGTAATCATAAACGACGACCTCCGCCCGCTCGATGACCTCCTTTGCCCGCAACGTTACCAGCCCCAGATCTCCCGGCCCCGCGCCGACCAGATAACAGACGCCGACCGGCTTCGACTTGGGTTTGTCCTTCGCGCTTTTCATGGGACGCGGAACATCGTCCATCCCAAGAAGCGCGACAACCTTCAGACCGTCAATTCTTTCAACTATGCCACAAACCAAGGTGCGCGAGCGAGGGTCAGTTGGGTTAATCCAAAGGGTTCTAGTAATACTCTGTTAGATAGAGTTGGGCGGGTGGAAGTGGGTGTGACACCAGGGACATCGTCCGCGCAGGTAGAGGAGCGCGGCCTGCAGGCTGCGGCGCACCTGCGGCAAGGTGGGTGGCGGCAGGCTTTTTTTGTGCGCGGCGGCGGCGGGCCTGTTCCTGGCGCAGGAACACGAACGCGGCTCCACAGCGCGCTCGGTGATCAATCCCCTGTAGACTTCGAGCACCAACTGAACTAAAACACCCACCACTCGGCACTCCGTCTGGTCCTCAGAATCGGAGCAAGATCAGACGAAATCTGCGTTGTACAGCAAGACCAGTGCTGCTCCAGCACAGACGCCAACGCGACAGATTTACCGCAGCATCTCTTGCAGCGTCGGCCACATGGCTTGGTACCAAAGTTCGTAACCCTTGGCGTTGGGATGCAGGCCATCAGGCATGATGGCACGCGGAATATCGCCGTTCGCGTCGAGAAATGCCGAGCCGATATCCAGATAGCGGATCGACTGCCCGTTGGCCAGCTTTGAGATCATGACGTTTGCCTCGGTATTTTTGCGCCGGTTTGGAGCGTCGTGGCCCTCGCGGGGAAAGACCGCGAGCAGGAGAATCTTGGTTTGCGGCAGTTTTGCACGGACGGTCTCCACGACTTTCGTGATGCCTGCCGCCTCGGTGGCAGGAATGTCGCCGCGGCCCGCGTTGTTGGTGCCGATCATGATGACCGCCACCTTGGGATGGATGCCGTCGAGTTCGCCGTGGGTGATGCGCCAGAGCACGTGCTCGGTGCGGTCGCCCCCGATCCCGAAGTCCGCCGGGTGGTAGGGCGCAAACTTCAGCCAACTGGATTCGCCGTTGCGCGGCCATCCGTCGGTGATCGAATCGCCGAGAAAAAGCAGACCGACATTCGGGTCCACCGCCACGCGTTCCAGAAACTGCTGATGCCGACCGAGGTCTTTGACGGCGGGCGTCGTGGCGGCGGCGGCGGGATCCTCCACCGGGGCGGGTCCATCGTACACCTCCAGTTCGCTGGTGAACGCAAAGTTTGCATCGTAGCCGCCGCGTGTTTCGGCGTAATGATCCGGGTAAGTTAACCGCACGTAGCGCGCCTGCGCCTGACCGGTGACCACCGCGCGCTGAACCTCGCCCAATCGAAAAACGTAGCTGCCGAAAGGGGTGAACACCGCGTTGTCCGTGCTGACGGAAACCTCCACGGTTTTGGTGGAGCCAAACGAAGGCACCGCCAACACGATCGTGCTCAGCGAATGAACGGCCCCGAGATCGACAGAGACCGTCTTTGGGAAGGTTGCACTCTCGTCGGTGGCGTAACAGGTCGAGGAATCGTCGCCGCGCACGCCGTCTGTCAGACCGGGTTTGTCCCAGCCGTGGGTGTTGGGGGCGCTGCTGACGTAGTCACGGTGCAAAGCAAGGTTTTCCGGCGCGGCGTGGGCCGTAACGGACACCACGAAACCAGCGATGGCGCAGAGCGAGCAGGTGAAGATGCGGCGAGGGAACATACGAGCGGAGCGGTTCGAAACGGGATGAGTGTATCGATAGGCTAGCTGTGCTCGCCGCGCAAGCTACCTATCGTAACGATACTTACCATCATCGGCATTCGGGCAGGTGCTGGCAGAGCAACAGGCGAATGGGCGGAGGTAGTCGTCGAGTTTCTGCGGCAGGTCGTCGTGCGCCACCGGCCGGTGGAACCACATCCGGAACGTCGGGGCCGATGTAGAAAACGAATCATAAAGCACGTCAAGGCATGTGGAGGGGGCGAAGCAGGCGGTATTTTCCCGGTTCGACGACCCGGTTTCCGTCGTCCGCGCGATATAGATGCCATCAGCCATACTTCTGCAGGTAGAAGAGGAAAAGCGAACGTTGTTCGATCCGTTCCACTGTTAGAGCGCGAGTAGCGCCAACGGATTTGCCATGGCAGACCGAGGGCGGAACAGCAGTGACAGGGCACACGCTCACCAAATCGCACCCATGAGGACGTCCCATTCTGTGCACCAACAAAGACCGAAATTTTGAAAAGACCCATTGACCAACTTACTATAATCCTAGTATATACTATAGGTACAGTACCTCAACGAGATGAAAACCGATAAACCCTCCGAATTGGAAATGCAGATCCTTGGCGTGCTCTGGCGCGGCGGACCCGCCCCGGTGCGTGACGTGCTCGCCGCCATGCCCGATGGCAAGAAGCGCGCTTACACCACCGTGCTCTCCACCATGCAGGTCATGGAGAAAAAGGGGCTGCTGGCCCGCACCCGCGAAGGCATGACGGACCATTGGCGACCGGCGGTGAGCAAGTCGCGCGTGCTCGGACCCTTTCTGCGCAACCTCGTGGCCAACGTTTTCGGCGGCCAACCCACGCAGGTGATGCAACACCTCTTGCAGGAGACCGACATGAACGCGGCCGACGTAGCCACGATCCGCCAGTTGCTCGACATGCACCAGCATCAGCGCGGGACGCCCGGCGCGAACAAAGCGAAAAGCAAAAGAAAATGAACGCGCTGCCCGCTCTCTCTTGGCTGAATGCCCCAGCGTGGCTGCCGCTGATTCACGCCCTGCTGCACACGCTCTGGCAGGGGGCGTTGGCCGCTGGTGGATTGTTCTTGGGCTTGCGCTTTGTGCCCGCGCATCGCCCCGGTCTGCGGTACGGCCTGAGCACGGCCGCCCTGACGTTGGTCGTACTCATCGGGGTAGGGTCATGGGCGCTGTTGGATGCCCCACGCCGGTCGTCGGCAAGCACGATTCACGGCGACCACTCGATAACCACGGCGACCGAGCAATTGCCGGAAGGTTTGCCCCCTTCCGCATCCGCTATTCCACTCGCTCCAACCGGGGGAGGGTTCAACACGAAGACAGCGGACATCAACTCCATCGTGAGCAGCCCGGACGCTTCCGGAGCGAGGAGGTGGGTGCGATGGGCAGTAGCGAGCTGGTTGACGGGGGCCTGGGTGTCTTTGCTGCGTGCCCTCAGAGGCACAATGGGAGCGGGCCGCCTGCAGCGTCGCTGCCGCGACCTGGCTGACCCTCATGTATTGGCGTTGGTGGAACAGTTGCGCACTCGGTTGGGGGTAACGCGGCGCGTACGGTTTCTGGTCAGCGACGAGATCGGCGTGCCGTCCATGCTGGGCGTCCTTTACCCTGCGGTATTATTACCTGCCTCCCTGTTGACGGGCGTACCCCTGGAACAAATCCGGGCCATTCTCGCCCACGAACTGGCGCACGTTCGACGCTGGGACTACCTGGCAAACCTCGGACAGATGTTGGTGGAAGCGTTGCTCTTCTTCAACCCGTTTGTCTGGTGGATCAGCCGCCAGATGCGCCTGGAGCGGGAGGCGTGTTGTGACCAGGTTGCCGCCAGAGAGTGCCAATCGCCAGCTTGCTATGTTGAGGCACTGGTAGCCGTCATCGAGCGTGGCCGTCTTGTTGCAACGGCGGCCACCTCACCGATGCTCGCCGCCAGCGGTCCCGAGGCGCGGGGCGGCAACGCTCTGGAACGTGCCCGCCGTCTGCTGGTGCCTGGTTACCAACCCGCGTTTCGCATTCATTGGTTCAGTCTGACGGCGATCCTGATGCTGTCCGTTTCAGCCCTGAGCGGACTGTGGTGGGGCACCCGCGCGGTTGCTCAAACCATTTCGGGCAATCCCGAGCCCTCGCTGCCGCATGTCATCGACCTCACCCCCTTCCACACGAAAACTTTCCGCGATCCCGCCATTGAAAACGAAGCTTACGCCAGCTATGCGGGAGCCAGGACGATCGACGGTCTACCCTTTGAGATCGGCGGCGAAATCATCCTCTCCGGCCAGGAAGATACCGATCACGGAGGCTCCTCTCCCGGCGATCTTTCAGGCATCGGCGTCGGGCGCAACTTCGACGAGCTTCACCTGGTCCACGCTGCCAAATGGCGCGAGTACCCGGGCTGCCAGATCGCGACGATTCGTCTTCATTATGCCGACGGCTCGCAATCCGACCTGCCCATCCAGTACAACTACCAGGTCAGTGATTGGGACCGCCTTTATTCGGAGGAAAACGAGATTGTCGCTGATCCGGCTACCAAGATCGTCTGGCGTGGCAAGGCCCCTTTTGAAGGCGAAGGGCGACTCTTCAAGAGCGTGCTCATCAATCCGCATCCCGACCGGCGGGTGGACACGATGGAAATCATCTCGAATGAGACCAGCGCCTCCTACATCCTGATCGCCGCCACGGTGGCCCGAAGAGATCCCACCCGCGCTGTCACCCCCTCCATGCCGCTCAGGCCCAGTCGCCAGTTCGGAGGGCTCGTCCGGGTGCGCGTGACCGATGCGAAGACCGGGGCTCCTATCGCTGGCGCGCAAGTTTATCCGATCATCGGCATCAGCCATTTTAATCTGGTCGCCGATAAGGTGCTCACGGCCGCCGACGGGCTCGCCTTGGCCAAGTATCCGAAGGACACCACCAAGTTCCTGACGCTCGCGATTTCCGCGGCTGGTTACGTTCCCTTCAATCAGAATATCCAATTCAGTTGGGACCTGACTGAAATACCTGAAGCCATCACCTATAAACTCGCCCCGCAAGGCGATACCGATCCCGGCGATCAGGTTTCCACCTTCACCGTCGAGCCTTCTTCCCATCCTACCCTCGTCACCGCCGTGAAGCAGGGCGATGCCGTCAGCGTTCAAAAACTCATCGAGCAGGGCGCGGATATTTCAAAGGTCGAGGTGGAGGGCAGTCCGCTTCTCTTCGTCGCTGGCAGCCCCGAGGTTGCCAGTGTGCTGCTGGCTCACGGCGCGGACCCGAATGCCTGCAACAAGAGAAAGATGCCCGCCCTGATTTATTTTTGCGGCGGCTACGACATCGCGCAACACTCTGGGTTCGCCCGTGTCCTGCTCGAACATGGAGCCGATCCGAATGCGCGGGAGCCGGATGGCTCAACCCCACTGATGCGTGCGCAAGACGTACCAACGCTTGAGGTTCTGGTTGCCCACGGGGCAGACCTCAAGGCGCGAAACAGCGAGGGTGCGACCGTGCTGGAGTGCGCCGTCAACTATTCCCTGCGGACCGACGATACCCCGCAGGGGCAGGCCCGCTTCATCGAGGAATTGATCAAACGGGGGGCGGAATTCGACCCCGAGGGCAATGGGGTGCGGGCGATGATCGCGGCGGCTTTTCGTGACCAGGCAAGCGAGGTCCGGGTTTTTCTGGATCACGGCGTCAGCCCCAACGCTTCGTACGAGCGCGGCTCAGGCCAATACGAATCGGCGCTGTCTGCGGCCGCCCTGCAAGCTCCGAAATCCCTGAAACTGTTGTTGGAACGTGGAGCCGATCCCAACGCTCCGCTTCCGGCTGGCCATCTGACTCCCCTGGAGGCGGCGTTGGCGTGGGGAGCTTTCGGCAACGTCGATTTGCTCCGTCAGGCCGGTGCGAAAGGGTTGTCCGATCTCGCCTACGCCAGCGCCAAGGGCGATCTCACCAAAGTAAACGAACTACTCGACCAACACGCAGATCCAAACGAGGCGGGATCCTCGGGCTGGACGCCCCTGATTTATGCCGTCAAGCGCACCCAAGTGGAAGTGGCCAGGCGGCTGCTCGACCATGGGGCCAGCGTGGATCAGTTCGATGGTTTTGGATTTTCTTCCTACCTGGAGTTTACCCTCTACCGAACCATGATTGAACAGGATTCCAGCCAAGCTCAACTGCAATGGCATCTGTCTCCACAGGAGGCAAAGGCGCGGCTGGCCAGCTTCGAGCAACTCTTCACGCAACACCCTCCGAACTTCGCCTACCGGAACAGTGCAGGCTGGACGGCGTTGCATCAGGCGGCTTGGGCTGGCAACTCCATGATCTCGGGCCTGATGTTGGCAGGCCATCCTCCGCGTTTCGATCCTAATCTGCCGGACAAGGAGGGCAGAACCCCGCTGCTTTTGGTCACGCTTTCGCCTGTCGCCAAGGACACGCGGGAGATCATCACCACCGACCTGGGCACTCCGCAGCAGAAGAAATGGAACCAACAGGCCCGGTTGGCCGATGAACTCCTTAAGGCCGGGGCGCGGCTCGACCTGCCCGGACCGGGCGGTAAAACGGTGGGCGAACTGGCCCTAGCGGCGGCGCACGAAGCCAACAACGCGCAGTTGGTGGACGTCCTAACCGAAGCCATGTACTCCCGCCCCGCCGCCCCGCCGGTCGATTCTCCCACGCTGCTGCCTCCACACGCCGGGGTCTTCATCGCTCCGGATGTGAATGTGCAAGGCACCAGCATTGTCATGCCCGAAGCCGAGGCGGCCTGCGAGGCCACGGTGACCAACTCCGTGCCGGTTGCCTTGTCGAGCAGTTTTCGAGCAGACAACGAGGTGGTGGCCGTCAGGTTGGAAGTCGAGCCTGCCGGGTCTGCGGATGACCCCATCATCGACGCCAGCCTATTTCTTAGCTATGGCACCAGCCTCAAGCTCGGCACGGCGGTTCATGCGAGGAGCGGAATCATGAAGTTCCTGGGAGCTTTCGATGCGGCTGAAACCGCTAAGAACGTGACCTACCTCGCTATCGTCCGGGGATGACGATTGCCCGTTGAACGGGCGAACTTTTATTTATGGACGGAAAACTTTTTACTCTGCCACTGCTCGCGGTCGGCATCCTCGCCAGCGCCCGCGCGCAGGAGTCTGTAGACACCGGCTCGATCCAAGATATATACAACCACGTTTCCAGCGTGTTGGTCAAAGCCCGGAGCATCGACTTTCACGGCGTCCATCGCTGCGTGGAGACGGAGATCGCCCCGCCGTATCATCATCTGCCGCCCGGTTCGGCTCCCCGCAATCTCGACGTGGACATCCACTTCCAAGGGCGTGGCGACAAGTATAGATCTGAGGAGACTTATGTTTCAGACCCGCCTCCCCCTGATCCCCACGTCCGTGCCAAACGGTCCGACGATCTGGCCTGGGACGGCAAATACTACCAAGTGCTTAACCACATGATGGATGGGTATCTGCTGATCAGCCAGCGCAACCCCGAACATAACCACCTGCGGTTAAGTGGCTACAGCGCCTTGAACATGTTCGACTTCCTCATGTCCCAGGTGCCGCCCGGCGATCCAACGATCAGCTGGGACGTGGCCAAGAACCCGGAAGCTTGGAAGAACTGCCTGGCGGGCGCGCGGCTGGTGGGACCCACCAATTACCACGGCAAGCTTTGCTCGGCAGTCCAAAATCTGGTGGTGATCAACCGTGTGTTGCCCGCTGTTTGACGGCGAGGTTGTAGCTGATGATGAAGAAGTGAATGGCGTCGAGGTGGTTCTCGGGGTGCT
>CAXTBX010000158.1:0-8391 GCA_964242205.1 uncultured Chthoniobacterales bacterium
TATGCCTACGACACTGATGACTCCCTCGGATAGAGGCGCTCCGCGTACCGCTTACCCTCCGCAGGCGGAGTGCGCGCATGCATGATTTCGGCGGAGGAAATCTGCCGGATGCTGGCAAAGCCTTCCGGCGCGACGTGGACCTTGTAATCTCCCAACCGACAAGCTTTGACGGGTTTCACCCGAGGCACGACGGCCGGGCAGTCGAGGTCGTCCTCTTACAGACTTACCCGTTTGGTCCAGCAGAACTCCATGAACCGGTCTGCTGGGATGCTCTCGCGCATTAGCCGATGGTAGAAGTAGAGGTTGTGCTGGCCGAGCAGTTGCCAGCCCAAAGTCTCCTGAGTCTTGATCAGATGATGCAGGTAAGCACGGGAATAGCGCGTACAGGTCGGGCACTTGCAATTCTGGGTCGACCCGTTCCTCGGAGAACTTGTAGACGCCACGGCGCAATTGCAGGTAGCCGCGGGAAGTGAACGCCCCGCCGCGCTTGGCCACTTGGGTGGGGATGATGCAGTCGAACATGTCCACGCCATGATGCACCGCTTCGAGGATGTCCAGCGGTGTGCCCACGCCCATCAGGTAGCGCGGTCGGTCAACCGGCATCAGGTCGGTCGTGTATTCGCAGACTTCCTCCCGTTGTGACCTGTCTTCCCCCACAGCCAACCCGCCGATGGCGAATCCATCGAAGGGCATCTCGCGCAAACTCCCGGCGCTTTCCCGGCGCAGTTCTGGGAACAACGCCCCCTGGATGATCGCAAAAAGGGCATGCGGTGAATCGTCTCCGCGAGTGGCCAGACTGCGGGCTGCCCAGCGGTAGGTGACGCCCAACGCTGCGCGGGCCGTGGCCTCATCCACGGTGGAAGGCACGCACTGATCCAGCGCCATCATGATGTCGCTGCCGATGGCCTGCTGCGTCTCGATGCTCCGCTCGGGGCTCAGCAGAATCGTGCGTCCGTCGACGTAGCTCTGGAACACGGCACCAGCTTCCGTCGTAGAGCGCGAATGCGGCAGTGAGAAGATTTGGAACCCACCGGAGTCGGGCAGCACACTCTTTGGCCAGTGCATAAAGCGGTGGATGCCCCCAAACCGCCGGAACACCTCCGCCCCGGGCCGCAACAACAGGTGGTAAGTATTGGCGAGCAGGATTTGCGCGCCGACAGCCTCCAGCGGTTGCGGCAGTTGCGCTTTGACCGTGGCCTGGATGCCCACCGGCATGAAGAGCGGCGTTTGCACCACGTTGTGCAGGGTCTGGAACGTTGCCGCACGCGCACGTGAACCCGAGGCATGAGCCTCGATATGGAAGTTGAGTCGGTCGGTCAAACTGCTGGTCCAGAGATTCCCGGTGGGACACCGGTACGAGAATAGATTTTCCGACGTTCGTCCAGTAGCGTCGACGACCGACTGCACGCGCCTGCAACAGCGACCGCTTCCGTGTTAAATAATACTGAGAAGGGCCGCGTTTATTGATCGGTTCTCTTCAACCACATCCATCCGCCTCTCTCGGCTGATCGGACATTCACCCGGAACAACCATTCGGGCAGTTCGTCCGTTGGTCGTTCTCCACCCACGGAAAGAATTTACCTTATGGCAATTATCCTGGAGGCCGCGTATTCCAAGAAACTCGGTCTCCCAAACTTCAGCAGTCACTCCTACGTCGTCAGCATCCGCGCCGAACTCCCCGACCTCGCCCAGGTCGCCGAGGAGAGCGCGCGGTTGTACTCCCTGCTCCAACAGAGCGTGGACGACGCTATCCAACAGGTCGGCTTTCTGCCCGATGCCACCCGCTACGGCATGCACAGTGCCGAAGCGTTACCCCAACCATCAACCCTGCCGTTGCCAACCAATGGCGACGGCCACCACACCAATAGCCCCTCTGCCTACCAGCCGCCCGGCGACCACTGGACCTGCTCGGACAAGCAAAAGGAACTCATCCTTAAGCTGGTCGAGCAGCACCGTCTGGACAAACAGCAGGTCGAAGCTCTTGCCAAAGAGATGTTCGGCCTGCCCGTCAAGACGCTCAACCGTCTACAGGCCAGCGGTCTGATTGAGGAGTTGCTCGAACGCCACGGCAAACCCGCCAAGAAGAATGGCAGCCGGAGCAACGGTGCGGCGGTTTATCGGAGGCACAGCGCAAACGCATGAAGGAAAACCTCCCTCATCGTCGCGCCGGGCGTTCCGCGCGCCCGCTCGCGCAAATCATCGGTGAGTTGATCGCCACGGTCAGCGCGAGCCGGTTGAGTCTGTTCCACACCTGTCGGCTGCGCTTTTTCTTTCGTCACGTGCTCGGGCTCGCCCGTCCCAAGGCGTCGGCCCTGCACTTGGGCGCAATGGTCCACCAGACCTTGCGCGCATGGAACCGAACGCGCTGGCAAGGTAAGGAGCAATCCTTCGGCTCCATGTACGGGGTCTACGAAGAGGCGTGGATCATCAGTCAGGCCGATGAGCCCGTGGCGTGGGAGAGCATGGCCGAGCAGGAACAGCAAAAGCATACGGGCTGGCGGCTCTTGGAGACGTTCTTCCGGGAGACGAGCTTGCTCACCACGGACAAACCCGAAGCTGTAGAAGTGCAGGTCGAAGCCAATCTCTCAAGCCACGGCCTTCCCCGGTTAGTCGGCGTGCTCGACCTCGTGCAGGATCAACGCATCATCGACTTCAAAACTGTGGGCCAGACGCCCACGGTGGAGAAGGCGGCGTTGCTCCACGCCACACAGGCCACGGCGTACTCACTCCTCTACCGGCACAACACCGGCCAAGAGGAAACCGCCGTCGAGTTGCACCACTTGGTCAAGCTCAAGCAGCCGCGCCTCGTGGTCGTCAGCCTGCCACCCGCCAGCGAGGCTCAAGTCAACCGGTTGTATCGGCTGATCGAGAGCTACGTGCGCGGGCTGGAGCGGCAGGACTTCGTGCCCTCGCCCGGGCTGGCCTGTGCCACCTGCGAGTTCGTCCACGAGTGCAGCGCATGGGCGGGATAGTCCCCGTCCTCCACCCATCACCATCACCCTCAGCCCGGCCCGCCGGTGCCTCTCCCTTCGTGGGAAAGCATCAGCGGGCCGCTTCATTTTCAACCCAACCCATCACAGAGACACTCCTATGAAACTATTCCTCACCCGTTGGCTGGCGCTGCTTTGCGCCGGTCTCCTCACCGCGTGCGGGCCGACCCGGCCAGCCGTCGAGCAGGAGAGCCGCCGCTGGCAGCAACAGTACGAAACCGAACAGGGCTTGCGGCGGCAAGCCGAGACCCAATCCGTTCAACAACAGCAGGCCCGCAGCCGCTGGCAGAGCATCGCCACCGTCCTTGCCATTGCCGCCGTGGTCCTGCTCATCGTCGGCACCATTCTCGGCTCCGCCGCCCGCCATGAAAGCGAGCAAACGTAACCACCGCCGTCGTCTGCATCTGTCCGCGCCAATTAAGGCCGGTCACCATGCGCCTTTGATCAACCGAGTCATCGGCGCAACGGCCGGTGCCACGGTGCCACGGCCACGAGTCGCGCGTGACCTGAGCAAGTTACCTGCTCTGGAGCGCGCGGCCGAGGTCTTGCGCTTCTCCGCTGCCCGGCTTGAGCACTGGCTCTCCCCCGGCGGAGGACTGCGCTCGGCTTTGCGCCGGGGCCTGCTGTTCTGGTGCTTGTTGGCCATCGCCGTCCTTTTGGTCGCGCCGATGGTCACGCTTTTGCTCGGCCAGCTCGTCGCCTGGACCGGCTTGCTCGCCTTCGCGGTCCATCAGTTGATGCTGCTGCCTCTGGGCGTCGGCGTCTTTCTGCTGGGCTGCAAGGGCGCGCTGCTGCTCTGGCGTCGGCTCTTTGGCCGCTAAGCGCACCTCATCACCAAACTCACGGACCACCACGGCCCGCTTTGCCCTCACCGGCAGGCGGGCCGTGCTGCGTTCAGCCACGCACAACCAGTTAACCCCCCAACCAAACACGCACTTATCACTTCATCACGAGAGGAACCAACCCATGACAGTCACTAACCAGGAACTCAAGCAGATCACCCTCTACTACCGGGAGGGCAACTCTGACAAAGTCTACCACGCCAGCCTCGAAGCCGACGGCAGCCCGGATCGCTTCGTCGTGCGCTTCGCCTATGGCCGCCGGGGCTCGACGCTCCAGAGCGGCACCAAGACACCCGCGCCCGTGGACTACGACACGGCCTTGCGGACCTACAACCAGCTCGTCGCCTCCAAGGTGGCCAAGGGCTACACGCCCGGCCAAGACAGCGCGCCCTACCAGCACACCGGCCACGAGGGCCGCAGCACGGGCATCCTGCCGCAGTTGCTCACGCCGGTCGAGGATGAGCGCGCTTTGGAAAGCCTGCTGCTCAATCCACTCTTCTGCGCGCAGGAAAAGCACGACGGCAAACGCCTCCTGCTCCGCAAACGCGGCGACACCGTCGAAGGCATCAACCGCCAGGGACTCATCGTCGCCGTGCCCGCGCCTATAACCGCCGAGGCCGCGTCCATGCCCGGCGACTTCCTGCTCGACGGGGAGGCCGTGGGAGACATGCTCAGGGTCTTCGACCTGCTCGAACTCGCGGGCACCGATTATCGCTCGACGCCCTACGCCGACCGGCTAAGCCTGCTAGGCCGCCTCCTGCCGCCAGACTCGCGCGCGCTCGTGGCCGTCCGCACCGCCTACGATTGGCAGGAGAAGAGCGCGTTGCTCAACCGGCTGCGCCGGGAAGGCAAGGAAGGCATCGTGTTCAAAAGCCTGACGGCACGCTACCGACCGGGCAAAGCGTCAGGATCGACGCCCGACCAGCTCAAACACAAGTTCGTGGAAAGCGCGAGCTTCGTGGTCACGCTGGCGCATCCCTCCAAACGTAGCGTGTCCCTCGGTCTGTACGAGGGCAGCGAGATCGTGGAGGCGGGCAACGTCACCATCCCGGCCAACCACGCCATGCCCAGACCGGGCAGCGTCGTGGAGGTGCGCTACCTCTACGCCTTCAAGCAGAGCGGTGCGGTCTACCAACCCGTGTACTTGGGCGAGCGCGAGGACATTGCACCGGCGGAATGCACGGTCAGCCAGCTCAAGTACCGCCCTGAACCCGCGGCCACCCTCACCATCCGGGTCTGACCGATTCGGTTCAACCACCACCCCACGGCGGCAACGGCCGGGCGCGCTCCTTCGATGGGGTGCCCCGGCCGTTCCGCTTTTCACCCACACCCAACCCAACAAAAACGTCAGTCACCCATATCCCCATGCACACCAACTCCACCATCAAACTGCCCGTGGCCGAACTTAAGACGGCCATCAACGGCTTCACCAAAGTCATCTCGCGCAAAAGCACCCTGCCTGTCCTGCAAAGCGTCTGCGTCGAACGGGACCACCAAGGCTGGGTCCATCTCACCGCCACCGACCTGGACACCTTCCTCTCCTTGCGCTTGGAAGCCCCGGCGCAGGCGGGCGAGCCCGTGCGCTGCCTCGTGCCCTTCGCCGAGTTGCAGAAGCACGCCAAGACCTGCCCGGGGGACGAGACCCTCGAACTGGAAAGCCTCGGCGCGGACCGGCTGCTCCTGCGCCTTCGCATCGGCAGCCACCCGGTCGAGCAGGTCATTGCCACCGAGCCCGTCGAGGACTTTCCCACGGTACCGCAGATCACTTCCACGCCCGTCAGCTTGGACGAGGCGGCCCGGGCCACGTTGCTCGACGCCTTGGCCTGCGCCAGCGGCGACGAGACGCGCGCCATCCTCAACGGGGCGTATCTCGATGTCTCGAAGCCCGGGGGCCACTACGCGGTAGCCACGGACGGACGGCACCTGTTTGCCAGCAACAGCCTGCACCTCGCCTTGCCTTCCTCTGTCCTGATTCCGGACCACCGCTTCCTGTCCTGGGGCGGCTTCGTCAAGGACGGCCAGTGGAAGCTGGCGGTGCAACCTCCTACCAAGGATAAGGGCGGTTACCTGCGGCTGGAGAGCCGCCGCTGGACGTTCACGACCCGGCAGATCGAGGGCACTTACCCCAACTGGCGAACTATCACCGGGGATGTCCAGGCGTTCAGCGGACAGATCGAGGTCAGCGACGAGGCGGCGGAAGCCATCGGCCGAATCGTCCCGCGTTTGCCGGGCGACGAGGATCCCAACCACACGGTCGGCCTTTACACGATCAGTGGCAGGCTCTACCTGCGCGGCAGCAACAAGGGCCACGAGCGCGCCACGGAAGTCGAAGTGCCCGGCGTCTCCATCAGCGGAGATCCGGCCACCGTGTACGTCAACCGGCAGTACCTGCTCAAGGCCTTGAGCTTCGGGTTGCGGACCATTGGCGTGCAGGAGCCCTTGCAGCCCCTGCGCTTCAGCGATGGAGCCAGCCGCCAGATGATCGTCATGCCCGTGCGTGTCGATGCCATCGCCCCGGTGTCAACGCCGGTCCGCCCCGTCACCCCGGCTGCCGCGTCCCCCGACGCCGCGCCGGATCAACCCGCCACACTCAACCCCAACCCCAACCAAACCCAAGAAAGGAATACCACCATGCAGAACGGAAACACCAACGGCACCGGGCACCCGCCCGTCGCCACCGACACCACCTCGCCCGAGGAGAAGAACAGCCTGGAGCAGGCGCTCGACCAGATCGAGGCAGTGAAGGCCACCCTCCGGGGAGCCGTCACGAACCTGAACAATCTGGCCGACACGCTGCGCCAAGTGCAGCGCGAACGCCGCCTCAGTGAGCGGGAGATCCGCTCGGTGCGCGGCACGCTCAAGGCGTTGCAAACCGTGCGCCTATAGCCAGCGACAACAACCACTCACCCGAACGAGCCGCAGGGCCGGATGCCTCCCATAGAGGTGTCCGGCCCTGCGTCGTTCTAGCCGCAGAAACAACCCAAACAGAAAGGAACAGAAAGTATGAGCCACAACCTGATGATTGAAAACGGCGAGGCGAGCATGATGTACGTCGGCGGTGCCCCTTGGCACGGCCTCGGTACCCGGCTGGACCGGCCCGCCACCGCCCAAGAAGCGATTCAAGCCGCGCGCTTGGATTGGCAGGTCCGCAAATTGCCGCTCTACGCCAGCGATGGCCCGGAGAGCCTGCTGCGCCTGCCGGTGCCCGACAAGTTCGCCGTCGCCCGCGAGAACAGTCTCGACGTGCTCGGCGTGGTGGGCAGCAGTTACACGCCCGTGCAGAACCGGGAGGCCTTCGCCTTCTTCGACCCCGTGGTCGGAAAGCAGGCGGCGGTTTATCACACCGCCGGTGCTCTTGGCAAAGGAGAAAGGGTGTGGATCCTGGCCAAGCTGCCCGACAGCATCCGGGTGGTCGGCGACGACCTGACCGACAAGTTCCTGCTCCTGACCAACAGCCACGACGGGACCAGTAGCTTGCAGGTCAAGTTCACCCCCGTGCGCGTGGTCTGCCAGAACACGCTCACCCTTGCGTTAAACAACGGCGGGGCGGGCATCAAGCTCAGCCACCACACCGACATCCACCAGCGCATGAAGGCGGCGGAGCGGATGCTCGGCATCGTCCACCACCAATTCGATGAACTGGCCGACACATTCCGGGAGATGGTCCAAGTGCCGATGAGCCATAACCGGCTCGAACGGTATTTGGGATACGTGTTCCCGGACCCGAAGGAGCGGCAGCCTACGGAGAGCGAGGCCGAGTGCATCGTCCGGGACCGCTCTTGGAGCGAGTACTTCTTCGACCAGGGGGCGGGCAACCGCCTAGCTGGTGTGGGGGGCACGCTCTGGGCGGCCTACAACGGGGTGACCGAGTACCTGGACCACCGGAAGATCCGCCAGAGCCCGGACCAGAGGTTGGCCAGCGCGTGGTTCGGGGAGGCCAACCGGGTCAAGGCGCGAGCCCTGACCGTCGCGGTCGAGATGCTGCCCCACTTTCGCAATTAAAGCGGAAGCGCGCAGCATTGGGAAAGATCGTGGGCTGCAGGCCTGCGCTCTTTTCTTATGTACGCGGTATCAAAAAGTGCTGTTGTAGATGGGTTGACGGACTGACGTTTGTGGGCGGCGCGGATGCAGCGGTTGCAGCCTCCCCAGTACCGCATGAACTCCCGGAGCTTATTGGTGTATAAGCCTCTTATTCACAAAGTTTTGCAAACAAAATTTTCCACATGCTGACCGTCTTGCAGGCCGAGGCATTGTGAAGATTAGCGCACGATTCGGAAGCCCATTTGTCCTGCGGCGTCCTGCAAGCTTCTATGTCCGGTAAAAATTATGACCGTTCATGCGTAGCCAGTAGGCGTAAACGGAGTTATCCCCACCTGATTGCGCAACCCCGATTGAATAATCAGGGCGGTATACAGTGGGCTGCGCGTAGTACACTTCTGTATCCGTCAAAGTCGCATAAAGGCACATGGCCACAGAGATTGTCTTTGGGCCAAACGGCGCAAGAATCGTAAGCGGTACGCGGAGCGCCTCTATCCGAGGGAGTCATCAGTGTCGTAGGC
>CAXTBX010000159.1:0-8157 GCA_964242205.1 uncultured Chthoniobacterales bacterium
GTGCGTCGGCGCGACGACCCTCAATGAGTACCGCAAGTACATCGAAAAAGACGCCGCCCTGGAGCGCCGTTTCCAGACCGTCAAGGTCGAGGCCCCGAGCGTGGACGAAGCCATCCTCATCCTCAAGGGTCTGCGTCCGAAGTACGAGGCGCATCACAAGGCGAAGCTCACCGACGAGGCGCTGGAAAGTGCCGTCAAGCTGTCGGATCGCTACATCACCAGCCGTTTCCTGCCCGACAAGGCCATCGACGTGATGGACGAGGCCGGGGCGCGCGCCCGCATCGGCGCGATGACCCGTCCCCCGGACGTGAAGGAGATCGAAAAGGAGATCGATGAAATCCGCGTCGAGAAGGAAGCGGCCATTAAGGCGCAGGACTTCGAGAAGGCGGCTAGTCTCCGCGACACCGAAAAGCACGCCAAGGACCGCCTGGAGAAAATTCTGGCCGACTGGCGCGAGCAACGCGAGGAAAAGGAAGTTATCGTCACCGAGGACGACATCCTCCACATCGTCAGCAAGTTCACGGGTGTTCCGCTGCAACGCATGGAGCAGAAGGAAACCCAGAAGCTGCTGGCCATGGAAAGCGACCTGCGCAAGACGGTCATCGGCCAGGAGGAAGCCGTCGTGGCGATCTCCAAAGCCCTGCGCCGCAGCCGGGCGGACCTCAAGGACCCGAAGCGGCCCATCGGTTCGTTCATCTTCCTCGGGCCCACGGGCGTCGGTAAGACGTTTCTGGCGCGGACGCTGGCGGACTTCATGTTCAACGACCCGGATGCGCTCATCCAGATCGACATGAGCGAGTACATGGAGAAGTTCACCGCGAGCCGTCTGATCGGTTCGCCTCCTGGCTACGTCGGTTACGAGGAGGGCGGCCAGCTTTCCGAGGCCGTGCGCCGCCGCCCGTACTCGGTCGTCCTGTTCGACGAAATCGAGAAGGCACACCCCGACGTAATGAACTTGCTGCTCCAGATTCTGGAGGAAGGCAAGATCACCGATTCGCTGGGCCGGAAGATCGACTTCCGCAACACGATCATCATCATGACCTCGAACGTCGGTGCGGAACTCATCAAGCGGCAAATGTCGCTCGGGTTCGGCACGCCGAAGGACGAGCAGGATTACGAGTCGATGAAGGGCAAAATCCTGGAGGAATCCAAGCGCGTCTTCAAGCCGGAATTCCTGAACCGTCTGGACGATCTGATCGTGTTTCACACGCTGGAGAAAAAGGATCTGTTCCGCATCGTCGATCTGGAGGTTTCCAAGATCGTGGCGCGCATCCGCAGCAAAGACATCCACGTCACGCTCAACGATGCGGCGCGCGAGTTCCTCATCGAGAAGGGCTACGACCCGACCTACGGTGCGCGTCCGATGCGCCGGGCGGTGGAACGTTACATGGAGGACCCGCTGGCCGAGGAGTTGCTGCGCGGCAACATCAAGGCGGGCGACCATGTCACCGTGACGCTCGACGGCACGAAGCTCGGGTTTCACGTCGAGGCCCGCGCGCTGGAAGCCGGGAGCAGCGAACCGGCGGCAGCCGCGAGCTAAGGTCGATACCAATCTGCTTATGAAACCGCTGCCCGGCACCGCCGGGCAGCGGTTTTTGTTTTGTGCGGATCGTATCCCGATCAGATAGACGCACCGCTCGGGGTAAGAACGAATCTGTTTTACCCGGGGGTAAATCCGCCTCCGGGTCAACTCGTCAAAATTCCCTAATACATCATGATCTCACTCAATTCTCGTCCTTGGTGGTTGTCTGTTTGCGTTGGCTGCGCCTTGGCGACCATGCCGCTCGCGGTCCAGGCCCAGAAAACTGACGCCGAAAAGGAAGAAGCCTCCAAGCCGCAGCCGAACGATCCGGCGGCTTCCAAACAAGGCGAACTGAACCAGGCCAAGCCCGGCGGCACCGTCAAGCTCACGGCCAAGGAAGTTGCCTTCGTCAAGGAGGCGGGTGCCGGGAACGCCGCCGAGGTCAAGATGGCGGAACTCGCGCTCAAGAACGCCGAAAGCCAGGAAGTGAAAGACTTCGCGCAGATGATGATCAAGGACCACGCGCAAGCCAACGAAGACTTGGCCGTGGTCGCTAAAAACCACAACATCACTTTCCCGCCCGATGCTCCTGAGGACGAGAAGGCACTGGGCAAGAAGATGCTCGACGTGAAGGGCGCGGCCTTCGACAAGGCCTACGTCAAGCATGCCGTCGAAGACCACACGAAGGACGTGGCCGAATACAAGAAAGCGATGGGCGAAGTGAAGGACGAGAAGCTGGTCGAATACGTCAACAAGGTTGAGCCTATCGTCGCTCATCATCTTGAAGAAGCGAAGAAGCTCAAGGCGAGCATGAAGGAATAGTTGGCCGTATCAACCACGACGTTGACGGTTTTGGCGGGCGGTTGGCATCACCGGATGTCGCCGCCCGTATTTTTTCCTGACCGACCTTTATTGGTTTGTCATCGCGGACAGGCTGTTCTTTCATGTTCCCGATGACACCCGATAACTCACCCGAAGCTGTCCGGCCCAAGATTCGCTCCCGTCCCGACCCGCTGCCGCGTAACGCGTTGTCGAACGAGGTTCTCTCGGAAACGCTTCACTCCGACGTCGCGGTTTTGCGCCACACCATCCGCTCCGGCGCAAACTGGTTTTACTGGGTCGCCGCACTCTCGCTGGTGAACTCGATCATCTTTCTGTTCAAGGGAAACGTTTCCTTTCTGGCCGGGCTGGCGGTTTCGCAGATCGCCGACGGTTTCGCGGCGAACCTGGGATACTTCGGACCTTATTTTAATCTCGGGCTGGATTTGATCATCGCGTTTTTCGTCTGCAGCTTCGGCTACCTGGCCTCGCACGGTTCACGGACGGCATTGATTGTTGGGATGATCCTCTACGCCTTCGACGGCGTGATCTATCTGTTGTTCGCCGCCTACCTTCCTGCCGCCTTTCACGCTTTCGTGCTCTACCGGATGGCCCAGGGCTGGATGGCTCGCCGCCAACTTGATGAACTGGTGGCCAACTCGCCCACGTTGCAACAGGAGGCGCAGGCGCAACGCGTCGGAACACCACCGCCCCTCGGCTGACACGCCTGATGCGCAACCTTTAGCTCCTGCGGTTCGCCGCCTCACGCATCCGGGCAAAGTGGCTTTTCGCGCTGGATTCCGTCGCGGGAGTGTTGAGGATCTTTTTGAGGTCCACCATTTCGAGGTGATCCCGCGCGAGTTCCTTGAAGAATGCGCTCGGCGCGCACGAAACCGCGCTGCCCCACTTGGTGCGGTTGATGCAGTAGGTCAGCGTCAGCGCCTTGCGCGCGCGCGTGATGCCCACGTACAGCAAGCGCCGCTCCTCGTCCACGGTGCCCTCGACGCGGGATCTTTCGTGCGGGATCAGCCCTTCCTCCACGCCGACCAGAAACACGTATGGAAATTCCAGTCCCTTCGCCGCGTGCAGCGTGATGAGTGTCACCTGCGGAAACGCTTCTTCCAGTTCTTCCTTCTTTTTCTCCTGTCGGTCGCGGTCGAGCGCCACGCGGTCCATGAAACCACGCAATCCACCGTCGGGTTGGCGCTTTTGATAACGCTCCAGATCGCGCAACATGTCGCGCACGTTGATTTCGCGCGAAGTCGCTTCGCCCTCCGTCTTGCACGTCCGGCGCAACTCGCCATAAAAACCGATCTCGTCCAGCAGCGCGCCGGTGACGGCGGCGTGGTCCGCGCCCGGCTCCAACATTCGGGATTCAAACCGATCCATCAGGTTGTGAAACGCACCGAAGGCCGCGCGCGTCTTGCCGCTGATGGTTTCCAGAAACGCGTCGTCGTTGATGGCCGCAAACAGGCTCATCTTGTGCTGGCGCGAAAAATCCAGCGCGCGCTCGATAGTCGTGTCACCTAGCCCGCGCGGGGGCAGGTTGATGATGCGCAGCAGCGCGGCGTCGTCATCTGTGTTGAGTAGGCACGCCACGTACCCGAGCAGATCCTTTACCTCGCGCTTGTCAAAGATGCTCTGCCCGCCCACGACGCGGTACGGGATATTAGCTTCCTTCATCGCCAACTCGAACGTCTTGGACTGCGCGTTCATGCGGAACAGAATAGCAAAGTCATCCCACGAACTCGCCTCGGCGTTGGCCCGCAGGCGGTTCATTTCCGAGAGGATATAAGCGGCCTCTTCCTGCTCGTTCGGCGCCGGGACAATTTTGACCTTTTCGCCGATGCCGTAGGCGCTGAAGAGCGTCTTCGGGCGACGGCGCGGGTTGTTCTTGATGAGCGAATTTGCCGTGTGCAGGATGGCGTTGGTCGAACGGTAATTTTGCTCCAGCTTGATGACGGTGGGATTCGGAAAATGCCGCTCGAATTCGAGGATGTTCGACACCTCCGCGCCGCGCCACCCATAAATGGACTGGTCGTCGTCGCCGACCACACAGACGTTCGGCGGCTCGCCGTGCGCCAGCATGGAAACGAGGTCGAGTTGCAGCTTATTCGTGTCCTGAAACTCGTCCACCATCAGGTAGTGAAACCGGCTCTGCCATTTCTCGCGCGCCTCGGGGTGCTCGCGCAAAATCCGCACGGCGAGCAACAGCAAATCGTCGAAATCGACCGCGTTCATGCGCTTGAGTTCCGCCTGGTAGCGCAGGTAAACGGCCCCGATGAGGGTTTGTTCGCTCGGCGCGCCGCCGGCGGCGATGCGCGGATCATTCTTGAGCTTGGAAATCAGCGCCTGCGCGGCGTTGGGGTCGAGCTTTTCGTCCTTGGCGGCGGTGCGCGTGATAATCGCGCGGATGGAGCCGAGGCAGTCGCCCTGGTCGTAGATGGAAAAATTCGACTTCCAGCCGAGCCGTTCGATATCGCCGCGCAGGATGCGCACGCAGAGCGCGTGGAACGTCGAGACCGTCAGTTTCTTCGACACCGCCGCGTCGTTCAACTGTTGGGCGGCGCGCTCGCGCATCTCCCCGGCGGCCTTGTTCGTGAACGTGACGGCGAGGATCTTTGACGCGCTGACACCCTGTGCGACGAGGTAAGCGATGCGCGTCGTGATGACGCGCGTCTTGCCGGTCCCCGCGCCCGCGAGGATCAAAACGGGACCCTCCGTCTGGGTGACGGCGGCACGCTGGGCATCGTTGAGGTCGAACAGGCGGAAAGCGGGCATGGCGGCAGGAGGCCAACCTTACCGCAAGGGCCGCGAAATTGCTCCACCGGAACGTTCGGAAACCAAAGTTTTTTCCAGCGACAGGAACTTTGCGGCGTGGGTCACCATGTCCGGCCAGAACCGCGCAAAATCTTCCTCGAAAGGCGTCGGGTTTCGCTCGAAAACGCCCGCCGCCGCCGGCAGGGGCGACGCGGCAGCGGCACGCGGCGAGAGCCTGCGCCGGATACGCTCCAGCACGGTACGGACCTCCCCGAGATCCCGGTACGACTCCAGCCAGTTTTCGGTGCGCATGTGTTCCAGCGCCAGCCGCGCCTTGGGCGGAACCGCCGGGTCGCCACGGGCTGCCGACCGGTAGAACGCCTCCGCAAATTCCGCCAGCGAAACCGTCGGGCAATACCTGGGCCAATCCCGCGCGAGCAGGTGATCGTAAAGCATGTCCACGGCGATGCCCGCCGCCGCCGGTCGCAGCCCGACCCCGGCGCTCACCAGCCGCCGGTTGCTCGCGCACGCCGCCGGGTGCGCGTCGCCGAACGCGTCGAGGCTGTGGTGCAGCGCGATCCCGCGCCGGATGCCGGGTGATAGCCCATGCGCGGCGACCGTCGAAACCAGATCGGCCAATACGCCGCCGAGCCGGTATTCGTCGTCGGGACCCGCCAACAGGATGTGTGCGAGCCAGTTGCTCACGCTAGAAATGTCGCGCGGCGGGTGGCGAAATCTGCGATTACTTGCGGGTAAAGCCGGTGCTCGGCCTCCTGGATGCGGGCGTGCAAAGTGGCGTCGGTATCGATAGACAGGATTGGCACGCTCTCCTGCGCGATGATCGGTCCGGTGTCCATGCCAAGATCGACGTAATGCACGGTGCAACCCGTTTCTGTCTCACCGGCAGCGAGCGCCTGCCGCCAAGCTTCCAGGCCGGGAAATTTCGGCAGCAGGGAAGGGTGGATGTTGATGATCCGGCGCGGGAACGCCGTGATCATCGGCTCCTTGAGCAGCCGCATGTAACCGGCCAGCGCGATGAGTTCGACCCCGGCGTCGTACAATCGCCGGGCTAGCGCGGTTTCCTGCTCGGGTTCGAGCTTGGTCTTGAAGCGCCCGGGCGGCAGGCAGTACGCGGGCGCGCCGTGTGCCTCGGCGAGTCGCAGAATCCCAGCGTCGGGCACGTCGGAAACGACGAGGGCGATTTTGGCGTTGAGCCAACCGTCGGCGATGGCCTGTGCGATGGCGGCGAAGTTGCTGCCCTTGCCGGAACCGAGCACACCGAGAACGAGGGGCGGGGTCATGTCGCGGGCGGTGCAGGCCAACGGCATCTGTGTCGGCTTGGCGAGCCAGTGCGGCGTGGATTCGCCGAGCACAAGCGGCACGAGTTCGATCCGCGCGCCGATTTGTTCCAGCGCGGCGCGCTCCCCGGGATCAAGCGTTTCGAGCCGGTAGTCGCTGCCCTTGACGTAAACGTGGGGGCGCGTTTGCGTGAGCAGGCGCGTGGCGCGCGGTTCGTCGAAGATTGTCACAAAATCCACGCACTCCAGCGCGGCGAGCACTTCCGCCCGGTCGTCCTGCGAATTGATCGGACGCCCGTCGCCCTTCAAGGCGCGCACCGACGCGTCGGCGTTCAGGCCGACGGCGAGCGCATCGCCAAGGGCCCGCGCGCCTTGCAGATACCGGACGTGGCCGATGTGCAGGAGGTCGAAGCAACCGTTCGTGAACACGAGCCGCCTGCCCTGCTGGTCCAGCAGATCGCGCTGGGCGGCGAGGTCGGCGGCGGCCACGATTTTAGCGCGGGACGGCATCGGCTAAAGGAGGTCGGCTTCCCGCGCATCTTCCGTTGCGCGCCTACCACGTCTACGGTCGCTGCGTTGCAACGTAGCCACCATTTCCGGGCATTGTTGGAGCGCGCGCGTCAGATCCTCGATGGCATGAAGCGTCGGCGGACTGATATGATGTTCCATGCCTTCGACATCGTGAAAAATCACGTCGTCGGGCAGGCCCAGCAGCTTGAAGAAATCGGTCAAAAGCTGGTGCCGCCGGGTGATGTTGCGCGCGAGGGTCTCCCCGGCGGTGGTGAGCACCAGGCCGCGATATTTTTCGTACTTCAGCAGCCCCTCGGCGTCCATACGCTGCACCATGTTGGTGACGCTGGCTTGGCTGATGCCCAGCGAACTGGCGATGTCCACCACGCGGGCGTAGCCCTTGGTGTTGATCAGTTCGAGGATGCGTTCCAAGTAGTCCTCGACCGCTGCAGAGCTGCCGGTGCGCAGGGGAGCGGTGGCGGCTGTGGTGGGGGTAGGCTTGCCGGCGGGCATGGGGATCATGCTATTTAAGTTCCGCTGCCGAGCGGTCGTCAAGCGTAACGATGCTCACCGCTGGAACAGGACAAAATTCAGCGGGCCGCGCCGAGGCGGGCGTTGCCCTTCTGACCGTGATCACCGGCCAGTATTCCGCGCAGCGACAAGTCCTCGTCCAACGCGGGCCAGTGCAGGCCAAAGGGGGATAGCTCGATCCGGTTCAACTCCTCCTCGGTGCCATTTGCCAGCCGGGGATTGTCAGCGATAGGAAAACGAAGCTCGGCTCCGCTCTCCAAGGTTATGTGGATTGAGCCAGCACGGTAGCTCGCGGTCTGCGGCGTGTCAGGGAAAGCACTCATGCCATTGTTCGACGATCAATCGTTGATTGAGTTCCGCAAGTCCCTGGGTGGTTGCCAGTTCTCGAACTTTTAGACCGTGTGACTCACGCAGGATGATTTCGTCTCCAACGCTGAAGACCGCTTCGCCCGATGCGTAACGCACGTGCACGTGAATCGGTCCATGATCGTTACTGTAGAAAAAGAAGCAGTAGCCGTCCCGTTGAAAAATGACCGGTATATATTTACTCTCACTGGCTCAACTCCAACATCCGCAAAATCGGTTTCTCCGCCCGCGCGCGGATCTCTTCTGGCATCGTGATCTCCGGCGACAGATTCAGCAGCGCATCATGCAGTTTTTCGAGCGTGTTCATCTTCATGAACCGGCAGTCCGCGCAGGCGCACTGGTCGGTCGGGC
>CAXTBX010000160.1:0-6982 GCA_964242205.1 uncultured Chthoniobacterales bacterium
GAGCGCGTTCATCGGCATGGAAGGAGCGAGCGCATCCTCCGGGCGCTGCACGATGGCGGTGCCCCCGCGCTCTTTGATCGCCCACAAACCTGCGGTGCCGTCGTCGAGCCAGCCGGTGAGAACGACGCCGATCACGCGCGGGCCAAAGGCCGCCGCCGCCGAGCGAAAGAGCGGGTCCACGGCGGGACGGAACCGGTTTTCCTTCGGGCCCCGGGTGATCCGGGTGTAACCGGAAGGTTCGAGGATCAAATGGTAATCCGCCGGGGCCACGTAGATGTGGCCCGGCTTGATTTCCTCCCAATCGCGCGCGTTGGACGCCGGCAAGGGACCAGCGCGCTCCAAGAGGCGCGGGAGAATATTTTCGCTGGAAGCCGCCGTGTGCAGGACGACAAAAATCGAAGCGGGCAGATCGGCTGGCAACGCCGCTGCCAGCACCTGCATGGCTTCGATCCCTCCGGTCGAGGCCCCGATGACGATGATGTCTCTGCTCGGCATGGGAACTTCTTGAATCATGAAAGGTACGGACCAGTCGACACACACAGAAGTTACGCCCGTACACACTTCACGGGACGGAAAACCCTGCGGTCGCCGCCAATAGCGGCAGCCGCATTTCGGTCGGCCCTTATTCGTCACGAGTTTCCGTGCCGATCCTATCTTTGCAGCCAACGTCTAACGGTAGTGTTAAACAAAATGATGAATGCCTCGGTCACTTCGCCGGTTCCGCTGACTGCTCGTTGTGAGCAGCCAACGGCAGGATCGCGGTGAATGTGGACCCCTGACCACTGCCGGGGCTGCTGGCGCTGAGTTCGCCTTCGTGGGCGTCAACCGCTGCCTTGGCGATAGCTAGGCCCAAACCAAGTCCCCCGAACTGGCGCGTGATTCCCGGGTCTGCCTGCTCGAAAGGGTGGAAAATCCGCGCCAACACTTCGGCCTCCATGCCAATGCCGGTGTCGGTGACTTCGATGGCGACGCGGTCTGGTGGCTCGTGGCGCGAACGCAGGGTGATGACGCCGCCCTGGGAGGTAAATTTGCTGGCGTTCTTGAGCAGATTCCAAAGGGCCTGCTGGAGCCGCGCAAAGTCGCCGCTGACCCGGTGTTCGGTCGCGTAGAGACCCAGTTCGAGCCGCTGTCCTTTGGCGTCAAGGTCGGGCTGGGTGACTTCCACGGCGCGCAGGGCGGCCTCGTGCAAATCCATCGGCTCCCGGGCAATCTCCATCTTGCCGTGTGTGATGCGGGTCATGTCGAGCAGGTCGTCGATGAAGTGCGCTTCCAGCTTCACGTTGCGCCCGATCATTTCGAGCGCGCGTGTGACCGCTACCGGCAGGTCGGCACGGCCCTCCAGCATGCCCAGCGCCATGATGATCGGCGTCAGCGGCGTGCGCAGTTCGTGGCTGAGCACCGCCAAGAAGTGGTCCTTGGCGTTGCTCGCCGTTTCGATCTCTTCGCGCGCCCGCACGTTCGCCTGGAGGGCCTCCAAGAGTTGCTGCCGCTGAGCTTCCAGTTCTTGCGCTCCTTCACGCACTACCGTGCGGTCACTCAAGATCATGAGCACGCCAGCGAGGACGGCGTCGCCGGGAACGACTTTGGGACGGAGAGGCACGAGGCTGCCGCTCCCCCAGAACAGGCTGCCGTCCTTGCGGCAGTGCCAGCGTTCGTCCACCGCCCGGCCTTCGCGGTACGCCGTTGCAGTTTCCAGTCGCAGCCGTCCCCAGTCGCGGTCTTCCGGGGCACAGAGCATCATCCCACTCAGGCCGATGATTTCGGCGGCGCTGTAGCCAAAGAGAACTTCCGCGCCGTGGTTCCAACTCATGATGATGCCCTCGTCGTCCATCGTGAAGATGGCGAAGTCCGAGGCGCTGTCCATCACGAGCTGGAGCCGCTCCTCGCTTTCTTGGAGGGCTTGCTGGATTTTCCTTCGCTCCGTCACGTCCACGAACGTGAGCACGATACCCGCGATGCGGTCATCGACCGTACGGTAAGGCAGCAGACGGGCCAGGAACCAGCCGTCGCCCACCTTGCCGACCTCGCGCTCAATCGGCACGAGCTGCGCGAGCACGCGCTCGGCGTCGCGTTCCAGCTCGGGGTATTCGAGCCGGTGCCGCAGGTCGGAGAGATGACGGCCCACGTCGCTCGGGATCAGGTTAAAGAGTGCGGTCGCCGTGGGCGTGTAACGGTTGATGCGCAGTTCCCGGTCGAGAAAGATCGTGGCGATGGCGGTGGCGTTGATCAGGTTGCGCAGGTCGCCGTTCGCCTGGCCGAGTTCATCCACCTTGCCCTTCAACTCCTGGTTGACCGTCGTGAGTTCCTCGTTGATCGACTGGAGTTCTTCCCGGCTCGTTTCCAGTTCCTCGGAGGCCGAACGCAATTCCTCGTTGGTGGCCTGAAGCTCCTCGTTGCCCGCTTTGTGCTCTTCGGTGGTCGCTTCGTACTGCTCCACGACATCGCGCAAATGCGCCTTCAGCCCCGTGAGTTCGCGTTCGAGCTGTTGCGAACTGGTGTCATCCTCGGATGGCGACGGGTTCGCTGCTGGAGATGCTGCCCGGCGCAGGAAGACGATCAGAAAATGATCGGGGGAAATCTCCGGTGCGCAGGAGACCCGGATGTCCACGGCCTGCCGCTGGCCGTCCAGATCGATCGGCACGTCCAGCGCCTCGGTTGGCTGATGCGTTTGCGCGGCACGGTAGAGTGCTGTGCGCAGTTCGATGCGCAACATGGGATGCACGGCGCGCAGCAGGTTCTTCGTGAGTTCGCCCGGATCGAATTGCAGGTAGCGGCTGGCCGCCGCCGAAAGGTGCACGATGTCCTGTTGTCCATCGATGAGCATGGAGTCCGGCCCGCACTGCTCGAACAAGCGCCAGTGCAACTCGCCTGCGGACGCCGCTCTGCCCGCGGAGGTGTCGGGTTGCGGTGACAGCGGCGCGACTGGCGTGGAGGTGGTGGAGGCCGCCGAGCGCGAAGCCGCGCTCTCCCGCTCGTGGAGCGAACGCGAGATCGTGCCCGGGCCGCTTGGCACCGGCAATCCGATCCGCACGGCGGGCCGACGTTTGTAGAGTCGGTGCTTCTTGTCCAGCGTCTCGAAGAGTTCTCCCGCGCCATCCACCGTCTCTGACGTGCCGAGGAAGAGCCGCCCCTCCGACCGCAGGGCAAAGTGGAAGATGTCGAGCGCTCGCTTCTGGGCATCCGGGTTCAAGTAGATGAACAGGTTGCGGCAGGTGACGAGGTCGAGCTTGGAGAAGGGCGAATCCTTGAGCAGATCGTGCACGGCAAAGAGCACCACCTCGCGCAGTTCGCGCCGCACCTGGTAGCCGCGATCCTCCTTCGTGAAAAAGCGTTGCGTGCGCTCCTCGCTCACGTCCGCCACGATGGATGGGGGGTAGATGCCCTCGCGTGCCCGCTTGACGACCGCCTCGTCCAGATCGGTGGCAAAGACGTGCAGGGTCGGCGGGGCTGCCAGTTGGGCAGCGTGCTCGCAGAGCAGCATCGCAATCGAATAGGCTTCCTCGCCCGTGGCGCACGCGGCGCACCACACCCGCACCGTATCGCTAGCTCCCTTCCCGTGGAAGAGTCCGGGAATCTGTGCTTCGAGAGCCGCAAACGCCTCGCGGTCGCGGAAAAAGTTCGTCACCGAGATGAGCAAATCCTGCAAGAGCGCGCCTTCCTCGTCCACATGCGTACGCAGGAATTCGAGGTAGGCTGGCATGTCCTCCATGCCGTTGACGAGCATCCGGCGCGAAATGCGTCGCAGGATCGTGGCGCGCTTGTAGTAGGTGAAATCGTGGCCGGTCCGGGTACGCAGGTAAACGAGCACCTCGCGCAATTCAGCTTCCCCGTCATCGCGGCTCTGCGGGATCGGTTCCGCTGGCTGCGGACCATCCTCGGGCGGCAATTTCAGGCGGCCCTCCCGCTGCGTGTATTCGAGCAGACGCGCGGGCATCTCCCCGACCGTGAGCATCCAGTCCACCATGCCGGTCTCAATGGCCGTGCGCGGCATGCTGTCGTGCTCGGCTTCGTCCGGGTGCTGCGCAATCGTCAGGCCGCCGCGCTCCTTGATGCGTTTGAGGCCGACGGCCCCGTCGCCGTCCGCGCCCGAGAGCACGATGGCCACGGCGTGCGGGCCGTGCGTGTCCGCAAGTGTCCGAAAAAAGATGTCCACCGCTACTCCCCGTGCGCGCGCTGGCTGCAAAGGCGTCAGGCGCAAATGCCCGTCAGTCGACACGAGATGCTTGCCCGGAGGAATGACGTAGACATGGTTCGCCTCCACCTTGACCCCGTCTTCCGCTGGCACCACGGGCATTGGGGTTACCCGTTGGAGCAATTCCGCCAGGGAGCTTTCCCGCTCCGGCGGCAGGTGCAGGACCACCACGAAAACGAGGCCCGAATCGGCGGGCATTGCCTGGAAGAACTCGCTGAGTGCTTGGATGCCTCCCGCCGAGCCACCCAAGCCAACGATGGGCGTCAACCGGTAGCCGCGGGTGGGGACGGCATCATCGAGGTTTTCACCGAGCGCCTCCTCCACGAAATCCGGCGAGATGGGAGGAAGCTTTTCCGTTTCTGCGGTCTGCGACGCCGGTCCCTGGCGATTAGCGGCGTCCACCGCCGCATCGGGTGAGTTGGCGGGTTCACTCTGAAACGACATCTCGGCGAGTGTATGACCCACCGGTTCACGACGCGAGCAGATAAACTTTAGGGATAAGAATCAATGGGTCCTAAACCGGTCCTCAGACGATGCCAGTAGAGGCGGAGTTTTCGGAGAAAGCTTCCACGAGACGCGTTCCGGTCCATTCCAACGGCTTGCGGAGGGTGATGCGTCGGCAGAGGTATTCGGAGTGGATGCGGGTGCCGGGATCGGGGTGGCGTCAGGAGAAACGTCGGTCGGCGCGGGGCCGCCGCGGGGAGCATCGACGTTGCTTTTCGGATCAGGCGCGAGGGCAGGGACTTGCTGGGGCACGAGGCCCGGGGCGACGGTGTCACCCGGCGCTTCCTTCAGGTCACTGATCAAGACGGTGTCGCCCTCTTTCGTGATGCCGTAGAGCTTCTCAGCAAAGTCGAGCGGGACGTGGATGCAACCGTGGGAGGAAGGTTTGCCGGGATTGTTGCCGCCGTGGATGGCCATGCCGTCCCAGGTGATTCGCTCCATGAAGGGCATGGAGGCCTTGTGGTACTTCTCGGAGTGGTACTCGACATTTTTGGTCAGGATCGTGTACGTGCCTGGAGCCGTCGGGTGGCTCTTGATACCCGTGCTGACGGCGCTGCGACCAATCTGTTTGCCGTCGCGGTAGACGTAGATCGTCTGGTTGGTGAGGTCCACAATAATGCCCACGGGGCCACTAGGAGAAGCCTCGGGATTCCAGATGTATTGATCCGGCTTGAGGTCGACCGTGCCTGGAGGTTGCACGGTGCCTTTATCAATTGCCAAAACAGAGAAACACAGGGCGGAGAGGAGCAGGGTAGCGAGGAAGGTAGTGGTGAACTTTTTCATGTAGCAAAGTCACTGCACCACTCTGGTGATAAACAGCGAACGAACGAGACGGCTGTGGAGAGTGAGCAAATGGCAATTAGGGACAGCGGCAGATAAAGGAACGACCACAGGAGCCCCCTTGGAGATCCTGTGGTCGTTAAAGGAAGGCACCTTTACCTGGCGTCTTGGCCCTGCCACTCGGCACGGGCCTCGGCGGTGGGCTTGTTGAGATGGACGTGCTCGTCCACACGCTCCACCCAAGCGAGCGGGATGAAGTGATGCTCGCCACCAGCGGTCGGATCGTTCTTGGTCAGCTTGATGCGGTCGGTGCCGTCCATGTGGTCAACGGTGCCAACGTGGCCGCCGTCGGAGCCGAGTACGGGGAGGTGTTCTTTGATGTCGGATGGGTTCATGTGGATTCGGGTTTGATGGAGAAATGGATCTGATGGCGCTGGTGCTGCCCCCATTCGGAAATGGTGCAGCGCAGATTGGAACGTCGGATTAATTACCTGCGAAAGGCGTCTGCTCGTAGCGCGTTAACAGGTCGGCAGGATCGTGGAAAATGGTCGTGGCCCCCGCGTCCCGTAAACTCTCCTCGGAGAACCCGCCGCAGAGCATGCCGACCGTGCGCAGCCCGAGTTTGCCGGCGGCATCCGCATCGTAGGGCGTGTCGCCAAGGGCAAAGGAATTGGCGGGCACGATGTTCTTGCCCAGCTTGTCCAAAGCCGCCTGAAAGATGTCGGGATGTGGCTTGGACTTTTCGGCATCATCGGCGGTGGCGACTTCGTCCACTAACTCTGTAACATTGAGCAGCTTCTGATAGTGCTTGATCTCTCCCGCGCTGCCCGAGGAGGCCAGGGCAATCTTGATGCCAGCGGCGTGCAACCGCTCGAAGAGTTCGCGCACCTGCGGAAAAGGCTTCACTTGGTCGAGATACTCGTCCGTGAAAAGCGACGAACGACGTTTGGAAATCTTTTCCTTGATCTCGGACAATTCCTCCTCGTCGAAGAAAGTAGGCAGGAACGTGTCCGAGCCTTTGCCGATCTGGGAGCGAACCGTGTCGTAGGGGATGCCCTTGCCGTACTCGGCGAGGACGCGTTGCCAGGCCTGCGCATGCAGATCCACCGAATCGACCAACGTACCGTCCATGTCGAAGATGGCCGCCTGGATTTTCATAGGGAACGAGGGTCGAAAGCCACATGGGAAGGAGGTCGACGCTAGGTCGGCCTTGGCTGCTCTGATACGTGAAAACCTCGCGATGGAAGTGTGTTTACTTCTCGTCGCCGGAACTTCGTACCCGGAAAACAAAAGCCTGTTTTGAAGTGGCTTTACAAATATAGCCATCCGCCGAACTGCTAATCTTCGCATCTCCACGGCGTCAGAAGCATGACGCGACGATTTTCAAGGTGGCATGATGCGACGGATTTCAAGGCGGTTGGATGGTCTCCAAAGCAGATGAGGAAGAGGCTCCGGGGGGAAGGCCCACCTTGCCTGACTTAGAACGCTGTCCAACCTTCCTGAAAA
>CAXTBX010000160.1:6992-8138 GCA_964242205.1 uncultured Chthoniobacterales bacterium
GGCTTCACCATTCCCCACTGATTCTGCGGAACGTGAAGTGCCGCTAAAACAATTCTACGGGCAAGCTCACCGTGAACTTCGCACCCTGCCCCCGACCGGCACTCGCGGCGCGGATCGTGCCGCCGTGCGCATCCACGCTCGCCTTGGCAATGGCTAGCCCCAGCCCCAGACCGCCGAACCGCTGCGCGATGGAAGTATCGGCCTGTTCAAAGGGCTGGAACACCTTTTCCAACGTGCCGGCTGCCATGCCGATGCCGGTGTCCGTGACTTCCACCTCGATCCCCTCCGTCCCCACGGCCAAGGTGCACAGACGGATCTCTCCGCCTGCAGGGGTGAACTTGGCCGCATTTTTGAGCAGGTTCCAGAACACCTGCTGGAGCCGGGCGAAGTCCCCGTGAAGCGTGTGGCGAGTGGCGTCGAGGCTGATCTCCAGCCGTTGGCTTTTCTCCTGCATGTCCGGCTCGCTCACCTCCACGGCACGGCGGATGGCCTCGTGTAAGTCCATCGGCGCGCAACTCAGTTCCATTTTGCCTTGCGACAGACGCGTGAGATCGAGCATTTCGTCGATGAAATGCACTTCGAGTTCCACGTTGCGGCGGATCATCGCCAGGGCTTTTTCCACCGGCGGCGGCAGGTCGTGGCGCTGCTGAAGCATGTTGGTCGCCATGAGCACCGGGGTCAGCGGCGTGCGCAGTTCGTGGGAGAGCACGGCTAAAAAATGGTCTTTCGCCTGACTGGCCGCTTCGGCGGCTGCGCGGGCGCGTTCGGTTTCCCGCAAGGAAGTTTGGAGTTGCGCGTGGCTTTGTTCGAGTTGGGCTCGCGCCTGCTGGATCTTCGTCTGGTCGCTGATGATGTTGACGAAGCCGATGACCTCGCCTCCGGCTCGCTCTCGCATCGGCAGCAGTGCGCAGGTGGCCCAGAAAAGGGTGCCGTCCTTGCGCATCCGCCAGCGGTCGCAACTCGCGCGGCCTGCGGCGAGCGCCTCGGCGGCTTCCTGCTCCGGTAGCCCCGCCGCGCGGTCGTCAGGCAAAAAGGTCAGCTCCATGGACTGGCCGATCATCTCCTCGGCGGGGTAGCCGGTCAGGGCAGCGGCACCCGGGCTCCAGCTCGTGACCCGGCGCTCCCGGTCCAGCGAGACGATGGCAT
>CAXTBX010000161.1:0-7911 GCA_964242205.1 uncultured Chthoniobacterales bacterium
GTCCACTCCGCGAGGTCGCGCGCGTCGAGGAACTGCACGGGATCGGACGGCTTGCCCGGCGCGAGCATGGTGCCGCCCCGGTCGATCCGCACCGGCCAATAGCTGAACCGGTCCGTCTCGTCGCCCGGCCCGACGATCAGCCCCGGGCGGATCACCAGCGACTCCCCGGGGAACCGCCGTTGCGCCTCCTGTTCGGCCAGCGCCTTGAGCGGTCCGTACAGCGCGAAACCCGACGCCCGCACGGTCTCGATGGTCTCTTTCATCGCGTCGGCTCCGGTGTACGGCAGCAGGGCCGCGCCCTCGTCCGCGCCGGGTTTGGAGTTGTCCGCGTAAACCGAGATCGTCGAGATGAAAACGTAGCGTCCGACGTGCCCCTTGAGCACCTGCGCGGCGTCGCGCACCCACACGGGCAGCGTGGTCGGGTTGTCGATGACCACGTCCCACTCGCGGCCCTTCAGCGCAGCGAGTTGTCCGTTGCGGTCGCCGATGAGTTGTTCGACCTCCTTGGGCAACTCGCCGGGATGCGTCTTGCCACGGTTGAACACGGTCACTTGGTGCCCCCGGCTCAACGCATAACGCACTTGGTCCGGCCCGGTGAACCCGGTGCCGCCGAGGATCAACAGGCGCATCGGCCTGGGTGCGGATTCGTCGGCCAGCAGCGACGACATGCGTCCGGTGAGCGAGTTCAGTCCGGCAACCGTCCCGGCGGCGGCGGAAAGTTTGAGGAACGTGCGGCGGGGGATCTTCATGTAAGCACGTAGTTAAGCGCCGAGCGGAACGAAATAGTAAGGTTGACCGTTGAATTGATAGGTCCGCGTACCCGGCGGCAGGGTTTGTCCTTCTGGGGTCCGCAAGGGTGCCGGATGGACCCGCTCTGGTAGCGCGTCGTTGGTCAGAGCAGGCGCGGCGGCAGGTGCTTCGGGCGTGGTGCCACCCAGACGAAAAGAATACTCTTTATCGAGGGGGATATTTTCTCCCGCCAGCGAGCAACTGACGGGCAACAACATGGTGCTCAGAAGGATGAACGTTTTCATGGCGCTGACTCAAGCATAACGACGTTCACCAGCGTTGCCAACCGGAACAGGTCCCGGCGTTCTCCTTTGGTGCCCTTGCGAACTTTATATGAGGCAGTTTTCGTCATCTCCAAATACCAACCCACCTCCGACAATTTCCGTGACGAACCTGTCCCCACTCCCTATCCTCGGCCCGCCGCCCATGCTGACCCGCCTTATCTTTCTGCTCGCCGCCCTGGCCTTGTTCGCCGCCGCTACCACCTGCCCGGCCCAACTCTCCGCGCCCTCCTCTCCCACCACAGCTACCACCACGCCCCTCAATTCTCCCCTCCCGGAAGAAACCGAGATCCCGGTCACTTGCGAACTGACCAAAGCCCCCACCATCGCCGAAACCCGCATCTTCGAGTCCCCCAAGGACGCCGACACGGCCAAGGGCGTCTGGCACTACAAACTCTGGCTGCCGCAGGGGTACGCTGCCAATCCACTCAAAAAGTATCCCTGCATCTTCGTCATGTCACCCGGCGGCAACGCCACGATGGGCCACATGGCCGACCACCTGAAATCGAAGGGCTACGTCGTCGTCCTGCTGGTCGATTCCAAGAACGGCCCCTGGGGACCGGTGGTAGGCAATTTCCTCGCCGCGCACGACGACGTGATCAAGCGCGTCCGCATCGACGAAACCAAAAAACTTGCCACGGGCCATTCGGGCGGCGCGCGGGGCAGCTCGCTTTTCGTGCAGGCGCGTCCGGGCTTCTGCGGCCTGATCCTCCAGAGCGCGGGCGGCGCGTCGGTCAAGGGGGCCTACGATGTCAGCGGCCTCCAGCGCAACGGCAAGCTCTACGTCGCCATGACGATGGGCAGTTCCGACGGCAACTTCACGGAGGTCCAGCGCATGAAAGCCGCCCTCAACAATCCGATGCGTTTTCGCTCCTTCGAGTTCCCGGGCGGCCACGAATGGGCACCGAAGGAAGTCTTCGAGGAAGCGATCACCTGGATCGAGCAAAAAAGCGGCATCTAACCTCTGCTTCCTCCGCGTTTCTCCGCGTCTCCGCGTTAAAATTCTCTCATCATCCCTTTATGCGCTCCTGCCTCCTCGCGCTCTTTCTCGCCCTCCTCACCGCCGCGCCCTCGCTCCGCGCGATGAGCCTCGCCGGACGCCAGAACCGCCGCGAGTTCATCCAGGCCGTCAGCGACGCCTTCTGGGCGGGCGATTATGGCACACTCGAAGCCACCACCGCCGAATTGCGCGCCAAAAAGGACCGCTTCCCCGACGGCACCTGGACCCTCCCCGCCTTTTACGATGCGCTCGAACTGCGCAACGTCCCCCAGGCCAAGGTCCCCGAGTACGAGCAACGTCTCGCCGCGTGGAAAAAATCCCAACCCCAATCCCTCACGGTTCGCCTCGTCGAGGTCAACGCCCTCCCGAGTAGTTCCTGGGAAAACAACGGCGACGGCCTCTCCGGCAAACCCGGCTGGCACGACACGGTCCGCACGCTTCTCGACGAGGCCGAAAAGCTCGCTCCCAACCCGCCGCCCGACTGGCACAACACCAGGCTGCGCATCGCCCTGCGCGAGATGTGGGACCGCGCGGAGTTCGACCGGGCCTTCGACCGCGCCGTCGCCGCCGAACCCGCCTACCTCTCCTTCTATTTCAACAAGGCCGTCTACCTCTTCAGCTACGGCGAGCCGGGCGACTGGGAAAAGTTCGCCCTCGACGCCGGACGCCGCAACATGACCGGCGAGAACATGGGCATTTACAGCCGCATCGCCTGGAGCCTGGCCGACGGTCGCGCCGACGAATTCCTCGCCAAGTGGACCAAGGTCGAATGGCCGCTCATGCGCGAGGGCTTCTGGGATTTGGACCGCGTCTGGGCCGGGGCCGACTGGAACCTCAACAACTTCTGCCGCTTCGCCTGCCTCGCTGGGGACCGCGAAACTGCCCGCACCCTCTTCGCCCGTATCGGCGACCGCTGGACCACCAACTGGCTCAGCCATAAATCCTTCACCGAATGGTCCGCCTGGGCCAGCGCGCAAGACACCCCGCTCGTCCCGCACCTCCAGCGTTTCGTGCTGGCCGACGACGACGAACCGCAGGCCTGGTCCATCCGTTTCGCGCCGGACGGCGGCAGCCTCTTCGCCGGTTACGACCACGCCCGCCTCGTGCGCTGGAACCTCGCCACCGGCGCGATCCAGTGGCGCGGCAATCTCTCCGGCGACGGCAGCATCGACGGCCTCGACGTGTCGCCCGATGGCCGCTGGCTGGCGGCGGGCACCGGCGCGCGCAACCGCCGCCCCAACCTGCGCGGCGCGCTCGGCGTCTGGGACCTCCACGACCCGCGCCCCGGCCCCGAACCTGTCCGCACGCTCGCCGAGAGCCAGTCCGGCGTCCATGGCCTGCGCTTTTCGCCGGACGGCAAGACGGTCGCCGCCGCCTGTTACAATCAGGTCATCGACATCATCGGCGAACTCCGCGTCTGGTCGTTGCCCGACTGGAAGGAGGTCCAACACAGCACCGAATGGACCTACCCGCTCCTGGGCCTGACTTACCTTCCGTCCAAGAATGGTTCCCAACTGGCCTTCACGTCCTCGAACGGTTTCAACGTGGTCGAGCCCGCCACTCTCTCCCACGTCTTCTGGCCGGACAAAAAGCTTCACGACACGGCGGTGCGCGCCATGGCCATTTCGCCCGACGGCATGACCCTGGCCTGCGCGACGGCGGATGGCTTCGAGGACCGCGACCGCCCGGGCGAGGTCGCCTTCTGGAACACGGCGGACTGGACGAAGCGGGAGACGCCGCACGTCTCGAACGCGGGCGGCGTCAACGCGGTGGCCTACTCGCCGGACGGCCGCTGGGTCCTGGGCGGCGGCTACGACGGCATCCTGCGCGTCTGGGACGCTGCCACCGGCAAACTCGCTACCTCTTGGCCGCCGGAGCCGCACGCGGGCAAGGTCAACACGGTGGCCTTCGGCCCGGACGGCAGGCAAGTGGCGGTGGTCCACAACGACGGCGTGGTCACGGTCTACGCCTTCACCCCACCCAAATAAAATAGACTTCGTTCATTCCTCGTTCCCAAGTTGCACTTGGGAACGCACTTGTCCGCGAAGTTGCACTTCGCCAGGCTGGCACCCGCGACCGGCGAGGCTCTTGTGAAAGAGGTCTGATCTGCGTAAATCTGCGGGCCCTCCTTCTCAGACCTCTCTACAATTTCAGAAAATTCTCCAATAACCGCTTCCCCTCCAAAGTCAGCACGCTCTCCGGGTGAAACTGCACCCCGTGGATCGGAAACTCCCGGTGCCTGATCCCCATGATCTCGCCCTCCGGCGTCCGCGCGTTGACCTCCAGACACCCCGGCACGCTCTCCGGCTTCACCACGAGCGAATGATACCGCGTCGCCTCGAACGGGTTCGGCAATCCCGCGAACACCCCGTCCCCCTCGTGCAAAATCGGCGAGGTCTTCCCGTGCATCAGCCGCCCGGCCCGCACGACCTCCCCGCCAAACACCTCCCCTATCGCCTGGTGCCCTAGGCACACCCCCAACACCGGCACGCCCGGCCCCAGTTCCCGGATGATATCCTCGCTGATTCCGGCGTCGCGCGGCTCGCCCGGCCCCGGCGAAATGCAGATCCGCGTCGGCCCCAGTTCCCTCAGCTCCGCCACCGTAATCTCATCGTTGCGACGCACGACCGGCTCTGCCCCCAATTCCCCGAAGTATTGGACAAGGTTGTAGGTAAACGAGTCGTAATTATCGAGGATGAAAAGCATGGCCAGAGAAACCGCGACGCCTGCAACGCCCGCGACGCCTGCGACGTTTATCAGGGTTTCGCACCAATATTACGCGCTAATTCAATCGCTCGCATCATCCCCATCGCCTTATTGACGGTTTCCTCGTATTCCGAAGCCGGAACCGAGTCCGCCACGACCCCCGCCCCGGCCTGCACGTAGGCCCGCCCGTCCTTCAGCACGACCGAGCGCAACGTGATGCAACTGTCCAGGTTGCCGTCGAAACCGAAGTACGCCACTGCCCCCGCGTAGAACCCGCGTTTCGACCGCTCGACCTCGTTGATGATCTGCATCGCGCGCACCTTTGGCGACCCGCTGACCGTCCCCGCCGGGAACGTCGCCCGCATCACGTCGAACGCGTTCCGATCCCCCCGCAGCCGCCCGGTCACGTTGGACACGATGTGCATGACGTGGCTGTACCGTTCGACGGTCATGAAGTCGGTCACGCGCACGCTGCCGAACTCCGCGATGCGGCCCACGTCGTTGCGCGCAAGGTCCACGAGCATCAGGTGTTCCGCACGTTCCTTGGGGTCGGCCAGCAACCCTTCCGCGAGCGTCTGGTCCTCCTCCGGCGTCTTGCCCCGGGGCCGCGTCCCGGCGATGGGCCGGATGGCCACGTGCCCATCGATGGCCCGGACGTGGACCTCCGGTGAACTGCCCACCACCGCGAACCGGTTCCCGAACCGGATCAGGAACATGTAAGGCGATGGGTTGATGAACCTTAGCGACCGGTAGAGCGACAGCGCATCGCCCGCGTAAGCCGCCTCGAACCGTTGCGACGGCACGAACTGGAAGATGTCCCCCGCGAGGATGTACTCCTGCCCCCGGGCGACCGCCGCCTCGTACTCGGCGCGCGTGGTATTGCCGCTGGGCGCGGCGACCGACGGCAATTCCTGGTACACCAGCCCCGGCTGCAACTGGCTCGGCGCGCGCAACCTGCGCACCAGTCGGTCGAGCTTGCCGCGCGCCTCCTCGTAGGCTGCCGCCGGGTCGCGCCCCTCCGTGAACACGTTGACCAACACCCGCAGCCGCCGGAACCGATGATCAAAAATCAACAGCGTGTCGGTAACCAGGAATAGGATTTCCGGCAGCCCCAATTCATCTGGCGGCGGGGCTGGCACGGTCGGTTCAAAGAACCTCACGGCGTCGTAGCCGACGTACCCCACGGCCCCACCCGCGAAGGGTAGCGCGGCTAGGTCCGGGCGCGGCGGCGCGGGCCGGTAACGGCCCATGAACCGCTGCAATTCCGCGAACGGGTCGCCCGCCGCCTCGAACTCCTGCCGCGCACCGTTCTGCTCGGTGATGGTCACAGTCTGTCCCCGGCTCTCGAAGGTCGCCGCCGGGCGGCTGCCCAGGAAGCTGTAGCGCCCGATCTGCTCGCTGTTCTCGGCGGATTCGAGTAGGAACGAGCAATTCTCGCCCGCCGGGTCTTCGTCCAGCAGCTTTTGGAAGGCCGCGACGGGCGTATCGCAATCGGCCATCAGTTCGACGGACACGGCGATCAGGTTCGCCGTCCGCGCCGCCTCTATAAATTCCTCGCGCGAGGGGCGCAAGGGCAAGTCATTCGTTTGCACGAGTTTCAACCTCTCGCAGACCCGTAGACCTCGCCCGCGTCGAACAGCGGTGTTTCCTCAATGGGTGCGTTGGACCCGTCGCGGTTCAGCTTCTGGAAGAAACAGCTCTCGTAACCGGTGTGGCACGCGCCGCCGGTCTGGCGCACGGTGAATAGCAGCGTGTCGCCGTCGCAATCTTTGTACCAGTCCACCACTTCCTGCCGGTGGCCGCTGGACTCGCCCTTGAACCAGAGCTTGCCGCGCGAACGGCTCCAGTAGTGCATGAACCCGGTGGCCAGCGTCGACTCCAGGGCCGTCCGGTTGAGCCAGGCCATCATGAGCACGCGTCCGGCGGGTTTGCCGTCGTCCGTAGGGTGGTCTGCGTTCTGGATGATGGCGGGAATGAGACCGTCGGCGTTAAAACGCAGGCCGGTCAGGTCGGGGCTCGGGGACATAAGCGATGCTTTTGAAGCATCCATCGCACGGTTTTCGGATCGCGCACCTGCATCTGCGTCATCCGCGTCATCTGCGGCATCTTTTTTCCGGTTTCCGCGATTTTTCCACCCCACCAAAACCCGGGCACACTTCTAGCTAAATCTTGTTTCGAGCAATGGACGTCAAGCTGACCAGCGAGGAATACGCGCAGATCCTTCAAACCATCGAGATGTTTGAAGTGATCAGCCAGGCAGAGCCTGGCGACTGCCAGAGCTACGACATCCTCAAGGAGGCCTACCTCAAGATTGGACAGATCGAGGCCGCCCTTCAGGTGTCCCGCAAGCTCGCCGAAGCCTACCTGAACATGGGCCTGTACTCCTCGGCGCTACTCGAATGTGAAGGCATCCTCCAGCTTCAGCCCAACTCGCCCGACATCGTCGCTCTCATGGGTGAGATCGAGAGCCGCACCGCACCCGCCAACGGCCGCAACGGCAGCAGCAACGGCAGCCACCCGTCGGATTTCGGCCTCATCAGCGACGTGACCGAGCAGGGCGCGTCCCTCATCGCCCTGCCCGCCTCGCGCAACAAGCCGCCGCCTGGCGGCAAGAACGGCTCCGGCCACGCCGCCGCGCTCGAATCCGCCGTCGCCCTAGACAAGACGACCGATGACGGCAACGACCATTTCGCCAAGTTCCTCACCTTCCACCGCATCTCCGACGAGACGAACGTCAACGCCGCCCTGGGCCGCGTGAAGGACATCAACGCCCGCGTCGACGGCCAAGGCCTCGCCGCCTCGTTGCTCGAAGAACTCACGAAATCCGGCCAGGAGATCGACGCCCTGCTCTCCGGCCTGATCGACGCCACCAAGTTCGGCTACGTCCCCCTGGAATACTATGACATCGACCGTTCGGTGGTGCGGATGCTGCCGGAAAATCTCACGCTGGGCCGCCTCATCGTCCCCTTCGACATCGTCAGCCGCACGATGATGATCGCCCTGTGCAACCCCTTCGACGCCGCCGCGAAACAGGCTGTCCAAAGCTCGCTGGACTACCACATCCAATGGTACCTGGCCAAACCCGCCGCCCTGTCCCGCGTGCTGCGCGACGTGTACCGCCTCGACACCAGGGAC
>CAXTBX010000162.1:0-7898 GCA_964242205.1 uncultured Chthoniobacterales bacterium
GAGCGGCATGCGTATCCTGCGCAAACTCATTGGTTTGTCATGGTGTACCTACGACACGCTCAGTTGCACCGGCTCGCGTCGGCAGCGGGAGAATTGGCGCAGAAGCCCGAGACCGAAATCCTGTCATCGAATTTCCTGTTGCGGGCGGTGTCGCGCCTGATCCCGTTGGATCGGGTCAGCTACAACGAGTTGGACCGGCACAACGGACGCTTGGTTACGGCGCATTCGTTCAACGAGGCACCCGACCCGTCGCTGATTCAGGGCTTGAACCGGTTCATCCACGAACACCCGGGCTTCGCGCGCGCCAACCCACGCGACCTCTGGCCCGCGCCGACGCTGCTGAGCGACCACCTCAGCCAGCGGCAATTCCGGCGGCTGGGTCTTTACCAAGAGCATTTCCGTCTGTACGGCATCCATTACCAGTTGGGGGTGAGTTTCGTGGTCAGCCCGACCCGGCGGATTTCGTTCGGGTTGAACCGGGCGACCCGCGATTTTACCGAGGAGGACCGGCTGTTACTCGGGCTGCTGCGCGAGCCGTTGGCGGCGGCGTGGCGACGGGCGCGGGCGGAAGCGGAAATCGCCTCTGCGGTGGCGTTGCGCGACACGGTGCTGGACGGGATCGGCGCGGTGGTGTTGCTGGATCGGAACGGAGAAATTGCCTACAGCAACGAACCTGCCAAGGGACTGCTGGCGCGCTACGCGGCAGACGCGGCAGTGCTGGCGCGGGAGCGTCGGCCCCTGCCCGCCGGGGGCAGTGGCACGTGGATCGCCCGGACGCGGCCCGATGGTCAGTTGCTCGCCACGTTCACCCGCGCGCCGCGCGCGGAGGGTTGGCATTTGCTGCGGCTAAGAGAGCAAGCGGTTGCTGGTTCGGCGCGGCCTTTGGAGGCGCTGGGTTTGGCGAGGCGGGAGGCGGAAACGCTGTTCTGGCTGGCGAGGGGGAAGCGGAACGCGGAAATCGCGGCGATCTGCGGGATGCAACCGACCACCGTGAGCACACATTTGCGGTCGGTGTTCGACAAGCTGGGCGTGGAAACGCGCACGGCGGCGGCGGCGGTGGCGTGGGAGGCGTTGGCCGAGGTGGCAGGAGGCTAAGCGCCTTGCACCAAGTTCATCATGGGGAAAGGGAGCAGAGTTTTAACGCAAAGGCGCAAAGAGCGCGGAGAAGCGCAAAGAGGAAGCGCGGAGAAGAACAGTCGTTCAACGTTGATGTCCTGTTTTGTCCGGGCGGCATCCGAGGCATCCATCTGCCCCGTATTGAGCCGTTAACCGCGCGGCTTCGCGCGTGCCGGGACGTACCCGGCCAACCCGCGCCTGCCCGTCCATGTGGATCGTCCGATTAGCCCTGCGCCGCCCTTACACCTTCACGGTGATGGCGCTGCTCATCTTCGTGCTCGGCGGCATCGCCGTGTTCACGATGTCCACCGACATCTTTCCGGAGATCAACATTCCGGTGGTGAGCGTGATCTGGTCGTACACCGGTATTTCTCCCGACGACATGGAGAAACGCATCATCACCATCGCCGAGCGCGCGATGACGACCACCGTCAACGGCATCGAACACATGGAAAGCCAGTCCATGAACGGCGTGGGCGTGATCAAGGTGTATTTCCAGCCCAGCGTGCAGATCGAGGAGGCCGTGGCCGAGGTGACGAGCATCCAGCAGACGATTTTGCGCGTGCTGCCGCCCAACATCACGCCGCCGCTGATCATCCGCTACAGCGCGAGCAGCGTGCCCGTGCTGCAACTGGCCGTGTCCAGCCCGACGCTCTCCGAGCAGGAATTATATGATTATAATTTGAACTTCGTGCGGCAGCAGTTGGCCACCGTGCAGGGGGCGAGCGTGCCGCTGCCCTACGGTGGCAAGCCCCGGCAGATCATGGTCGATATCAATTCGGAGGCCATGTACGCGAAGGGCGTCTCGCCGCAGGACGTGACCAACGCACTCAACGCGCAAAACCTGATCCTGCCCGCCGGGACAGTGAAGATCGACCAGCGCGAGTACCTGGTGAAGCTCAACGGCAGCCCGGACGTGGTCAGCGGGTTCAACGACCTGCCGGTGAAGGTGGTCAACGGGTCGATCATCTACATGCGCGACGTGGCACAGATCCACGACGGGTTCGCCGTGCAGACGAACATCGTGCGCAAGGACGGGCTGCGGGCGACGCTGCTGAGCGTGCTGAAGAGCGGCGGGGCGAGCACGGTCGATATCGTCAAGCGCATCAAGGCGCGGCTGGAGCAGATCCGGCCCGGGTTCCCGGCGGGGTTCAACGCCGAGCAGCTTTTCGATCAATCGGTGTTCGTGACAGGCGCGCGGGACGGCGTCGTGAAGGAGGCGCTGATCGCAGCTTGTTTGACGGCGGTGATGATCCTGATGTTCCTGGGAAGCTGGCGCTCGACGTTGATCATCGCGGTGTCGATCCCGCTGTCCATTCTGGTGTCGCTGCTGTTGCTGGATGCGCTGGGGTACACGCTAAATGTGATGACGCTGGGCGGGTTGAGCCTGGCGGTGGGCATTCTGGTCGATGACGCGACGGTGGAGCTGGAAAACATCCACCGGAACCTGGGGATCGACAACAAGCCGCTGACCAAGGCCGTGCTCGACGGCGCGCAGCAGATCGCCGTGCCCGCGTTCGTGGCGACCTTGTCCATTTGCATCGTGTTCGTGTCGGTGGTGTTTTTGACGGGTCCGGCGAAGTTCCTGTTCGTGCCGCTGGCGCTGGCGGTGGTGTTCGCCATGATGACGAGCTATTTGCTGTCGCGGACGCTGGTGCCAGTGATGGTGCATTTTTTGTTGCCGCCGGAGGTGGAGCTTTATCGGGAGGAGGCGGCACACGAGGGGGGAGACAAAGGAACCAAGAATTCAAGGAACCAAGAAGCCAAGGAAGGTTCAAGGGACCAAGGGGACAAGGGGGAGGATGGGCAGGCGGAATTGCCGCTGCAACGGCACGAGCATCAGGAACAGTTGGCGTTGAAGGCGGCCGACGGCGCGACGCCGGGAAGCAACGGCAACGGCCAGCACGCCAACGGCGCGGCGAGAGAGCCGGAATACGCGCAGCCGCGCGAGGGTTGGGAGCCCGAAGGGGCGGGGGCGGAAGGGGGCATGGGAAAAGGGAAACAGGATGGGAAGGAGCCGCACAAAGATTGGGTGTGGCGCATCCACGAGCGGTTCAACCGGCATTTCGAGAATTTTCGGGACGGTTACACGCGGATGCTCGAATGGACGCTGGAATTTCGGGCCGCGACACTCGCGTTTTTTGTGGCGGTGTTTCTCGTGTCCGGCATGCTGGTGCCGTTCATCGGGCGGGATTTCTTCCCACGCGTCGATGCGGGACAGTTCCGGCTGCACGTCCGCACCGTGGCGGGGACGCGGATCGAGGAGGCCGAGCTGACGTTCGGCCAAGTCGAGCAGTACATTCGCCAAGTCGTGCCGAAGGATGAGTTGCGGCTGATCATCGACAACATCGGGCTGCCAGTGGGCGGCGTGAATCTGGCGTACAGCGACAGCGCGACGATTGGCTCGACGGACGGCGAAATCCAGGTCTCGCTCAAGCCCGGACACAAGACTTCCATCTGGGAGATCACCAAGCGGCTGCGGCGCGAGTTGCCTGCGAGGTTCCCGAGCGTGGCGTTCTATTTTCAACCGGCGGACATCGTCAGCCAGATTCTCAACTTCGGCTTGCCCGCGCCGGTGGACGTGCAGGTGATCGGGCGGGCGAAGGAGAATTTTGCGCTCGCCCATGAAATCGCGGCGAAGATGACGAAAATTCCGGGGGCGGTAGACGTGAATGTGCATCAATTGAACGACGCGCCGCAGTTCGACGTAAACATCGACCGGCGGCAGGCGATCCAACTCGGGCTGACGGCGAGCGACATCGCCAATTCGCTATTGATTTCGCTCTCGTCGAGCGGCCAGACCGCGCGAAACTACTGGATCAACCCGGCCAACGGAGTGAATTATCTGGTGGCCGTGCAGACGCCGCAGTTCCAGGTCGATTCGCTCAACCAGCTCAACAACACGCCCATCATCGTGGCCGGGCAGACGCAGCCGCAACTGCTCAGCAACCTGTCGAGCTTCAAGCGCAGCGAGAATCCGGTGGTCATCAACCATTACAATGTCCAGCCGACGTATGACGTGTACGCCGACGCGCAGGACCGGGACCTCGGTGGGGTCGCTGGCGACCTCGACGCCGTGGTGCGGCAGTATCAGCCGAAGCTGCCTTGGTACAAAGAAATGGTGCCTTTCAAAGGGTTGGTGACGAAAATTTCGGGGTTGCACGACGCGTTCAAGCTGCCGCCCTCGAAGCTGCCGAAGGCGACGACCATCGAGGTGCGCGGGCAGGTGCAGAGCATGCGAGAAGCGTTCACGAAGCTGGGCATCGGAATCGTGTTCGCGGTGGCGCTGGTGTATTTTTTGATGGTGGTGAACTTCCAAAGCTGGGTCGATCCTCTGTTGATCATCAGCGCGCTGCCGGGCGCGTTCTCGGGGATCTTATGGATGCTGTTCGCCACGCGGACGACGTTCAGCGTGCCGAGTTTGATGGGGGCGATCATGTGCATCGGCGTGGCGACCTCGAACTCGATCTTGCTGATTACCTTTGCGAATGATCAGCGGTTGGAGGAAGGCGCGAGCGCGCACGACGCGGCGCTGGCAGCGGGCAGCACGCGGTTGAGGCCGGTGTTGATGACGGCATTGGCGATGATTTTGGGCATGATTCCGATGAGCCTCGGGCTGGGCGAGGGCGGCGAGCAAAACGCGCCGCTGGGCCGGGCGGTGATCGGCGGGCTGCTCTTCGCCACGGCGACGACGCTGTTTTTCCTGCCGGTGATGTACAGCATCTTCCGCCGCAAAGAGATCGAGCACGTCAGCGAGGAGGACGCCAAGCTGTTGTTCGAGGAGGACGAGCCGGAGTACCAGTTAGCCGTCGCGGGTAAGAATGGGGGAGGAAGTGGGAACGCGGAAGGCGAAAAGCGGCAGACGGAGGAGGCAAACGTGGGTTGATTTTACAGATGGACACAGACAATCACCGGGATGAGAGACCGTCGCGGCGTGTGCGCCCGGCGACCCACGAGCATGGGGAAGCCGTGGCGACGGATGAGGAACCGCGCGGGCAGGGTGGAGAGCCCAGAGCGTTGGGCCATCCGCCTGGGAAAGCGCGTAAGAAGGGCGGCTGGAAGGCGTTTGTTTTCATTGCGGTGGGGATGCTGATTCTGCTGGCGGTGCTGGCGGCGCTGGGGATTACCGGGCTGATTCACAATGGCCGTGAGCGGGACGACACGGCGAAGGCGCTGCAAGCGGGTGCCGCGACGGTGCAGGTGGTCAAGCCGGCGCGCTCACCGGCCAGTTTCGAGTTCAGCCTGCCGGGCAACGCGGAGGCGCTGAGCACGGCTACGCTCTACGCGCGTACCAATGGGTACCTGAAGCGGCGGCTCAAGGACATCGGCGACCGCGCGGAGGCCGGTGAGTTGGTGGCAGAGATCGACGCGCCGGACATCGACGCGCAACTCAACCAGAGCCGCGCGCAGCTAGAACAATTCCGGGCGGCGCAGGGCAGCGCGCAGGTGAGGTGCGACCGGGGGAAGCGGTTGCTCGAACAGAAAGTCGTCAGCAAACAGGAGTACGATCAGAGCGAGGCGGCGTTTGCCCAGGCGGTGGCGAACGTGAAGGCTGCCGAGGCGAATGTGCAAAACCTGACCGTGCAGCAGGGTTTCGAGAAGATCGTGGCACCGTTTACGGGGGTCATCACGACGCGGTTTCTGGACACCGGCGCGCTGATTTCCAGCGGCGGGGGGGCGGGTGCGCCGAGCATCTTCACGATGGTGCAGTCGGACGTACTGCGGGTGTACATCTACGTGCCGCAGGCGTACGTGGCCAACATCAGCGTCGGTCAGGAGGTGGAGATCACCGCGCCGGAGATTCCACAGAAGGTGTTCAAAGGTAAGGTGACGCGGACGGCGGAAGCGCTGGACCCGGCGGCGAGGACGATGCGTACGGAAATCCAATTGCCCAGTGAGGGCGGCAGGCTCGTGCCCGGGATGTACCTGAGCACGAAGTTCCGGGTGCAGCAGTCTGAACCAGCGTTGGTGGTTCCGGCTAACACGGTAGACATCCGGCGCGAGGGGCCGCGCGTGGCCATCGTGGGCGGCGACGGGAAGCTGAACTACCGGCAAGTGAAGCTGGGCCGGGATTTTGGCAAAACCATTGAGGTCGTCGATGGATTAAAGGGCGACGAAAATCTCGTGGTCAATCCGACGACGGATCTGGTGGAGGGGGCAAAGGTGGAAATCGCCAAGGATGACAAGGCGGCTGCCGGGTCGGCCACCGGGGCATCGCAGTAAAGTACAAACGAAAACCGCCGACCAACGGGGTTGGTGCGGCGGTTTGCGAGGTTGCCGTGCTTATAACGGCGGCTTAATGCTGATCCTGCTGATTAGGCTGCTGGAAATGCTTATAAAGCGCCACGGCACCGTAGATAAAAACTGCGGGGCGCAGGGCGAACAGTGCAAGGCGAATTAAGGCACCTACGATGGACCCAAGAGGGAGCAAACGTAGGACAAACCCGGCGGCAACCGCCGACAACACCGCCTGGGATGGGTTCTGGCGAACGTAGTCCTCGCCTTGGGTGTGAAAGTCACTGAATTTTTGCTTTGCGTCGTCAAAATCGCCGTTGCTCATACTGGGTAGGTCTTGAAGTTGGTGGAGTTCAGCCATTACAAAGACTGATTCGCCGTTCAGGTCGGTTCTGGGCGTGTGCCCTTTGCCGGGACGGATTAACGCGCGCGGGAATGGGGGATTTCTTCGGCTTCCAGACTGGCGAAGATTTCTTCCAGATGGGCGCGGTCGCGCGTTTCGATGGTGCAGAGGACACTGACGGCGAACACGTCGCTGCTGCCTGCGAAGGCGCGTTCGTGGACGATTTCCTTGATGCTCGCGCCGCTGTCGGCGATGAGCTTGGTCAGCCCGGCGAGGCCGCCGGGCCGGTCGCTGATGACCGCCGAAAACCGGCACACGCGCCCGTCGGCAACGAGGCCCTTGTCGATGACGCGGCTGAGGATGGCAGGATCGATGTTGCCGCCGCAGAAGGGTAGAACGACGCGCTTCCCGGCGAGTTCGGGCAGTTTGCCCGCCAGACAGGCGGCCAGGCCGCTCGCGCCGGAGCCTTCGACGATGGCTTTTTCGAGTTCGACGATGCGCAGGATCGCCAGGGCGATTTCGTCCTCGTCGACGAGGACAAGCTTATCGAGATGGTCGCGCGCGATGGGGAAGGCGTTCGCGCCGATGTCGGGGACCGCGAGGCCGTCCGCCAGGGTCGGCGAGCATTTGATGGTGACGGGGTGACCCTGTTCCAGAGCGAGGCCGAACTTGGCGGCACCCTCCGGCTCCACGCCGACGATCTGGACCTCGGGCCGCAGGGTCTTGACGGCCAGCGCCACCCCGGCGAGGAGGCCCGCGCCGCCGACGGGGATGACAATCGCCTCGGCGTCCGGAACCTGTTCGAGGATTTCCAGGCCCATCGTACCCTGGCCCGCGATGATGGCGGGGTCGTCGTAGCCGTGAATATAGGTCAGGCCGCGCTCCTCGGCCAGTGCTCGGGCGTGGTCCTTGGCTTCGAGAAAACTCGCGCCATGGAGGATGACGTGCGCGCCGAGGCGCTGGCAGGTGTTGAACTTGATGAGCGGCGCGAACCGGGGCATGACCACGGTGACGGGGATGTTCAGCAGGCGACCGTGGTAGGCCAAACCGAGCGCGTGGTTGCCCGCCGACGCTGCGATGACGCCGCGCCGGCGCTGGCCGTCGTCGAGCAGCAGAAGGGCATTGCGCGCGCCACGTTCCTTGAAGGAACCGGTGCGCTGGAGGTTTTCCAGCTTGCAGAACAGGCGCATCCCGGCGACCTCCG
>CAXTBX010000163.1:0-7700 GCA_964242205.1 uncultured Chthoniobacterales bacterium
CTGCACTACTTCGCCGTGGATGGACTTAAACTTGGGTTGCTTTCCTTGTTGCTGTTGAGGGTGCTGGTTTCGCTGGGATTTCCGCGCCCCTGGCCGGGGCTGCTGGTGCTGCCGTTGTTGGTCGGTTACGCGTTCGCCACCGGGCTGAGCGTGGCGAGCCTGCGGGCGGTGCTGTTTGCCGTCGTGGTGGTGGGTGGTGACTGGGCGGACCGGCCCATCCGACGCCTGAACAGCCTTGGGGCAGCGGCGGCGGCGGTGCTGCTATGGAATCCACCGGGACTCTTTGACCTGAGTTTCCAACTGACCTTCGCGGTCATGTCGGCCATCTTGCTCTTGGTCCCGCCGTTGGGTCAGTGGTTACAGCGGTTCGGCGCGCCCGATGCTTTTTTGCCGCCCGTGCTCTATTCGCGGTCGTTACGAGCGTGGGAAAGTTTGCGGCACCACGTTTGCCAGCTGATCGCCCTGTCCGTCACTGCCTGGATCGGCTCGCTGCCAATCATGCTGGTGACTTTCCACCTGTTTTCGCCCGTCTCGCTGGTGGCAAACGTCGTGACGTTTCCGCTCGCGTTTGCCGTGCTGGGGCTGGGCGTTTGCTCGCTGATGGCAGGCGGAATTTCCACGGCGCTGACGGCGTGGTTTAACAACGCGAATTGGCTGTGCGCCAAAGCGTTTCTCTGGCTTGTGCGCGCGTTCGATGCCCTGCCCGGCGGGAGTTTTGCAGTCGCATCGCCGGGGCAGTGGCACTGGCCTGCCCCGGCAGCGGAGTTGGTCGTGTACGATTTTGACCGGGGCCGCGCGGCGTCGCTGCGCGCCGGAAGCTCGGAATGGCTGATCGACACCGCACGGCTCTCGGAATACGCGACCGGCGTGCTGCCGTGCCTGCGCTCGCGCGCGGTCGAACGGCTCGACGGCGGCCTGCTGTTGACCCAGGCCGACGCCGACCACCTCGCCGCCGCGCGGTTGGCCGTCGGTGATCTGCATCCGGCGCAGATCATCGAATCCGCGCGCGCGAACCGTTCGCCGCTGCTGCGCGATTTTCGGCGGTGGCTCGGTGAGCAGCGGAGGAGCGAGACGTTTTGTCGGTTCGGCGACCACCTAGGATTGGGCCGGGACGCGCACGCTGCGGTACTCTACCCACCGGACGAGCTGTTGGGCAAGTTACGCGCCGCCGCCGACCGCGCGCTGGCGTTGCGGATCGACGCGGCGGGTTGGCGCGTAATCATGCTCACGGAGGGCAACGGGGCGGCGGCGCAGTGGTTGACCGCACACGGCGCGCCCGCAGAGATTGCCGGTGACGTGCTCATCACGTCCGCGCCGGTTTTGCCGGGGTTGGTCGAGGCCGTGGGGGCGCGGCTGATCGTGCTGCGTCCGCCGATTGTGAAGGAGAACGCGCGGGGTAAGGGTGGCGCGGTGATGCCGGGCGAGGCATCGGTACCTGCGGTGGTGCCGGTGCTGCGGCAACGCGATTGCGGCGCGGTGACGTTGTTAGTTTATCCTCGGCGGTTGCAGGCGAGCGGGTTCGTGAACGGGCAAAGTGTAACGCTGGAGAAGTAGCCGGGGAGCGTCGGCGTCGAGGAAGTGGCAGCCAGCAGTGGGATCAGGCGGCTGCGCCGCAGTAAAACCCATGGTGCCCGGAGGTCGCCATCCACCTCTCGAATAATACCGTTGATGCCGTCATTCCCTGCCCGCGTAGAATGGATTGTGCCGCCGCTCCAACCCTACCTTGGTCATGGGTCCGTGTCCGGGACAGATCAGAGTCGCTTCCGGCAGGGAGAGGATGTTGCGGCGGTTTGCTTCCAACGCCGACGGATAATTTTGCGGACTCACCCCGCCCATCGAACCGGCAAAAAGCGCGTCGCCAACCACGGCGATGCCCGGCTCAATGCCCGCCACCACGTACGTCGTCCCGCCGGGCGAGTGTCCGGGCGTCGCACGCGCCGTGATCGTCAACGCGCCCACCGCGAAACTCTGCCCGTCGGTGACCGCCGTCTGGCCGGAGGATTTCTCGCGCTCCGGCACGTAAACCGGTGCGCCCGTCTCGCGCGTTAGCCGCTCGAGGTCGGCAATGTGGTCTTCGTGCGTGTGCGTCAGGAAGATGGCCTCCAGCTTCAGATTGTGCTCGCGCAGGGCCGCCAACAACGGACGGCAATCGCCGCCCGTGTCGAACGCCGCCGCACTGCCGCCGTCCTGGTCCCAGGCGAGGTAAAAATTGACGGTCATGTCGTCGCCGAACGGTTGGTTGAACATCGCCAGCGTCGGCGGGTGCGGCAGTTCGCCGGGATGGTAGGCTCCCGAGCCGAGCGCATGCAGCGTGGGATAATCCAGCCCGAGCATCCCGGCGATCTTGCCCGCGCCCTCGCCGTCCACGGGTTCGTTGCCCGCTTTGAAGGCGGCCACGTCCTCGTCCGAGACACCGACCTTTTGCGCGAGTGATGCTTCGCTGAGCCGCAGGCCGCGCATAGCCTTGGCAACGAGGTCAGGGAGTTGGTCTTCGAGGGGGATGGGCATGGAAGAAAAGGATGAAGGATGAAGGCGGAGGAAAGAGCGGACGATTATTATGCAATCGAAGTGGGAGGGTTCTTCGGCTCGTTACACTCGCTCAGGATATCGGACTTCCTTGGGGTGAGAGCACCGTCTCTGCAATCTGTACGACGCATTTCACATTCTACGTTACCTCCGCCCTCCGCATTCCCAATTCCGCCTCACTCCTTGTCCACCGTCACCGTCTGGCCGGAGCTGACGATCTTGAGCACCACCTGCGTCGGACGAATGTCGATGACCTGCAAGCGCGTACTCTGCGGATCGCGCGGCACGCTGAATTCCTCGCCCAGCTTCACCGACAGCGGCGCGCCGTCCCTGCCGAACGCCAGCACCGCCGTGGCGTCGGGACTGTTGGAATCCATGCCGCGCACCAGCACCACGCGCCGGTTCGTCTCCGTGTTGAGCAGCGTCAGTTCCGAACGATCCTCCGGTACACCCGTATCTTTCTGAAACCCCTTGCGGGGCCGCACCTTGACGACCTTGTACGGCTGCCCCGGCACCGCCTCACCGGGCGCGAGTTCCAAGCGCCGGGCCTCGCCGTTGCCGCCGTACACCGCCACCGCCGCGCGGCTGGTCTTGGGGTTCAGGCTCTCGAAGGCCACGGGAAACTACTCCCCTTCCACGCGTTTTAACTTGAGCTTGCTGTACGCGGGCGGATGCGACTTCGGGTCGTTCGGGTCCGTCCCGGCGGCGAGTTCCTCGTCGTTGGTGTAACCGTCGCCGTCGTCGTCTTGGCCGGTGTCCTTCTTGAGCAGGGTCGCCGGCTCCACGCCGTTTTCCTTGAGCCACGCGCGCTCGCGCTCGACGCTGGCCACGTCGGCGGGCGCCACGGCCGGGCTGCCTGCCGCCGTGGTGGCGAGCGCGCCGGTCACCGCCGCCAAGGTTGGCGCGGGCGTGGGCTTGGCCGCCACCGCGCCGGACGCCCCGTTGCCGCCCGCCAGCTTTGCGTCGAGCAGCTTGGCGATCTCCGGGTGGCCTTTTTGCAGCGCCAGAACGCTCGCGTTGGCTCCGCCCTTGTCGACGAGGCGCGGGTCGGCCCCGCGGTTGAGCAGGGTTTGCACGATGCCTTCCTTGCCGAAGGTCGCGGCGAACATCAGCGCGGTCTGGCCGTTTTCAATGCGTGCGTTCGGGCTGGCCCCCTTGTCGAGGAGCAGGTTGAGCATCTTGTCGTTATCCAGCAGCGCGCAGACGAGCAGCGCCTTGTCGAGTTGACCGTCCTTGGCGAGTTGGTCCTTGCTGGTGGACAGCAGCGCCTCGGCCACGCCGTCGAATTTGGAATTGGCGGCCTTGAGCAGCGGCGTCAGGTTGACCTGGTTGCGAATGCGCACGTCGGCGTTGCCTTCCACGAGCGTGCGTACGGCCCCCGCCTGGTTGCTCTCGGCGGCGAGGATGAGCGCGGTGTTGCCCTGCTTGTCCTGAAGGTTCGGGCTGGCGTTCTCGTCGAGCAAGAGCTTGACCACGTCGGTCTTGCCCGCCACGGCGGCGGCCATCAGCGCGGTGATGCCGCGCGCGTCCTGGGCGTTGCGGTCCATGCCGCCGCGCAGGAAAGCCTCCGTCAGCGCCGTGTCGCCGTCGGCAGCGGCGCGCAGGAAGTCGTCCGTGGAGAAATTCTTGCCCGCCTGCTTGATGTCGCGCTGGGCGCGCTCGCGTCCGCCGCGCCCGCAGCCGCCGAGGCTGGCCGAGAGCAAAACCACCACGCACAACAGCCCTGATGCCCCCCAAACCGGTACACTGGGAAAACGCCGCAGGAAATCGAGAATCAAACGCGGGCGGCGGACAAACATTCGATTCTCTTAACCAGCGCCCGCCACGCTGTAAAGGCCATTAGTTGATGAGTGCTGCCAATCCTCACAAGCTATTTCCGAAGCGAAGCCGGGTCCACCCGGGCGGCAGGGCAGAGCGTGCCGCACGCAGGGCGAAAGCATTGCAGAACTCAGGATTGGCGGGGTCAAATATATCGGCGTTCCCAACTTGAGAGCGGCGAACCATTCACACATCACCCAAGGGGAATGAAACGCCCGGGGGGTTGAACATAAAAGGAAAGCATCCGCTCGCTGCAACGCCTTTAAAACGCTGGGCTGATGACCACCGCAGCGATGCTCCAACAAATCAACGTAAGGGGTGGAAAAATCCTCGAGCCACTTGGTCAACTGCCTCAGACGCGGCGCATCAACCAGCCCATCTCGAATCGTGTAACTGACAAAAATATTCACATCGTGGAATGTAGCTTCCCCAGAATATACGCCAGAACCGCCGTCGCGTCGATGGCGAGCAAACCCAGATAGAAACTCATGGAGGCGTTGAAAATCGCATGCCGCACGCGCTGTGAGGCCGGGCCGCCCTCGCGGCGAGCTGAAATCGGCATGCCTACACCGTCAAAGATTAAACTTACAGATCCCCGTTGGAGAATCCCTTCCTGCAGAACCTTCATCCGAAGGCGGAGCTTTTTCTGGTAGTAATAGCTTTGCGCATCGGCCATCCAGAAAAAGACGATGATCACCGCGCTGCCTACGAAAAAGACTGTGTCGATGCGTCGGGCGGTGAACGCAGCCAGCAGAGTGAGCGATGAGCCTATCACCGTTGCGCAAAGCTTCTTCAGCTCAAAACAATTCTTGCTGAATTCGACGACCATCGTGTGCAATTGCACGATACTTTGCTGATCGAGTTCGTCCTGCGTCATAAAGATCGTTATGCGACTCCCGGCACAGAATAAGCGTGAATATTCAGTCGGGCAAACAGCGCATTCTACAAACGCGCTCCATTGTCATTCGCCACGCGGAAAATAACGCTTCTTGCTGGTTCCACGTCGGCTAGTCCGACCTCCCTTCGCCTTTTTCCGGTGTCCACTTTGCTTTTGCAACGTATTTTCCCTACTCTTAACGCTTCACCATGCCCGACGCCGTCACTACTGCCGTTACCGATTACAACGCCCCGCCCAAGGTCCCCGTCAACAAGGAAACCCTGCGCCAAGCCCTGCGCCTGTTCGGATACCTGCTGCCGTACAAAGGCAAATTCTTTGCCGCGATGGCCGCGCTGTTCTGCTCGTCGTGCCTGGGGCTGATGTTCCCGTTCCTGATCGGCAGCCTGTTCAACGCGGCGGTCAGCGCCACCGGACCGACGGCGGCCACCGCGCAGCCGCCGGGAGGGATGCCGGGGATCATGGGCATGGGCGGCGCGCCGAGTTGGGCGGACTCGATCATGCATGGCTTCAGCCTGAGCAACGTGCTCGGGTTGCTTGTGTGTCAGCTCGTGCTGCAATCGATCTTTGGATATTTTCAGACGATCTGGTTCAACGAGGCGGGCGAAAAGGCGCTCGTCCACATCCGGCGCGACACGTATTCGCGCCTGATCGCGCTGCCCATGACTTTCTTCGCGCAGCGGCGCGTGGGCGAACTTTCCAGCCGCATCTCCGCCGACCTGACCCAGATCGAGGACACCCTGACCAGCGCGACACCCCAGTTTCTCCGGCAAAGCACGCTGTTGGCCGGCAGCCTGGCCTTCATCTGCTTTACGAACGGACGCCTGACGCTCGTGATGCTCTCGTGTTTCCCGCCGATCATCATCATGGGCATCCTCCTCGGCAAGCGGATGCGCGCGGTCTCGCGGCAGGCGCAGGACCGGCTCGCGGAGAGCAACACGGTGGTCGACGAAACCCTCCAGGGCATCGCCAACGTCAAGGCGTTTGCCAACGAGACGTTCGAGGTCGGGCGGTACACGGAGTCCATCGGGCTTTTTCTGCATGCCACGCTGCGCGGCATCCGTTACCGGGCGGCGCTGGTGGCGTTCGTCATCCTGGCGGCGTTCGGGGCCATCGTGGTCATCATGTGGTACGGCTGCCTGTTATTGCAGCGGCACGAGATCAGCATCGGCGACATGACGCGTTTTACGATCTACACGTCGTTCGTCGGCGGGGCGGTTGGCAGCTTCGCGGACCTCTACGGGCAGATCCAGAAGACCGTGGGCGCGACGGCGCGCGTGCGCGAACTGCTGCTGGAGGAACCCGAACCGGTCGTGCCGCCGTCCGAGCGGACGCCGCTCATTTTCCAACCCGCCAACGGCATAGCTCCCGTCGCATCGTTTCCTGCTTCGCCTGCGGTCTCCAACCTGCAACCCGCCACCTTCCGCCTGCGCGGCGAGGTGCGTTTCGACGCGGTCGATTTCCGCTATCCCTCGCGCCCGGAGGTGCAGGTGCTCCACGGCCTTTCGCTTCACGCCGAGCCGGGCGAGCGCGTGGCCCTGGTAGGGCCGAGCGGCGCGGGCAAATCGACGCTCGTCTCGCTGCTGCTCCGCTTTTACGACCCAGAGAAGGGCACGATTTTTTTCGACGGCAAACCCGCCGCCGATTATCCGCTCAAGGCGCTGCGCGGGCAGATGGCCGTGGTGCCGCAGGAGGTGCTGCTATTTGGCGGCACGGTATCGGAAAACATCGCCTACGGACGCCCCGGTGCGTCCGCCGACGAGATCGCCGACGCCGCCCGCCGCGCCAACGCGCACGGTTTTATTTCCAAGTTCCCCGAGGGCTACCAGACGGTGGTTGGCGAGCGGGGCATCAAGTTGTCCGGCGGCCAGCGCCAGCGCATCGCCATCGCGCGGGCGATTCTCAAGGACCCGGCGATCCTGATCCTCGACGAGGCCACCAGCGCGTTGGACAGCGAGAGCGAGCGGCTCGTGCAGGACGCGCTCGACGTGCTCATGCGCGGGCGGACGAGTTTTATCATCGCGCACCGGTTGGCGACGATCCGCGAGGCCGACCGCATCGTGGTCATCGAGCATGGCGCGGTGGTCGAGAGCGGCACGCACACGGATTTGCTTAATAATAAAGAAGGGCTTTACCGGCGGCTGAGCGAGTTCCAGTTCGATCTCACACGGGACCGCGAAACTACCCCGACCTGATTTGCGCAATTTTCGACCATGAAGGATTTGACCGATCCTCGTTGGATCAAGCTCAAAGGTTTGCTTTTCCTGTTCATGGGCCTGCTGGCGGGCATCGAATTGCTGTTTGAGCATCCGAACCTTCCAGATGCCGCGCTACTTGTAATTTGCATCTGGAGTTTCTGTCGAGTCTACTACTTTGCTTTCTACGTCATAGAGCGTTACGTCGATTCTATAGACCTTCAGGTAATTGATGTCCGCTTTGGCGCGGCCATTTGTTAAGGTGG
>CAXTBX010000164.1:0-4186 GCA_964242205.1 uncultured Chthoniobacterales bacterium
TTGCTATCGGGCGGGCCGTCCCTTAAGAACAGGCTCCATGTACATGCAACTGCTCGCGGATCCCCTCATCGTTTTTGGCGGCTTCGGTATCGTCGGCGTGCTGCTGGCCATTCTCACCTCGATCTTCTGGTTATGGATGCTCATCGACAGTATCACCAACCCGGGCCTCAACGGCACGGAAAGATTGATCTGGGTGTTGGTGATCCTCTTCACCCACATCCTCGGCGCGAGCCTCTATTTCCTGCTCGCGCGGGGCAAGCGCGGCGGGGCGGCGGGGATTTAGCGATGTTGGTCGCCTGGCTGTTGTCCGTGGCCTTCTGGCTGTGGATGATCAACGATTGTCTCGGTAACCGGCAGCTTTCGGGCGTGCACCGGATGGCGTGGCTGCTGGTCGTGTTGGTCCTGCCGGGCGCGGGGGCGCTGCTGTATTTTTTGCTGGTCAAAGGTGGGCGCGGCAGTCGCCCATTGGTGTGAATCACCAGCGATGACAACCACCTATCACGAGGGCTTTTTGATGACGCTGCTGGGCCTACTGCCGATTTTGTTTTTCGGGCTGTTCCTGCTGGGCAGCGCGTTTTGGCTCTGGATGCTGGTGGATTGCATCAAGAACCGTTCGCTCAGCGACCAGGACCGCATCATCTGGGTGATGGCGGTGATATTCCTGCACTTCATCGGCGCACTGCTGTATCTGTTCATCGCGCGCCAGCCGCGCCAAACAGGTGGATCGTGACATCCGGGCACGATGGCAAAACCCTGGCCGCGCAGCGGCTTTAGCTTTTCCTCCCACCGTCTCTACATCCCTGTCTGCTCACGGCACGACCGGCCCGGTCGTCGTCGAGCGGCGGAACAAAAGCTGATCCAGGCTGAAGATGCCTGACCCGTGGCAGGCGATGAACAGGAACACGAAACAGTACAACACCGCTAGTTCGCCCTTGTTGACGATGGGAAAAAACTTCGGCCCCGTCCCAGCGTGCATCATAAAGTAAGCCACGGCCATCTGCCCGCTCAGTACGAACGCCGCCAAGCTGCCAAACAGGCCAAAGGCCACCAGGAACCCGCCGACCAGTTCGATCAATCCGCCGACGCCCACCAGCGAACCCAGGGGCGGCGTGTGCTCCGCGCCGAACATGCCAAAGACTTTCTGCCCGCCGTGACAGGCCATCATCAGACCGGAAACCAAACGGAGCAAAGCAAAAGCGACAGGGGTGTATCGACCAAGAAAACGTTCCATGCCACGACTCTGGCCAATAATCACCGCGGACACAAGTTCGTTTTACATTGAATAGTTCAGGTGGCGCGGATACGTGGCGGACCCGGCTCCAACACGATGCGCCACTGCGCTTGCAGTCCCAGCCGCGCCACCTGCGAGTCGATGAACCCGCGATCAATGTCCAGCGTGGTAGCCAGCATGAACCGGATGTCGCGCAGGTGCTTTTCGTGACTGCTCTCGCGGAAATACTCCATTTTACGCAGGATGACGTACTCGGGGGGAGCAACCCAGGTTTGGAAGTCGTCCGCCAACGTGATTCGCCGTCGATGCTTCAGCGCCCAATGGTGCAACGGGTCGGATGCGGCGATGAAAACGTCGGCTTTGAATTGACTTTCCTGATGAACGATGTTGAACATGCCACGGGCATCCCGTCGCGTCTCCATGATTAGGATGTCAATCGGGGGCAGGTAATATTCCGCCTCTGGAAAGATGCGTTCTAACTTGGCGAGGTCCGTCCGCTGCAGGAGTACGACGAAATCAATGTCCTTCGTTTGTCTCGACTCTCCGTAAACGCCTGATGCCACGGACCCTGTCACGCAATAAGGCAGTCCGGCTTCTTCGATCCCTCGGATGAAAAAGGAGTGAGGTTCAAGCGACGCCATAGGTCGAAATGCGTTGGGCCTCACGTCGCACCTGGTTTTCGTTCCAATCGGGGTGACGCATCCGTACCCCTGCCATCGCCAGCGAAATTCCCGCGTGATACATTTGCACGACCTGTGCGAATTTTCTCCCGGGTGACATCCGTTGAAACCCGGCGATTTGCACGGGATGCATTTCCTCGTCGATGCCGAATCTCCGACAAGGCTGTTGGATGGCCAGGGAATTAGCTTCAGGTTCGGGGTTCATACCTTCAACAAAAACCGCTTGTAAAACTCCACGCCCGCACGCAGGTCCTCCACCGCCAGCCACTCGTCTGCCGTATGCGCCTGCGCGATGTCCCCCGGCCCGGCGGCCACGGCGGGAATGCCCCCCGCCTGCAACAAACTCCCGTCGCAGAACCACGGCGCGCCCACCAGCCGCCCGCCCGCCGCCTGCAAGGCCCGCACGCACGGGTGACCCGGGTCGGTATCCAGCGCCGGGTTGCCGCGCAACATCTCCACCTCCACGTCCAGCCCCGCCCGCCGCAGCCGCTCCGCCAGCCAGTCCGCGAACCCCGCGCGGTCCTGCGCGGGCACCAGCCGCGCGTCCAGGTCCGCCGTGCACATCTCCGGCACGATGTTGACCTTGCTGCCGCCGGTGATCGTGCCCACGCTCGCCGTCGGCGCGCCCAGCACCGGGTCCGCGAACGCCGCCAGTTCGCCCGGCAACTCGTCGCGCACATAGCGCAACGCGTCCGCCATCTTGTACACGGCGTTCTCGCCGCGCTCGGGCGTGGCGTTGTGCGCAGCGCGGCCCCGCGCGTGCAGCCGCAGCCAGGACACGCCTTTCGTCTTGTAAACCAGGTCGCAGCCGGTCGGCTCCCCGACCAGCGCAAAGTCGGCGTCGGCATGGTCGGCGGCCAGCGTCGCCGCGCCCTCGTTGCCCGCTTCCTCGCCCATCAGCCCGGCGAACCAGATTTCGTGCTGCAACCGCGGCAATTCCGCGCGCAAAAGCCACAACGCCCACAACATCGCGGCCATCGTGCCCTTGGTGTCGGTCGCGCCGCGCCCGTACACCCGCCCGTCGCGCAATTCGGCGGCAAACGGCTCGACCGTCATCCCGCGCACGCTCACGGTGTCCAGGTGCGGGCAAAGCAGTAGCTTCGGCTTGCCGGGCCGGTCCGCCGGAAACCGCCCCAACACGTTGGGCCTGCCCGGCAATACCTCCGGCAGCGTTGCCTCCGCGCCAAACCCCTCCAGCCACCCGGCCACCAGCGCCGCCACGCGCCCCTCGCCGGTCTCGGTCGTCCCAGGATCACCCGTGGGATTGACGCTCGGCACGCGCACCAGCGCACGCAGGAGTTCCACCACGTCGTCCGCCGGGGGAGGGGCGCTCATGCTGCGGCGATCGCCTCCCGGTTGCCTGCCGTTTGCAGATACCACTCCACGAAACGCGGAATTCCCGCCGCGATGGGCGTCGTTGGCCGATAACCGAGCAACCGCCGGGCCTTGGAAATGTCCGCACACGTCAGCGGCACGTCGCCGGGTTGATCGGGCAAATGATTGATGCGCGCCCGCTGCCCCAACGCGCCCTCGATCAGCGTGATCAACTCACGCAACGGGGTCGTCGCGCTCTCGCCGAGGTTGAAAACGTCGAATAGCGACCCCTCATACCCCAGCGCGCCCACGACACCCTGGATGATGTCGTCTATGTAAGTGTAGTCGCGTCGTGTGGACCCGTCGCCGAACTGGTCGATGGCCTTACCCAGGTGGATGCGCCGGGTGAATCGGTGGATGGCCAAATCAGGCCGCTGCCGGGGGCCGTACACGGTGAAGAACCGCAGACACACGGTCCTGATCCCGTACAGGTGCGCGTAGGTCGAGCAAAGCTGTTCCCCGGCCAACTTCGTGGCGGCGTAGGGGCTGATGGTGCCGGGTAGCACGGCGTCCTCGCGGAACGGCGCTTCCTTGCATAGCCCGTACACGCTGGAGCTGGACGCGAACACGAATTGTCCAATGCTATGCGCACGCGCGCCTTCGAGCAAGTTGAGCGTGCCAGCGACGTTGGCGTCGACGTACAGGCGTGGTTCCTGGATGGATGGCCGCACGCCCGCGCGCGCGGCGAGGTGGACGATGGCGTCAAACCCGCCTCTAGCCAGCACGCGCTCCACCGCCTCGGCGTCGCGCAGATCGACCTCGTGGATGGCCACCCGGTCGCGCACGGCGGCGAGGTTGGCGTGTTTGGTGCGCGGATCGTAATAATCGTTGAACTCGTCGAGCACGGCAACGCGGTGGCCGTCGGCGAGCAACCTCTCGACGAGGTGCGAGCCGATGAACC
>CAXTBX010000164.1:4196-7584 GCA_964242205.1 uncultured Chthoniobacterales bacterium
ACCCGGCGCCGCCGGTGACGAGGACATGCATCATAACGATGGTCAACCTAGGGAAAAAGCCGCCGCCCGAAAGCGGAAAGTTACGGGGGCAGCGGGTCGCCGTTGCGATGTCCCCGGGGCACGCTGCGGGTTGCGAATGCTCGTGGCGTGTGGTTGATGAGCAGAGCCATTTTAGCCCCGGTAAGGTGTAAGAAAACCCGCGTGACGTTTCCGCGTCGGCAAGTGAAACACCGGCGACCAATTCCCCGGCCTCTCGCAACGCGGCAAAGCGGTCCCCCAAAACGAAAAAGACCAGAGAGCTACGGCAAACAAGCTCGGGCTACCGTTGCTGCCTTCCGGCCCTGGCGGGGTTTGCCTGGCTTCCATCCATAGTCCCTGGCGGCGTTACTAGAGCGCGTCCTCAAAGAGAAGGCAACGCCCTTTCGCCAAAAAAATCGCAAGAACGGTGAGCAAAGTCTTGCAACGTGCGATAAATTTCCATTAGTAACAGAGCCCTGAGACACCGCCGCCGCTCCGCTTCGGAGCGGGCGAACGTGTCTTTGTCGATTACCCCTCCTTTCCCGTAACCCCCATGTCCAAGATTTTCCTCATCCTCTCCGCCGTGCTCGTCTTGATCTCGGCCGGGTTGAGCTTTGCCAACAAGGGCAAGCTAACCACCTCGCTCGACGACGCTCGAGCGGCCCACAGCGAGGTCAACGCCGCCAAGGCCGACGCCGCCAAGGCCAAGACGGCCATGACCAAGGCCCAGGCCGAGGCCAAGGAATCCGTCACCAAGGCCGCCGACGCGCAGGGCCAACTCGCCGGGGTCCAGTCCCAGGTGACCGACCTCGAAGGCAAGGTCAAGACCGCCAACGATGCCGCCGCCGCCAAGGATGCGCAGATTGCCGACCTCAACACCAAAATTCAGGCGGCGGTCGGCACTGGCGTCAAGGATCCCAACGCGAGCACCATCGCCCAGCAGATCGACGAACTGAAGCGTTCGCGCGACGAACTCCAGGTGGTCAAGGACGGCTTGGAAACCGAACTCAAGGGTTCGCGCGCCCAATTGGCCAAGGTGCAGAAGAACGAGCAGGATCGCCAAAGTGGTATCGCCATGGTTGGCTTGCAGGGCCGGGTGCTCGCGGTAGACCGCAACTGGAATTTCGTGGTGCTCAGCGTTGGCGACCGCAACGGGGTCAGCAACAACGCGACCTTGATCATCCAACGTGGCGGCAGCCTTGTGGGCAAGGCGCGCATCACGTCCGTGGAACCTTCGCAGTCCATTGCCGACATCATCCCGAACTCGGTTCCGGCGGGCGTCAGCGTGCAGGCGGGCGACACGGTGGTTTATTCCGGTTCCTAGGTCCGGGCAGCGGGCGAAATTGCATTTTCGCCCAATTTCTATAGCTTGGAGAAACCGAATTAAACCGATTTATTGATGAAACTCTCGCTTCTGACCCGCCAGATTATCTTAGGAGCCTGCGGCGCAACGTTTTGCGTGCTGGGGCTTTCGGCCTGCGGCGAAGCCCCGGAAGATCACGCGGCCATGCTCCCGGAGGACCAGCGGGTAAGCACGGTGCCCTGGAACAAGCAGCAGGGCTGGGAGAACAACAGCCAACTCGGTGCGTTGGCGCGCAACCCGCGCCTCGGCGGCACCCAGTAGTTGAAGGTGGGGAAGGACCAAAGCGTTTCCTAACTCGCGCCGCTGGCGCATCTGATCAGTCGGGACTTCCCGCAGGCGACGAGTTTCTCACTGGTTCAAATCAGGCAGCTTGCTGTTGCGACTTGGTAGGACGCCCCTTTGTACTCTCGGCTGCCCCCGGACGCCGGGACTATAGTCCCTGCCCGCCCCTGCCGTCGGACGCGCAATCGCGCGCCCTGATCCGAATCCCTTGGCAACTCGTCACTTCCTATGTTCTCCAAACGGCTTTTTTTCCTCCTGTGCGGCGGTCTGCTGGCCAGCTTCGCCCTCCCGGTCCACAGTCCTGCCAAATCCAGCGGCACCACCGCCAGCAGCGGCAGTGCGCTGAATGTGAATTTCTTCTACGACACGCTCAAAGACGACGGCGAGTGGTTCAACACCACCGAATACGGCGACGTGTGGCAGCCCTACATTGCCTACAAAAGCGATAGCTGGCGGCCCTACACCGATGGCTACTGGACTTACACGGACGGCGGTTGGATGTTTGTGTCCTACGAGAATTTCGGTTGGGCGGTGTACCACTACGGACGTTGGACCCAGCTCAAGGACATCGGCTGGGCTTGGGTGCCGGGCACCGATTGGTCGCCCGCCTGGGTGACTTGGCGCGAGAGCAGCCCCTCGGGCGAGAACGGCCAGCCGCCTGCCGCCAACATCGCAGCCACCTCGACCGACGCTGGCCAGTCTGCCCCGCCGCCTGCGCCGCGCGAATCTTCCGGCGGCGGTAATGATGCCGTCCTCGAGAACTACATCGGCTGGGCACCGCTTCCGCCTGACCCGGAACCTGTCGTGGCCTACACTTCCGATTATTCCTACGGCCCGTCGGTGGACATCGACTACGACATCGACCCTTACGACTACTGCTTCACGGATGTCCGGTACTTCGGCGCGCCGTGGATCGGTGGAGTGATTTTTGACCGGGGCCGCAGCTACGATTGCTGCGAGCGTTCGATCAACGTTACGAACGTCTATTACAACCGCCGGGGCGCCTACCAGGGCTTTTACGCGGGGGGACCGCGCTACGAGCGTTTCAACGGGATCACCGAGCGGCCCATTGCCCGCTATAATCTCAACCGCCAGCAGGGCCGTTTCGCGCAGGACGCCGTGCGGGCGGGGCAATTCAACCAGATCAACGGCAACAAGCTCAACGTGGTCGCCCCGCGTTTCTCGCAGCAAGGCGTGAACAGGGGCCGGGTGAACTTCAAGGACCGGGGCACGCTGCCGGTATCGCGGATCGACCGCGAACGCCCGGCAGCGGCGGCGCAAGCGGGCAACGAAGCGCGCCAGAAGGCGCGCGACACGTTCCGCCAGCAGGGCGAGGCGTTCCGCGCGCAAAACCCGAAGTCGCAGAGTGCACGCCGGGCCGCCCGGCAAGAGGCGCGGGCCGCGGCGGGCCAGCCCGGCGGCAATGGCAGCGTTCCCAAGATTGCTACCACGCCGCGTGCCCAGCGCGAGGAGCGGCAGGCCCGTGAGTCTGCCCGGCAGGCGGGCGGCAACCCGGAGGCAGCGCAGCCGGGCCAGCCCGGTGGCCAGCCCGACGGCAGTGTAGCCAAGGCGCAGACCCGCTCGGAGCGACGGGCTGCCCGGCAGGAAGCGCGTCGGCAGGCGGTGGGGGCAGCCCGGGCGCAAGGCGGTGGTGGTGACGGAGCAGCCTCCGCCGCCCGCGAACAGTCCCGCGAGGCCCGTCGCGCCGCCCGCGCAAGCTCTGGC
>CAXTBX010000165.1:0-7491 GCA_964242205.1 uncultured Chthoniobacterales bacterium
GCTCAAAACCGAGCAGCCACCCCTGCACGAACTCGAACCCGCCAAAGCCCGCAAGGGTCTGACTTTCGCCGACGCCGTCATCCACCCCACAACCCGCCGCTGGACTCCAATTTAGAAGTGTCCAACCAGCGGGGTCACGTCAAAGGCAAAACGCGCCGGAAAAAGACACTGATTTATGCCTCAAACGACCTCGGCTTGGCGCCTCAGAATTCTGAACAAACCGGGTTTGCTGGCTCGCATTAAGGGGGAAACTTTTGCACGAACCATCCGTTCCCATGGAGCAAGACCTCGGTGTCCGCGATCTTGGCGGAAAAAGGTCAAGGCTTCAAAGTCCCCCAGTCTTTCAACTGGATGCTGTTTTCGGTTGTAGAGCAAAAGAGATCGCGAGACGCCCGCCGCAGCAAGGGTCGAGTCGACCGCAACGGGTGAGTTCTTGGGAAACCGCAGGCGAACTTCTGGCACGCATCAGTATCTCAATCAGTGGACATGAAGACTCAAAGTGAGAATCTCTCCCAACGCATTATAGTCCAGAAAACGTGCGGGAAAGTCCCTATGAGACCCGCACAACAGTGGACAACGCACGGAGATTGTTGCGCTCTTCTCATCACGCTCACCAAAAGCAGACGAGCGTCGCTCAAAAGCCCAGTCGTCCCACCACTCGATCCTATCCGGCCAGGCATGATTTGCTTGCTGATTTCGGTAGAAAGTGCCCGTACCCTCGAATTGCATCAAACAGAGTATGCCCTCATTACTCTGCCAGTCTCTTGGCTGAATGCTAGATCCATGTCGCAAAAGGCAAACTTCCGTTCACTTGTTGCTCTGCGAACGGCAGTGTTCACTAGGCCCTGTTACGAAGCGGAGCAGCTTGCCCGTCTGGCTTTACGCATGGAGCGCTTCCATCCCACCTATGCTAGAGGGTTGTTGGAAAACATCTCAGACGCCTTGCTGGCATGCCTCTTCCATGACCACGAGTTTGGCCGAGACAATCCCGCGAGAGAATTTGGAGCACAGATGTTTCACCGAGTTTGCATCTTCGCCGAGGAAAAGTTGCCCGATGTGCTGAACTTGGAAGAATGGGCATCGTCGGTGGGCATGAAGTCGCGCGAGTTCGCTCGACGTTTCCGTGCGACAGCTGGTTGTTCGCCTTACGCGTGGCTCATGCAGAGACGCATCGAGCGCGCGAAAGACCTGCTGCAATCAGGCGGTTCGAACCTGTGCGACGTCGCATTTAGTGTCGGCTTTTACAGCCAAAGCCACTTCACCGATGCGTTCCGCAAACGGGAGGGGATGTCGCCGGGCCGCTGGCTGCAGCAACACTCCACACGTCGAACGTCCACCGGGTGAATTTACCGATGGGCGGGCCGTGGCGGGAGACACCACCAAGATGACACTCCCTTCGTTCTACCGAATATTCGCTTCGTTGACTTGCACGAAAAGCTCGCGGTTCTGGCGGTAGCCACCCGCACGGCCGCGCAGGTGCCTCCGGCTTCGTGCCATCAGCGAAGCGTGGGACGGCTTCGTCTCCACCCGCCGGACGGGCGGGTAGGGGAGAATTGGTCGGGTCGGGCATAAATCGGGTGGAATCAGCGGATCTTCAATCGGTCTCCGGCGGGGTGGTTAACCGATCCATGGAGTCGAGGACGTACTCCATCTGCCGCAGGCGCTCGTCGAGGGTCCGCTGCTGCCAGACGCTCCGCTCCCCGGAGTGTAGAGCAACCCCAGCGGGGCGTTCTGCTACTGGCGGGAAGGATGGCAGGTCCACCGGACGACCCAACCGACTGGCCAGCGTGTGGAAGCGTTGCCGGATTGTGTCGAACCCGTCGGGCAACGGCAGACGGCTGCGGACAAGTCGCGCCCAATCCAGGCCGACGAGCCGCATCTGCTCGTACAGGGCGATCTCGTGCACGAGCAGACGGCCGGCGTAGCCGTAGCGTGCGCTACCCGCGCGGCCCTCGAATTCAATGCTGTCATTGAGGGCCACGTTGGCGGCGAACCCGCGGTTGTACTGGTCGGCGAAATCCTGTTCGCACGCCTGGAACTGCTCCGTCGTTCCCTGGAAGAGCTTGGCCCAGAACCGTGCGCAGACGGCGAAGCTGTCGGCCAAGCCCACGAACATCTCCTTGGCCTTGCGCACTGGCCACAGATTAAAGAGGATGATCTCGGCGATGACCACTCCCGCCACCAGACCCAGGAAGCGTCCACGCAGCGCCTCCAGGCTGACGCTCTGCCGGTCGTCGCCGATGAACGTAAGCACAAAGCTGATTGCCCCCTGGAAACCGACGTAATTGACCCGGCTGCTGGCCCCGCTCAGGTAACCCATGACCAGCAACACTCCGAACACGGTCAACCCGTAGCCGAAGACCGTTTCGACGTAGCGGACCACGAAGAGTGTGCAGACCAGCGCGCACGATATGCCCAGCAGCAAGCCATACACGCGGGTGATCGCCTTGCGCGCCGATGATCCCAGGTCGGGTAAATTCACGATGAGGGCGCTGGCGAGGATCGTAGCCCCGTTAGGCCAGCGGAAGGCCTGCCAAAAGAGCAGGGAGGAAAAGACGAGGAGCGCGACCTTGGCCCCGTTCCGCCACGGTTGTGCCGTGCCGAGTTGCCGCAGGTCCGCCGGTTTGAGGGCGAGAACCCAGCGGAAACGCTGGTCGCGCTGGGTGATCTCCTCCGCCCGCCGTAAGAAGGCCATGGCACGAAAGGCTTCCGCACACCCGTTTAGCGTCGTCCACAACCGGCGCAGATCATCGTTGCGGAGCAACTCCGACGCCGGCCCATCCGCGGTGGGATCGTCCGGCAACGGGTCCGGTGGCGCGGCGTCGTGCGCAAACTCTGCCATCGCACGTGGGTCTCCGGCCAACAAGCTTTCCAGAGCGGCAAAGTGCCGGTCGAACGCTGCGCCGAGTTGCTGCCATCGCACCGACTCCGATTCACCTCGGCCCAGCCGCCGCAGGTCGTGCAGCAGGATCATGACCTCCAGGGCGTGTTGCGACGCCGCTTTGCGGATCATAACCCCCTCGTCGGCGGCGTCGACGAGGCCGATGCGCTGGCTGCTCAAACCCATGACCTCCTTGGCTTGGTGGTCCAGGGTGTCGGGACGGAATGGTGACGCTTCGTCGGCGAACCACCGCGCGCAGACGCTTCGGCACTCGGCCCAGAGCCGCTGGAAGGATTCGTCCCAATCCCGGCGCGGCGAATAAGGCCAGAGCACAAATTGCACCATAAGCGCCAGCAGGTAGCCGATCAGCAACTGCGAGGCAATTGGCAGGAACAGCGGACCGCGCGGGTCCGGTTCAAAGAAGTAGGTGGCCAGCGCCGAAATGCATGGAGCGGTGCCGAGGTTCACCGATACGCCGATGCCCGGCAGGGTGCCCAATGCACCGCTTACCATCAGAACGCCCCCGAGCACCAGGATGAAGAGCGGGAGGTTCTGCGAGTAACGCAGCGACCAATAGTAGAACATGGCCATCCCCCAAGTGACGAAGACAGCGGCCACCGCCTGCGGCAGATCGTAGCGTTGGTCGGAGCGCGTGAGCAGCAGCGGCCCAACCATGGCCAGGGCGGCAGGCCAGTTGAAGAAAAAGGCGAGCACCATCACAAGCGTCGCGCACAACGCAAACTTGAACGCGCTGCGCAGCCGAGTCGGCGTCGGAGCGAACTCCTGCCGCAACGACCACCACGAAAACGTGCCAGGACGCTCTCCGAGTTGCGGTGCAATCGCCGCCGCTGTTTGGTCGGAAATCATATCTGTACTATAGCAGAGCATTCGGCTTCCAAGTAAACCGCTCATCCTTTGTAATTCTAGACGCAGGCGCTTTAAACCTTTTTATGGGTAATCGTTCTGTCGTGGCCACGCGCGGTTGGTGTTTTAGCTCAGGTCGCTCTCACCGTTCATCGTAGATTAACAGCCAGAACAAGGCACCCATGTCCACACTTATTAGAAGTTTTCGTGCGCTCGTCGTGGACGAATTTGATAAACGCGCCTGAAGTTGGAAGACGGCTTCGGAAGCCAACTGCTAACGTCGCACTGACGGTGTGGACTACATGCTTTTAAGTGTGACGAGGATCGGCGACACCTTTTTCTAACATGCGATTTCGACACTCCATCTTAACTCTTAGCGCCGCGCTTGTTCCGACGGTGATCATTGGCTTGCGCGTACTTACGGCGCAACCGCCCGCGGCATCCTCCCTGCAGGCAGAACCGTCGAACACAACGACGATGGCGGAGGTAGGTGATGTCCGGCGCGGCGCAACCATCGTTTCGCATGGTACTTCGTCCGGCGTGGGAGCCTGTGCCCGGTGCCACGCTTTTAACGGCGCGGCGGATGGCAGCGGTGCGTTCCCGCGGCTGGCCGGGCAGGATCAATATTACCTACTCAAGCAGTTGCGCGATTACACCACCGACCGGCGGCGCAACGCGGTGATGACTCCCTTCGCCAAACGTTTGACCGAGCAGGAAAAAGCCGATGTGGCCGCCTACTACGCCGCGCAGGAGAACGTCCCTTTCCCGCCCGCAGACCAGGCGGGCCAAGACGACACGGCGCTGCTCAAGCGCGGCAAAGAACTGGCGACCTTAGGCGACAGCGACCTGCGGGTGCAGAGCTGCTCCAACTGCCACGGTGCGCAGGGCACGGGCGAAAGGCCATTTGTCCCACAGCTTCAAGGGCAGTACGCCCGCTACATTGAGGCGCAGTTCAGCGCATGGCGTCGCGGCTACCGCCAGAACAGCGGGGCGGCCGTGATGCACGAGGTCGCGTCGAAGCTCACGGAAGCGGATGTGCGCGCGGTGGCGCGCTACTACGAACAACTGCGCGTGGACGGTCCGGACGATAGCCTCCCGGCGTCGCTGACCCAGATCGAAAGACGCTCTGCTGGAATGACGGTGCCATCCGCCAAAGTTCCTTAATTCTCGGCACACTTTCAGCGGGCCGGCTTTCATCATCTAATCACATGGACTCACCGCCAACCGCCGCTTCGCCACCGCACACCCCCTACGTCCACGATGACCACACCTCGGCTTCACACAGCCGTGAACACGTCGCGGACCCGTCCGGGCGCGAGGCGGCTTTGCAGACGTTGCGACTCGGCCCGCGGGGCGCGGCGACCGTCGCGTCCATCGCGTTGAGCATCGTGCTGCTGTTGTGGCTGCTGTTCTACCTGCTCGTCTTTCTACCCCGGGGGCCTGTTGAATAACCCACCTTCACCCTCACCGCACGCTCCCGACGATCCACCGCGATCCGCCACGCCGGGCGAAGCCGCGGACAAAGAGTTGGGCATCCCCGAAGCGATCATCGTTCGGGAGGAAAACCGTTGGGTGTTGGTCGTCGTTGGAGTGTTTCTCACAATCCTTGGCACCATTGTCTTTAGCGCCGTCCACATTGGTGCGGAGCCTCCCTCCAACGTGGAGACGATCAACCCGGTCTCTGCCAATCAGCCGGGCAGCGAGTTTGTGGAAAGCAACCTGGGCAGCGGGATGCAAGCCGACGGCACTGTTGTTGTGCGCGTGCTCGCGCAGCAATATGCATTCGTCCCCTCCGTCATCACCGTCCCCGTAGACACCCCAGTAGTGTTCCGTGCAACTAGCGCTGATGTTGTGCACGGTTTCCTAATCATGGGCACCAACGTCAACACGATGATCGTGCCCGGCTACGTGGCTACCTTGCGCACGCGTTTCGCGAAAACCGGCGACTTCCTGATGCCCTGCCACGAGTTTTGCGGGCCTAGCCATCACGACATGTGGGCGCGGGTTCGCGTGGTACCGAAAGCCGAGTTCCCTTTTGACCCCAGTGGCGAGCGCCGTTTTTAACTGATTCCCTCCTTCCGCAATGACGAATTCTCGCAACTTCTACGGCGCTTCCTCGCTGGTGTTGGCACATTTGTGGAGTGCGTTTGCCCTCTTTGTGCCTGGGATCGCTTTGGGCGTCTGGCAGATGTGGGTGCGCAGTCCGTGGGGCCATTTCGCCACCGCGGCGACTTACTATTCGTCGGTTACCGCGCACGGTTCGTTCTTCGGCTATATTTTCCCGACGCTTGTTGCCATGGGCTTTGGTTACGCCTGTTGCGCGGCCGGTCTCGCGCGACCGATCCGGGGGATGGCGTGGGCATGGACAGGCTTTTGGATGGTAGTCACGGGCAGTGTTTTGGTGCTGTTGCCGGTGCTCTTCGGGCAGGCGGGGGTACTCTACACTTTTTATCCGCCGCTGACTGCCAATGCATGGTACTACGGCGGGTTGGTCACGGTGATCATTGGTTCCTGGATTTGGGTGGCAGTGCTCGTGGTGAACATGGTGGGTTGGAAGCGGGAGAACCCCGGCAAGCCGGTGCCGCTGGCGATGTTTGCCTCGGTCGCCAGCGCCTTGGTCTGGCTCTGGACCTCGCTCGGGGTGCTTTCTGAGGTCGTGTTCTACCTGCTTCCGGTGGCGCTGGGCTGGCGCACGCAAGTGGACGCTGGACTAGGGCGGGTACTCTTTTCCTGGACGCTGCACGGCATCGTCTACTTCTGGCTGTTGCCCGCCTACATTGCTTACTACACACTCGCACCCCAAGCCGCTGGCTCCCGGCTCTACTCGGACGTCATGGGTCGTTTGGCGTTTCTGTTGTTCGTGGTGTTCGCGATGCCCATCGGCATTCACCACCTTTTTGCCGATCCCCAAGTTGGCTCGGGCACCAAGTTCCTGCACACGGTCTTTACCATCATGGTGGTGGTGCCGACCCTCATCACCGTTTTTTCCATCACCGCGACCATGGAGATCAGCGGGCGGCTGCACGGCGGCAAGGGCGTGTTCGGGTGGGTGGCGGCCCTGCCCTGGAAAGAGCCGGCGGTGCTCGCCACTGGGTTGTCCTTCATCATGCTCGGGATCGGCGGCGCGGGTGGGATAATCAACATGTCCTACGGCATGAACGCCTCCATCCACAACACGCAGTTTGTGACGGCGCACTTCCACATGATCTATCCGGGGGCGGTGGTCATCATGTACTTCGTCATCATCTACGAACTCTGGCCGAAGCTCACCGGTCGTCCGCTCTGGAGTTTGCGGCTCGTCCGCACGCAGCTCTGGCTGTGGTTCATCGGCATCATACTCCTGACCATCCCCTGGCACGTCGCCGGCCTGCTTGGCCAGCCGCGACGGATGGCCTTCTACGATTACTCCGACCCGGTGCTGGCGCGCATCGCACCCTGGGTGACGCCTTCGGTCATCGGAGGATTCATCGCGCTGCTCTCGGCGACGTTGCTACTCGTGAACATGGCGCTTTCGCACCTGCCGGCAAGAGACGAGAACATCGGACCGTTGAAATTCGCCCTGAGCGTCAACCCACCTTCCCACATTCCGGCGGCGCTCAACGGATTCGGTTACTGGAATGTTCTCATGCTGGTGGTGCTCGGCGTCAACTACGGCATCCCGATCGCTCAACTCCTCCTGATCAAAAACGCGCACACTTCGCCGGGTTACCAGGTCGGCTCACACCCCGAGGCCGACGGCGCCATCC
>CAXTBX010000166.1:0-7394 GCA_964242205.1 uncultured Chthoniobacterales bacterium
CTTTGTTGAGCGTGTTGATCTCGTCGAGCATCGTCTTGTGGCTCTCCATGCGCTCGTCGAGTTCCTTCTTGGCCCCCTCGCGCGCGTCGTTGATCTTGTTTTCGCCCTCTTTCGTTCTGTAGTAGCTGGTGAAGATTTTGTTCATGTCCACGATGCCCACTTTGACTTGGGCTTGCGCCCGGAGGCTGCCGCCACAGCACAGGGCGGCAGCGCAGAAGCCCAGTGTCCAGCGCGAAACGACAGGGCGGATGAAGGAGTTGAGAGATGTGCTTTTCATAGGTCGGTATTTGGATGGGATGGTGGTGAGGCGGGTATAAGAAGGGCCGGGCGTTGAAATCAATCGTTGCCGTTGAGGTTGAATTGGCCAAAAAGGGGTTCGCGCGGTCCGCTGCCCGGCAGAAACGCGGCAGGTACCAAACGGAACGGACCCCCGGTCGCATCCAAGTCGAAGTCGCTCCTCACCGGGGAACGGTTGATGCCCCCTAGCGCGGCCAGACCGACATCCAGACCGACCCGGAAATGATCAAAGGCGGCGAGCGTTTTCCGCATATTTTCGGGACTGGAAAAATCCGGCTTCATGCCGCCGCTGCCGCCGGCAGGTTTGGCCGCCGCCGACTCGCGGGCCGGGTCGACTGCGGGAGGATTCTCGATTTGTGCCACGCCAGTCGGACCGGTCACCTCAGGGGTCGGTCGGGGTGAGACGAAAGCCCTCCACGCCGCCGCTAACAGCGCCGAGGCCAACAGCAGCGCCGCGCACGCCAGCAAAGTGGATGCCGGTTGACCAGACTCACCGAACGACACCGGCCAGAAACGCTTCACTTGCGCCCGCGGGAGTGCCACCCGCAATTTTTTCATCAAATCGGGTGCTGCCGCCGCCGGGCGCAGCGCGGCGAGTTCCTGCTCCAGTTCATCGTTCATGTACGGACCTCCTTGAGGGTGTGGCGTAAATTTTCCAGGGCGTAGCGGTAACGGGAGGCAGCGGTGGCCTGCGGCAGTCCGAGCGCCTCGGCGATTTCACGAAAGGTCAGATTGCCCCAGACCTTTAACAGCACGACTCCTCGCAGGTGGGCGGGCAGCGCCTGAACCGCCGCTTCGAGTTCAACGTTGCGGCCCAGTCCTTCCTCCGTCGGTTCCCACCAATCGCAGGTGCGTTGTTCCCGGTGGGCTCGCTGGTCCATGCTCCGGCCAAGGTCGATGGCCCGCCAGCGGATCGTCTTGAAAACGAGCGTGTCGGTCGGCGGATGGTCCGGCCCGCGTTGCCAGACTTCCGCCAACGCTTCTTGCAATACATCTTGCGCGTCTGCCTCGTTCCGCGTTTGCGAACGGGCGAAGAGTTGGTAGCGCGGCACGTTGGCTTGGAGCCAGGCGTGCCAGCATTGCTGATCGGAGGTAGGAAGTTCCACGAGGCGGGTCCGGTCGTCTTACCCTTAAAGCGGGGTCACCGAGCCAATTTATCTGTAAAAAGAAAAAGGACGGCTCTTTGAGCCGTCCTTTTACGGAAAACTGCCGCAAGCGTGTCAGTGCCCTTCCGTCAGTGCCGAAGCCTCAATGTCCGCCGCGTCGAAGTGAAAGAAACCTTCCTGCGGCTTGTCGCGCATCGCTCGCAGCAGCGCGGCAAGGTTTTGACACGCGCTCGTCGAATAATACCGCACCAGCCCCACCGTCGTCTCCTTGCCGAACACCGTGATCATGATCGTATCGTCATCGACCGAGTTCATGAAGATATGGCTGCCGTTGCCCTGGTGATACAAGGCATTGAATTCCACCTCACCGATGCGCCGGGCGAGTTCTTTGGTCGCCGCAAAACTCCCGGCAGCCAGCGCGGCGATGATCGTCACGTCCATGACCTCATGGTCGCCGAACTGCGAGATCACGTTGCCGCCTTTGTCGATGATGACCGCCAGGTCGCTCTCCGACTTCTGGAGGTAGTCCTGCAAGACGGCGTCGATGTTCGCCACGTCTTCGATGGTCAAAATTGGGATGGAGTCCATAGGACAAACGCCGTGCACCTCTGAGGTCGAGCGTGAAGGATGATTCGAGAATTAGAAAGGTTAAACGCTGGAAAAAGTGAAGGGACGTTAAAGATTAGCGTACGGCCTGCACGCTGGCGCTGCCGGAATTGGCGCGAGCGGGTTCGCTCTCCTTGTTGAACTTGTGGAGCAGCAACTGCGACACGGCGTTGAGCGCGGCGAACACATTCTGCCCCGTGCTGGAGACCACCTCGTAGCTGCCCACGCGCTTCTTGCGGTTATTAAGCAAAAACTCCAGGTAGTTGGTCGGCGCGATGTTGGGCAGGTCGCGCTTGTTGTACTGCAAGACGTAAGGGATCTCGTCCATGTTGATGTTCTGCTTGGCGAGATTCTCTTCGAGATTTTTGAAGCTCTCGACGTTTTCCTCCATCTTTTCCCACTGGGAATCCGCCACGAACACCAGGCCGTCCACGCTGCGGAGCACCAGTTGGCGGGTGGCGTTGTAGATGACCTGCCCGGGCACGGTGTAGAGCTGGAACTTCGTCTTGAACCCCTTGATGACCACGGCGTTGAGCGGCAGGAAATCGAAGAACAGCGTGCGGTCCGCCGCCGTGGCCAGAGAGACGAGGTCGCCCCGGTTGTCGGGGTTGATGCGCGAGTGGATGTAGGCAAGGTTCGTCGTCTTGCCGCACAGGGCGGGACCGTAGTAAACGATCTTGAACTGGATCTCCTTGCTGGCGTAATTGATGATCGACATAGGACGGAGAGGAGTGGGGAAAGTCGGAAGTCGGAAGTGGCGGCGTTTACAAGGCGTACTCGGTGGGGGATTCGGCCGGTTTCTCGGTGGCGTACATGCGGGCGAGTTCGCGGGTGATGACGATCAGTTTTTCCCGCACGCCGGGCAGGAAGCCCCGACCCGTGTGGCGCACGCTCAGGCAGATGTCCTCGTGCATGAAGAACGAGAACAGCCCCTTGTCCGTGTGCATGGTGAGGGTTTGGAGCGCGCCTAGTTCGGCCTCGGTGGCGAAGTGGCTCGTGCGCTTGAAGAACGGCGGGGCCATCGCGCTGAAGCCTTCGGCGTCGCCATCGGGGAAGTTGCCCGCTAGGCGCAGGCCGTCGGCGAACATTACCGCGCAACCGTTGATACCAGGTAGCTGACAGACGTGGCGGACGACGCCCTTCGCGTCGAGTTCCTCCTCGGTCATGAGAACCGTCTGGAGCTCCGTGTCCTGCGCGGCAACGACCGGTGTGCGCTTGCCAGGAGCCAAGGCGGCCAACGCCGGTTCCGGGCTGGCGGCGGGGGTGGGTCTGGCCTCGGCGGGTTTCTCCTTGGACTCGACCGGCGCGGGGGAAACTTCCTCGCCCGGCGCGGTCGATTCCAGCATGGCCAACGCTTCTTCCACGGGGGGCGGTTCGACGGCGATGGGCGGCTCGATAGCTTCCCCAGCGGCCTGGATGCCATCGGTCACCGGCGCAGCCTCGCGTGCGGGCGGTTCGGCGACGAGCGTGGGCTCGTCCAGATCAAGCTGTACGTCGTGCGCCGGTCCGTCGGCGGGCACGTCGGTCAACGCTTCGGGCGCGGCCTCGTCAGATGCGGGGATGGCTTCCTCAAAAATGGATGCAAATTCCTCCGCTGGAGCGGCTTCCTCCTCTCGGGGTGCGGCGGTTTCCGGCTCGGCAGCAAACGCGGGCGCGGCGGCAGCTTCCGGCGGTGCCACGGCACTGGCCGCACCGCCGAGACGCTTGGCGTCCTCTTCCGCCTTTTGGCTGAAGGGGGTCGGGTACGCTTCGCCGATTTCTTCGATCACTTGGTCCTGACGCATGGTCAGCGCGTTACCGGGCAGGTTTTGAAAAACCTCCTGCAACGGGATCTGCACCTCGGTCAGCCCGCCATCCTTGGCGAGCACATGACGATAATTCTCGGGCAACGCGCCGATGAACGCCGCTTGGGGCACGACGACGCGTCCGGTGCTCAGTTGCCGCTCGACCAGCCCGAACGGCAGGGTGTAGCGCACGTCGTCAGGCACTTCCTCCGGCTCCACGGCCAGGGCCGAAGCGGGTTGGGCGCGCAAAGTCGCCGCGAGGCCGAGTGCGATCTTGCGGTTGTCTGGCGCGACTGCCGCAGCGGGCGGCGGCACGGAGATGCCCGGGGCCGAGGGCGGCGCAGAACCACTGGGCGGCACCGCCGGGAACGCCGGGGGCGGAAAACTCGGGCGCTGGGGCGCGAAGGACGGCGGCGGCAGTTTGACCGAAGGCGGCGGGGGCGGCGACGTGCGGAACGACAGCGGCTGCTCCATGCCGGGCGGACGGATGCTCACCGGGCTGGCCTGCACGGGCAGCGAAGGCGGCGGGGGCACCGAGGTCGGGGGCCGGGGCGTGTTGCCGCCGGGGCCGGTGGCCGGTTTCAGGCTGATCGGCGGAATCTGGATGCGCGCCGTCTTCTTGGCGACCTGATGCGACGGGCTGTTCGCGCCAGGCATGGCGACGGGGCCGCGCGGCACCTCGATGCGCTGGGTGTTGCTCGAAGGGTTGCCCGCCGGTTTGGCCAGGGGCGGAGGCACCGCCGGAACCGCCGGGGCCATGCGCGTGACGGTGGCCGGGCCGCTCAGGCGGATTTTCCCGCCTGCCACGGAGGCACGCACGGTCGAAGGCGGACGTTTGCCGGGGTTGATCGGCGGCGCGACCGGCGGATGGAGCGCGGGCGCGGGCGGCGGCTCGACCGTCGGCTTGGCGCTGATGGTGCTGATCTGACCGGTGCGATGCGCGGGGCGTTGCGGCAGGCCGTTGGCCGCCTCCGGCGTGGCCGGGACGGGTAGCGGGACGGCGGGACGGATCGCCCCGGCGTTGGTCCCCATCGCGGTGGGCAGGCGCGCGTTGTCCTCCATCGCCACCTGCAAAAACGGCGTCTCGATCTCGCCCACCTGCTCCTCGGCCACCTGGTCGACGCGGGTGGTGAACGCCGCGCTCAGTTGCTCGACGAGCTTTTGCAGCGGGAGCTGGATTTCGGCGTCCTCGGTGTCGGTCACCGGACGCGCGAACAGTTCCGGGCACTTGGCGTAGATGGTGGAGGCGGGCACGCTGGCGCGGCCCCTGGCGAGGTCCGAATACAGCTCGGAGGCGCGGAACTCGATGACGCGGAGACGGTCCGGCTCGCCCGGCGCGAGAAAGCCGGGCGGCAGGCGGTCGATGAAATCGCCCACTTCCAGGTTCACGGTCGTGTCCGGGGCCTGCGGCACTGGTGCGGGCATGGCGACGGGCCGGGCCACCGGCACGACCGCCGGGGAGGGTGCCGCGACAGCGCTCGGCACCGGGAAGGAAACTTTGCGCGCGGGCGGACGTACGGACAAGTTGCGCGTGACCGGCGGCTTGGCACCGGGGGCCAGGGGCGCGCCGGGGGTGCGCAGGCTCACCGGCGCAGGCGGCGGATTGTTGGGCAGGACGGTGCGCACGGCGGGCGGCGGGGCACTCGGCGCGGGCGGCGGGACACTCGTCAGGCGGGTCGTTTCCTTGCCCGGTTTTGTGTGTGCCGCATCACCGTCGGTTTCGGAACCGTCGGGTTTGCCTTTGAACCAGCTGGATAATGAGAAGGCCATGGTCGGTGGGAGTGGGAAAAGCGAATGCTGTAATATGCTGATGGGGAGCGTGTTATACGTCCTCTGCGGTCAGCCTCCAAACCTCTTCTAACGTTGTCACGCCTTCGTGCGCTTTGTCAATTCCGGCCAGTCGCAAAGTTTTCATCCCTTCAGAGAGCGCCTGGTTCTTCAAAACCGCCGCCGAGGCGCGCTTGATGACAAGCCGCCGGATGGATTCGGACACGGCCAGGACTTCCAGGATCGCCGCCCGGCCCAGGTAGCCCCGCTGCTTGCAGCGGTCGCAGCCCTGGCCGTGGTAAAACACGTCGCCCTCGGGAATCTCCATGTTGAGCTTCGAAAAGATTTCGTGCTCGGGCACGAACTCTTCCTTGCAGTTCGGGCAGATGCGCCGGACGAGACGTTGCCCGCAGGTTAACAACACGGAGGAAGCGATCAGGAACGGCTCAATGCCCATGTCGTCCAGGCGCGTGATGGCTCCGGCGGCGTCGTTCGTGTGCAGCGTGGAGAGTACCTGATGGCCCGTGAGCGCGGCCTTGACGGCGATGTCGGCGGTTTCGTTGTCTCGAATTTCCCCGATCATGACGATGTCCGGGTCCTGCCGCAGGATGGAGCGCAGCGCGCTGGAGAAATCCAGGCCCACGTCGGCCTTGACCGCCACCTGGTTGATGCCCTGGAGCTGGTATTCCACCGGGTCTTCGACCGTGACGATGTTGTACTCCGGTTTGTTGAGTTCGCTGAGCACCGAATAAAGCGTGGTCGTCTTGCCCGAGCCGGTCGGGCCGGTCACGAGGATCAGGCCGTGCGGCGCGTCGATGGCTTTCTTGAAGGTGGTCAGCGTGCCCTCGTCCAGCCCGAGGTTGTCGATGGAACCGGTCAGCGCGCCCTTGTCGAGGATACGGATAACGATCTTCTCGCCGTACACGGTCGGCAGGAAAGAGATACGCAGATCGACCTCCTTGCCGGAGACGCGGATGCGGAAGCGGCCGTCCTGCGGCACGCGGCGCTCAGCGATGTTCAGGCCCGCGAGAATCTTGATGCGCGAGGCGATGGCCAGTTGCAGGCTCTTGGGCGGGCCGCTGGCCTCGATCAGGTTACCGTCGAGGCGGTAGCGCAGGCGGACGCTCTTTTCGGCGGGTTCGATGTGGATGTCGCTCGCGCGGTCCTTGAGCGCCTGGACGAGGATCAGGTTGACGATGCGGATGACGGGGCCGTCCTCGCTGTCGGCGGCGAGGCGGTCGAGGTCGATTTCCTCGCGCTGCTTGCTGGTGACCTCGACGGCGTCGCCTGCGGCCTCCTCGGCGGCGGCGTCGGCGGCCGCCTTCTTCATGACCTCGTCGATGGCTCCGGTGGCGCTGTGGACGCCGCTGAGCGCCTCGTTGACGCTGCGCTCGGTGGCGATCATCGGCACGATGTCCATCTTCGTGCGCGTGCGCAGGTCATCCAGCGCGAGCACGTTCATGGGGTCGGCCATGGCCACGAAGAGCTTGTTCCCGAGCACGGCGATGGGCACGAGCTTGTAGCTCTTGGCCATGTCCTTGGGCACGAGGTTCATGATCGTCTCGGGCACGCGGACTTTGCCGAGGTTGACCGGCGGCTTGTCCAGGCAGCGGCCCATGGAGATGACCATGTCCTGTTCGGTGACGAATTGGTTGTCGGTCAGGAGTTTGAGCAGACGTCCGCCGCGCTTCTTCTGGAGTTCCTGGGCTTCTTCCAACTGGCTGGGCAGCAGGAGACCGTCCTCGCTCAAGATGTGGGGGATGCGTTCGCCGAAGGATTTAGCGCTCATGGTCAGAAAGGATGAAGGTCGAAGGATGCAGGATGAAAGCGGAGA
>CAXTBX010000167.1:0-7216 GCA_964242205.1 uncultured Chthoniobacterales bacterium
TGGATACTCACACGATTCAACCCGCTGGCAACACACGGTTCATCACCACCAGAAATTCGAAGCTCGGAATATTGCTCTTAAACTATCAGACTTTATCGGAGGCGGTCAGCAGCAATCCTCTTTGGTATAGACCACCATGAAGCTAAAACTGGAGCTTGACGATATTGACGCTTGGCTGCGACGCGGACCGACCTGCCAAAACGTGGTTTTCCAATCGATTGATCTGCGTCCGTACGATGCCGCGCTCGCCCGACTGCCACAAGCCTCCCGACCGCAAGACAACTGTCTCGCGCTGGGTTGCGAGTTGGGACCCGAATTCGCCGCGGCACTCGCACGGAGCTACGGGCTCATCTTCCCCGACATCCCGGGCAAATTCTATCGTGCCTACCGGTCCTCGCTCTACACGACAGACGAACTCTTTGCGGGCTACGATCCGGCGCGGCCGGAAAGCTATTTCGAGTGTCTGGATTGGCAGATCTATCAGAGTTTCATCAAGATCGACGAGCACCGCCGCCCGCTGCGCCCGATCCAGTACGTGGACAACGGGCCAGACGAAGTGCTGGCGCGGCGATTGCACGATCACTTCATCGAGGAAGAAACCGACGAGTTTCTGTCGCACTTCGTGGTTCCGAACGGCCGGGGCATCGTGGCGATCATGGGAGGGCATGACACCTTGCGAAGCGACGCGAGCTACCAGAAGATCGCGGAGTTGTCGCGTACCTTGACGCGCGAGGGGTTTCTGATCGCCACCGGTGGCGGACCGGGATTGATGGAAGCCGCCAACCTAGGCGCATACTTCGCCCCGCGCGACGACGGGGCGCTGCTCGTTGCGTTGGGTCGGATGCGAACGGCGGACCGCTACGATGATCCAAACTGGCTCCGAACCGCTTGGGAAATTCGCCGGGACTTCGTCTCGCCTGACTTGGCGCGCAGCCGCAGCTTCGGCGTGCCCACTTGGTTCTACGGCCACGAACCTCCCAATGTCTTCGCAACTTCCGTCGCCAAATACTTTGAGAACAGCCTGCGCGAGGAGGGGCTTTTGGCCATCGCGACTCATGGCATCGTCTTCGCCGATGGCAACGGGGGCACCGTGCAGGAAATTTTCCAGAACGCTTGCCAAAATTATTACCGCAACTACGGCTTCGCCCGACCAATGATTCTCTTCAACGAGGAGTTCTGGAATCCCGCGCCCGAAGGGGATGGAAACTATCTTGGCAAGCGGAAACCGGCCTGGCCTCTTCTACGAAAACTGGCAATCGATGGAAAATTCGATTCCTTGGTCGCGCTGACCTCCGATAGTGAAGTTGCGCTCGCGTTGATCCGAGGCTTTCGCGCCCCTGGCCAAACGGGTTGAAGCAAACCGCGGAGAGTCAATCCCGGAGCGCCTTTAGTGGACGCAGTCGCACCGTGACCTTTGTTCGTCGACCGATCAAATCCAGTGGAGTATCTTAGAAATTATGGGACGACTCGTCGAGGCTGCCGCTGAACCAACGATTGCTTTGACCGCCCGGGCGAAGGCGGAAAACGACTACGCCGAGCGAACGGCCAAATATATCCCGGGCGAAGTGCTGGCGGCGTACGTGAGCGTCAATAGCATCCTCGGCTCGGTCGATCCCACCAACCGCCTCCGCGCTCCTGTGAGTTGGTCGGTGTTTGGTCTGTGCGTCGTGCTCACGCCTTTGTATCTTCGCTTGCTCGCCGTTCGCCGACGACCCCCGTGGACGCACATGATCGTCTCGACCGTGGCGTTCGTCGTTTGGGCCTATGCCTTGGGCGGCCCCTTCGCGCTCGCGGGAGTCCACAAAGCGTGGTTCGGCTCGATCCTGCTGATCTTGTTTACTTTGATCGCTGGGTTGATCGATCCAAAGAAAAAGCGGTAAGCTGCCGGTCGTGGAATTTCCGCTCGGAATGCTGCGTCAAAGATGCGCCCGGTACACCGAGTCGCACACGGTGCAGTTATTCGATCTGCACCGACAATCTGCCAATCTTTTTGCGCACCCCCTGGCCACCGGCGTGTTCGTCAAACACGGTGGGCAGGCGTTGTTGATCACCGCTTCACACGTCCTTGATTCGCCCCAGGTCCAGGAGCGTGGTCTCTACGTCGTCGCCCAAGGCGGCGGCTTGATCGATCTGGGAGACTTCTCGTTCACCCGCAGTGGTTCCTCCGGCGACCGTGTGAAGGACGACGACATCGACTTGGCCATTCTCTTCCTGGAGGAAAATGTCTCGGGTCGATTGCGAACCGCTGCCGGATACGAATTCGTCGAACTCGCAGAAATCGATGCGTCCGTCGCTGAACAGCCAGCACACACGTCTCTCTTTTTCGTGCATGGTTATCCCCTGGATCTGACGGATGTATCACGCCGCAAAGGCCATGTTTCCCGGACTTCCCTGGCGGTGTTTCTTTCAAGATACGATCAGAGCCGCGGCGTGTGGCCGCCGATCTTTGACGGTGCTCACGTCGACCTAGATTACGAAATGGACCTCGTCGTCTCCCAACTGGAAACCGGCCAATCTTTGACTCTCCCTCACCCGTCGGGGTTCAGCGGATGCGGTCTCTGGCACGTTGCGGTTCCGGGTGAGAATCATCTTCCCGACGAGGTTTCCGTGACTCTGGTGGGAATCGTTCACCGATTCAACGAAGGCCTTGGCGTCCTACGCGCCACACGCTTGGAACTCGTTCTCCACATTCTGGAGTCGTGAAGGCGCGCTTCAAATCGAGGTCGGCTTTCGAGCGCCCGAGAACGGCTGGTGTTTTCCGGCGCGCCATGACACGCCGGGGGACAATGTCATGTGCCAGCCCGGCGGGCATCGAGAGGGGCTACAGCCTGGCGGATACCGTGGCCAAGGGCGGCCACGGCTTACTATCCATGCCGTCGTGCGGCACCACGCCTCTGAAGAGGGCGGGAATCAGTCTCGCTTGCACCGCCGCTCAATCCAGCTGCGGCAAGTGGCAGGGAACTCCCGGGGTTCTCCACCTTTTTTGTGTCCTCTAAGACACAGCAGTCTTGAGCCCTTCTTTCCAAGTCGCAGGCACCCCGTCGGCCAAGCCGAGCAGCGCGCCAATGACCGCTCCACGATGGCAACTGTCGCCGTCGCCAACGCCGCGAGTAGAAAAACCTGCGACACCAGAAACCAGCCGAGATGGAATTGACGGTGCCATCAGGAAAAAAGGTCGGCAAGCCAGCGCGAGACGGCCCGTGCATCCACGTCGGCGAGTTCATGACCGCCGGAATACCAAGATTGCTGAACCTGCGCCCCGTAGTGTTGGAGCATTGCCACCAAACGGGCGACGTTCTCGGTTGGAACAATCGGATCGTGCCGCGCGGCGCACACCAAGACCGGGGTGTTCACCAGAGCCGGGAGGACCGATGGGACCAGCGGTACCATTGGACGGAGCAGGGCTGCGCCCGCAAAAGCCGCAGGTCGCAGGAGCAAAGTGGCCGCCGCGACGTTTGCGCCATTCGAGTAGCCGAGCGCAAAAATCTTGCGCCTATCGAAATGGTAACGCGAGGCCGCTTCCGCGACAAAGTCCGCGAGTTCGTTCGCGCGGCGAATCACGTCGGCTTCGTCGAAGACGCCCTCCGCCAAGCGCCGGAAGAAGCGGGGCGAGTGCCCGCCTTCGAGCACCTTGCCACGGGGGCTGAGCAGGTTCCAACCACCACCGGCCGTCTCGCGCCCGAAGGGGAGGAGTTGGTTTTCGTTGCCGCCGGTGCCGTGCAGCAAGAGCAAAGTCGGCGCGGATGCCGCGTCCTCCGCTTCCGCTGGGACGAAGCGGTGGATAAAATCGGTGCTGGCTGGGGGCGTGGTCATCCGTTCGAAGAAAATGGTGCCGAACCTTGGACCGCCGCCGGCAAATGAATCGGCGGGAGCGCTTTTTCCAACGTGGAGCGTTGCCCCTCGAATTGCGGCGGCAGTTGCAAGCGGTTACCCAGAGCCTCGACCGACTCCCCGTCTGCCGTGAAGCCGGGCGGGTCCGTGGCGATCTCGAAGAGCACCCCACCCGGCTCCCGAAAATAGATGGCATGAAAGTAAGTGCGGTCCATGACGGGACTCACCGCATACCCGCGCGACTGGAGAAACTCACGCCAAGCTAACTGCGTTTCGTCGTCTTTCACCCGCCAAGCGACGTGGTGAACGAATCCCACGGCCACCTGCCCGGGACGTTCGTGGGGCTGCGACACCAGTTCGATGAATTGAGATGGCGGGCCATCAGTGTCCTCAGTGCCAAAACGCTGCCGACCGTTTGTTTCTGGAGCGACGGCGCGCAGGCCCATCACCTCCGTCAACAGGGTGACGGTTCCTGCCGTCTCCGCCAGTTCCGTTGTGACACCGTGCAGGGCGCGGATGGCGTGTTCCGGCGCAACCGGGCTGCCCGGCCAGATCCGGGCTTCTTCTTTCCTGGCGTCATTTGGTTCCGGCAAGCCCACAAGTTCCAGGCGCATACCGTCCTGGTCGGCCAGCGAGATTACGGTGGTGCCATCGCGTTTGCCTACGTCCACTCCGACGATCTGATGCGCGTGCAAACGGTCCAGCCAGAAGGACACCGAGGCCGCCGGAATGCGCAATGCAGTCGCCGCGACCTGTCCCACGCCGCGCCGACCGCGCCGCGCGCCGGGCCACGCGAAAAACGTCAACAGCGTTCCGGGCGTGCCGACCGCGTCGCCGTAGTACAGGTGGTAACTGCTCGGATCGTCGAAGTTGACCGTGCGTTTGACCAGGCGCAATCCCAGCACGCCGGCGTAGAAATCAACGTTGCGTTGTGGGTCGCCGCACATAGCGGTGACGTGGTGAAAACCAGCGATGGGCGGAGGCATACAGCACGGCCGGTCACGCGCGCCGAACATCGGCACGCTTCTCGAGGTAAACTTTTGCCGAGTCGGCCATCGATACGAGGGCAGCGCCGAGCATGATGGAATCTTTGAGCATCGACGCACCTGGCCCGCCGAGGAAGGGAAACCCGTGTTCCGACCCACCCAGCGGTGGCACCCACGCCTCCGGTGTGGTGACCAGGAACGAGAGGGTCGTCAGGGACATCAGCACCAACAAAAAGCTCCCCGCGGCAGCTACTTGAGGCAGCAGCGGATGCAACGCGATGAGCACGCCGATCAGGACGATCACCACCCCGAGCGCATGGGCGAAGGTGTATGTGTGGTTCGCCTCGTGCCAACGGCGGTGGGCGGGAACGATCTCGCCTTCGCGGTGCATGTAATGCTGATACTCTGGAGCCGGATGATAGTAGAAGAAACTCATCAGCGGGCTGTTGGCCACCAGAGGAACGATGTCTTCCGCCTGGTACGACGTGAACTTGAGTGCGCCGATCCAGCACAGCACGACCACCAGCGCGAGGCGCAGCACGGCCATGCCGAGCCGGTCCTGCCGTGTGGCGAGCGAATAAAGGAAATCCGGCCATCGACTGGAAGGTTCGGGAGTCGTTGTTCTGTCAAGTACTTGCGTATGCATATTGGGCGTATTCTACTAGTTCAAGGTTGTGGATCGTCGTCCGATCCGGGACGGAGGCCGCGCGGCCTACTCAAAGTTCTCGAGCTTTGGGGATGGGCCGTCTCAAAGCGTCGCCACGCGGAGCTTGAAACCTGGAAGACTCATCGTTCACCCTCGCCGTGATCTGGTGATGACTAGCAGCGACACGACGCACTCGTCTAGGTGGCCGGAGCGTACAGGGTCGGCGGTAGATCATCACCCCCCGTGCTGGACCGCGGGGCGTGCGCAACTATCGTCTCTGGGCGGTCACCACAGACACATCGTGCCGTCGCATGGGGTAAGGTGCCCCTCTTCAGACGCCCTTGTAGACGAGCCCCGTAAAGAAGTCGGGACCAATCAACGAGGTGGCCCATTCCGGGTCAAAAGCCTTGGTCGGCTTGGCTGCCACCACTTCTTGGAGCGATCTGCCCTGCTTCTTGAGGGCGGCGACCTGGTCACGGATCGCGACGAGCATCTCCCGGTACCTGCTGAGTTGGGCTTTATCGCCCACCGGGCCGTGGCCGGGGACGATGATCGTCTTGTCGCTGATTTTCGGGTTGGCGAGGTTCGCCTCGGTCGCACGGATCGTGCCGTTGATGCTGCCCCCGGTCGAGTAGTCGATGAAGGGATAGAGGCCATTCCACCAGGTGTCCGCCACGCAGAAAACGTCGGCCTCTGCGAAGTGGACCGAGATGTCTGAGTCTGTGTGCGCCGGTTCGTAATGGTGCAGGGCGATGGTGGCCCCGTTCAGGTGCAGCGTCAGGTCGTGGGCGAACACCACGGTGGGCAGCGCGCCGGCCGGGGAAGGCTTGAACGTGTAGTTCCAAGCCGCCACCTGCGAGAACGCCGAGAGGTAGTGACGGGTTTTCTCCTGCGCGTAGATGCTCGCCCCGGCCTCGTGCAGCCAGGCGTTGCCATCGGTGTGGTCAAAGTGCCAGTGCGTGTTGATCAGGTGCTTTATCGGGTCGCCGTTGATCCCTTCGAGCGTTGCCGCCAGCGCGGTGTGCGCGGTGATCAGGCCCGCGTCCACGAGGAGCTTGCCGTCCGGCCCGGTGAGGACAACGATGTTGCCGCCCGCCCCGAGGATCGCGTACAGATTGTCGCGCAAGCGCTGCACGGTGAGCTTCGTCTCGCCGGCCTCGCGGCGCATGCGGGGAACGATGCCTTCCTCTTCGGCGTCGGAACGATGCTTCGCCAGGATCGTCGCCGCCACGGCGAGACCGGCCGTAGCGAGGAAGTGACGGCGCGTACAGGGAGAGACAGGTTGGTCAGTCATAGGAGTGCTGGAGTGGATGGTTGGTTAGTGAGAATGCGTCTTACGAATTGCGGCTCTTGGTCGAAGGGAAACGGTCCCACCGTCGGAGAGAAGCTTTCGCCGAGTCGGCCAAAGTGACGACGGCCGCACCCAGCATGATGGCGTCCTTAACCACGAGTCTGCCAGGCCCCGCGAGGAACGGAAAACCGTGCGCGGCGGTTCCGAGCGCAGGCACCCACGCTTCGGGCGTGGTGACCAGGAACGAGAGCGTCGTCAGCGACATTCCCACCAACAAAAAGCTTCCCAGCGCGGCGGCTGGCGGCAGCACCGGGTGGAGCGCGATCAGCAAACCGATCAGGATGATGACGACGCCCAGGCCGTACGAGAACGGATAGGTGCGGTTGGTCTCGTGCCACTGGCGGTGCGCCGCAACGACTTCGCCTTCTTTATTGGCGTAATGTTGGTACTCGGGCGCGGGAT
>CAXTBX010000168.1:0-7183 GCA_964242205.1 uncultured Chthoniobacterales bacterium
CAAGTGCGTGGACATCATCTTCGTCGGCGGCCTGGAAACCCTGGAAATTGCCGAGGTCTTGCACACCTCCGAGAAAACGGTTCTGCGCGACTAGAATTTCGCCAAGCTGTGGCTACACGAGAAGCTCACCGCGACCGGTTGAGTCACGTCTATCCGGCCAAAAGAATTGACCGTTTCAACGCGTTTTTCGCACACGCATCCGTGGTTGAAAACGGCGCGGAGGCGAATCTGAACCGTCCAGCGCGCTCACCCGTCCATGTTCACCCCGCAACAAACCGAACGCCTGGCGGAGTTGGTCGAAAGCGCGCTGGATTTGCCCCCTGAGCAACAGCGGGAATTCGTGCGGCAAGCGTGCGCGCCCGACGACGCGCTCCGCGCCCGGATCGAAGCTTTGCTCGGACACCAGGGGCAGGTCGGCGATTTCATGGAAACCCCGGTTTTTCGTCTGGATGCCAGCACCTTTCTGGATGGTTCGGACGAGGGGGAATCCGACGATGCCGAGCGTTGGGGCAAGGGCACGCGGCTTGGCGATCATGTCATCGGCGACCTACTCGGAGAAGGCGGGATGGGCGAAGTCTATCTGGCGGAGGACACTAATCTGCGCCGCCATGTGGCGGTGAAAGTCGTGCGGCACGGCTTTGGCAACGGCGGCTTTAAACGTCGTTTTCAGCAAGAGGCACGTATCCTCGCCACACTTACGCACCCAAACATCGCCCGGCTCTACGACAGTGGCGCCACGACGGACGGAACGCCCTACTTTATTCTGGAATACGTAGAGGGGGAACGGCTCGACGCACATTGCCGCGCGCGCAAGCTTTCCGTGGAGGATCGGCTTGCACTGTTCAGGAAAATTTGCGCGGCGGTCAATTATGCCCACCAGAATCTGGTAGTCCACCGAGACCTCAAGCCCGCCAATATCCTCGTCACGGCCGAGGGCGAACCGAAACTGCTGGATTTCGGCATCGCCAAACTGCTCGAAACGGAAACCGTGCCGGGGCTGGACGCCGAGCCGACGCTCACTCTGCCCGGCGTGATGACACGCGGGTACGCCAGCCCGGAACAGGCGCGCGGCGAAGCGGTCACCACGGCCAGCGACGTGTATAGCCTCGGAGTCCTGCTCCATGAGTTGCTCTCAGGACAGCGGCTGCACCCATGCCAGGGTCTCCGCCCGGACGAGGTGATCCGGTTGATTTGCGAAACGACCCCGGAACGACCCAGCATGGCGGCGGCGAGGGTGGGCCAGGCGGAATCCGTATATCCGGCCAGCCTGTCGCTCCGGCGGCTGCGCCTCCGGCTGGCGGGCGACCTGGACAACATTGTCTCGATGGCGCTGCGCAAGGAACCGGCGCGGCGCTACGCCACGGTGGCGCAGTTCTCCGAGGACATTCGCCGTCACCTCGTCGGCCTGCCGGTCCTTGCGCGCCGCGACACTTTCCGTTACCGCGCGGGCAAATTCGTCGGCCGCAACAAGGCGGGCGTGGCGGCGGGTGCGTTCGTGCTGCTGGCTCTGATGGCCGGTCTGATTGCGGCGACATGGGAGGCGCGTATCGCCCGGCGGCAGCGCGACCGGGCCGAGCGGCGCTTCGCGGATGTGCGCCGTCTTTCCAACGCCCTGCTGTTTGACATCGCGCCGAAAATGGAGCGGCTGGAAGGCTCGCTGGACGCGCGCCGTGCCCTCGTCCAACGGGCGCAGGAATACCTCGATTCGCTGGCGCTGGAAGCCAGCGGCGACCCCGCGCTGCTGGCCGAGCTGGCCGCCGCTTACGTCAAGGTCGGCGAACTGCGCGGCGATCCGTTACGGCCCAACCTCAGCGATTTCCCTGGGGCGGTTGCTTCGTACGAAAAGGCTGGCCGTCTGCTGCGCGGGCTCCTCGTGCGTCGTCCCGACGACCCCGGCCTGCTGTCGGCCTACGGCGCGTCGCTCAGCGACCTGAGCCGCGTTCGCGACTGGTCGGGCAACATGCAAGGTGCGCTCGACGACGCCCAGGCAGCGCGGGAGGTGTACGACCGGCTTTTTCAACTCGTACCCGGCTCCGCGCACGAACGCGCGAGCGCGGCGGAAGCACTCATTCAAGTGGCGCGGCGGCATTATCTCAACGAAGAACTCCCGCAGGTATACCCGCCGTTGCGCGCGGCCATCGACACGTTGGAAACGTTGCGGCGGACACAGCCGGACGGCCTGGAAATCCCCGCCTTGCTCGGCCGCGCCCGCACCCTGCTGGGCATCACCCTTTCCTGGGACGGCAAGCAGGCCGAGGGCGAGGCGGAAATGACGCAGGCATTTGCCCTCACCGAAGGACTCGTCGCCGCGCATCCACGGGACAGCGTGTTGCGGCAGGGCCTCCTGAGCACCTATGAACAGGGCTCCCAGCTATACGAGGGGGGCGATGATGAACGTTCGCACGAAATCGCGCTCAAGGCGCTTGCGCTGGCCGAACGCGCGTCCGGCGAGGACCCCGCCAACGTCCAGGCTCGGCAGAACCTGGCGAAAAGCCTTCTGCGCGTCGGCACGCTGGCGTTGCGCCTGCACCGTGACGCATCAGCAGTGGCCGCGCTCACGCGGGCGCAAGATTTGTTCTCCAAGTTGGAGGACAGTCCGCGCAGCGCTCTCTCGAACCAGATCGACCTCGGCATGGCGGAGGCAGCCCTCGGCGAAGCTTGGGCTGAACAGGGCAAGTTTGACGACGCGCTGGCAAGTTTTCGTCAGGCGGTCGGAAGGTACGAGGCGATGGCCCGCGCCGACCCCGCCAACAAAATGCCGATTCGCAAACTGGCAAACGTTTACAACTACATTGGCACTTCCCAGCGCGCGTACGCCCGCACCCTGGAAGGAGAGCGGCGCGAAGCGGAAACTCGTGCCGCCGGGGAGAGCTATCAGCGCGCCTTGGATTGCTACGCGCAGTTGCAAGCAAAGCAAGCGATGACTCCCTACGATCAGAAGACCAGGCAGGAGGTCCAGAAGTCGTTGACCGAACTCACGCCCCATTGATGATCGTGCCAAGGCGCGGCCGATAATCAGCGGCCGAGGCGTTTGGAGCAAACCGCGTCCTTTCATGGGCGTCGGAAAGAGCATGCGCGAAACGTTCTGACCGCGGTGCTGGAGTGAGAATCTACTTCCTCCGTCGGGATACGGGTTTGCCGATGCAGGCCGAAAGCAAAAATTTTTCGGAAGAAATGTCCGTTTTTGGCGCGGTTTCTTCCATGTCTGGATGGTGGATGGAATTTTTTCCCCGCCGCGAATCATTCATCCTTTCACCAACCCGTCATGCAAATCCGCCGCACCCCGACCTCCCGCCGATTTTCCGCCGTCGGCATCCTTGCTGCCGCGCTGTTCACCGCCGCCAGCCCCGCCATGCACGCCCAGACCATCTGTGTGTGGGCCGGCGGCACGGACAACTGGAGCCAGGGTGCCGAATGGTCGGTGGATTTTCCCAATTCCGTCAATTCCGACGCGCGCGTGGACAACGGCAAGACGGGCATCCCTTCCGTCGTGTTCGTGGACGGGACCTTCTCCGTGGGCCGGCTCGTCGTGGACATCAACGACAGGATCGTCATCAACAACTACCACTTCCTCGGCATCAACTCCGGTGCCTTCGCCAACAGCGGCGCACTGATCAACAACGGCTTCGTCGACGTCGGCGCGCCGGACGCTCAGGGAAATCTGCGCTTCAACGGCACCACCAGCCTGATCGGCACGGGCGTCATGACGCTCCACGGCGACGCGCGCGTGCCCACCAACGGCACGTTCACGAACTACTCCACCATCCAGGGCGACACCAGCGCTTCCCTAGGCGACGGCGAGGGCGAGGGTCGCTTCATCAACGCCACCGAAGGCGTCATCGACGCCAATACCCCCGGCAAGAAGCTCTACATGAGTCCGAACGGCAACCCCGGCGGCCTGATCAACTTCGGCACGATCCGCGCCACCAACGGCGGCATTCTCGCGATCAGCGCGTCCACCTACACCGGCGCGGACGCGGGCACCCTGACTGCCTTCGACGGCTCCGAAGTGCGGTTCGGCGAGGCTTCTACGATTGCTGGCGGCACGCTGGCCACCGTCGGCACGGGCGTCATCCGCAGCACGTCCAACCTCAACGCCAACTACCTCGCCCTCGACACCTTCACCAACGCGGGCGCCTTCATCTTCGACCCCAACACCAACACTTACGTGGCCGCCGGCGCCACGATCACCAACAACGGCAACATGACCTTCAACGGCGGCACGGGCGTCGGCACTGCGAGCTTGCAACTGATAGGCAACGCCACCCTGACGGGCACGGGCACGCTCACCCTGCAGGGCACCACGCAGGTGTCCACCCGAACCAGCGCCCACGGCCCGCTGACGAACCAATCCACCATCCAGGGCGATACAGACAGCGGCACGTTGGGCGCCGACTTCATCGCCATCGTCAACCATGGCCTCATCAATGCCAATGTTTCCGGCAAAACCCTCATCCTCGACCCGAGCGCGGAGGGTCTGACCAACAACGGTGGCACCCTGCGCGCCTCCGGCGGCGGCATCCTCCGGCTCACCACCAACGGCAGCTACGACAACACCGGCGGCACCATCGAGGCGCTCGATGGTGGCAGCATCATCTACGACAACGGCACCGTCCTAGCCAACAACCAGAACGGCACGCTAACCGGCGGGATTTACCGCGCCACGGGTCCCGGCGCGGTGGTTAACCTGCCCGGTCCCGTGCCCACGGCCCTGGCAGGCGGCGCGCAGATCATCGAAGCCAACGGGGGCAGGGTGCTTTTCGGCGGCCAGCCCGTAGCTCCCGCCGTGCCCGTGGTCACCGTGGTTGCCGCCATGCCCACGGCCACGGTCGGCGGCGCGCCGGGAGTGGTTGCTTTCAGCATCCCGACAGCACTGCCAACCAATTTGAAGATTAGTTACACGGTCAAGGGCAAAGCAGTCAACGGCGTGGACTACGCCTACCTAAAGGGCACGACCAAAATCAAAGCGGGCGCAACCACGAAGGCGCTCAAAATCCAAGCGCAGGGCGACTTGGGCGGCGCGGCGAAGAAAACAATCAAGCTTACACTGCTTCCAGATGATGGCTATCAAGTCAGCGAGCCTGCAACTATTAAGCTCAAAATTATCGGCGAGCAGTAGTGGTCTCGTGGTAACGTTTTGCGAGATACGTTTATTCCCGACAAAGTCAATTTCTGCATTTTTTCGATCTGATCGTTCGTGCCCCTAGCCTCTCCGTCCAACAAGCAGGCAGCCAGAGGATTTTGCGTGCTGATTGACATGGTCCGATGTTGCCGGATGGAGATCATCCTGACGGCAGGAGAGCGGGCGCGTTTGCAGAGAGCGATGAAGCAGGCGACTACGCCTAGCTCTACCGACGTTTGCAGGCGGTGTTCCTGGCGGGCGAAGGCCGCTCGGGCACGCAGTGGCAACCATCAGCGGAGCGGTGCTCGCAGCGTCCAGCACTGGTGCGCGGCTTGGCGGCGTTCCCACGAACATCGTCCCCCGCAGAAGGCGTCGGCGGAGAAGCCGCGCCTGGGTCGTCACCCCGTTTGCTGCCCGCCCTGGACCGCACGCGACTCCTGGGCGAACTCGCCATCGATCCGCTGAGCCTGGGTTACGCGGCGACGAACTCGACGGTGCCGCTCCTAGCCTCCGGATCACCGTGGTGCTGCGCCGCGCGGGCGAGCGGTGCGGTCGGCACCGGGTGCTCGGCCCATGCGCGCCCACTGGCTGCGCGCCACCCAGAAGCGGCGCTTGCGGCCCCGTGCCACCGACAGCCGCCACCTCTGCCCCATTGCGCCCAACCACCTGGCCGAACGAGCGCAACCGCCCGTCCGAGCCGGCGAGGTGTGGCAGGCCGACATCACCTATGTCGCGACACTCGAGGGATGGCTCTACGTGGCCGGAGTCCTCGACGCCTGCTCGCGCCGCGTGGTCGGCTGGGCCGCCGCCGCCATGTCCACCGGCTTGGTCGCCCGCGCCTTCGAGCGTGCCGCGCTCGGATGCCAGCCCACGGGAGGGTTGCCCCACCACTTCGACCGCGGCAGCCGGTACGCCAGCGATGCGTACCGCGCGTTGCTGCGCCGCCACGGCGCGACCCCGAGCATGAGCCGACCAACCAAGTGTGATGACAACGCCAAGATGGAAAGCCTCTGGGCCACGCTCAAGGGCGAACTGATCGGCGACCACGTCTTCGCCACCCGCGCGGAGGCGAAGACGGCGCTTTTCGACTACATCGAGGTCTTTTACAACCGGCGGCGGCTCCACAGTGCCCTCGGCTTCCAGTCGCCTGTGGACTACGAAAATAACCTGCGCTAAGACACCAACGAGCCCGCACGCCGACGTGTCCACACTTCGGGGGGGATCAAACCAGCGGCCTGGTGCGTCGCGCTTGCTCCTTCTCTAACCACGCCGAGAACCACCTCGATGCCATCCACCTGTTTTCCGCCACCTACAACCTCGGCCATCAACAAGAAGCAACCGTTACTTAGCCAGTACCCTCGGCCGCGTAGTACCGGCTTCCCTGTTGCCACAAGCCCACGACTTTCCGCTTGCGGAAGTCGAAGACCGGGGTAAAGGTTTGCCCGTTGTCCTTGCTTAGCGCGTTACTTCGCGTTGCGCCTCATTCCATGGCGTAACAGTGGCACAAGGCGTAGTACGGACGGCAAAGACATTCCCGCTGTCTGGTGCAAGGCACTGGCGCAGAGGGAAATAAAAATAAGCCGGCGTGGCGAAATTGGCAGACGCGCTAGACTCAAAATTGTGTCTTTAGTTGTTTTAAGGCGTTGCTTCATATTCCTCGGTGTTTTGCATCTACCTGATAAATCGGCTCTTGCGTGCGTAAATGCCTGATACTTTGCCTAATCGTAGTACCTGTTCGGAGTAGCACAGAATGTAGCACAGCAGGGCAGGGGAGGGGCTGGGACCAGATAAAGCGTGTTGCTTACAACAGCTCGCCCTGCTTCCGTGGCCGCTCCGGCATCTGGGAACCTTGCCCGAGCTTCCGGCGTAACCGCTCGGCAGCCACCGGCGCAAAGTCGCGGCTGTTGTTGTTGAAGACCACGTGGACCTCGTCGGCTTGGTCGGCAAGGTGCAACGCCCGTTCGCTTACCTCGGCTATCTCCGCGTCGCTGTAGTCGTAATGAAATCGCTCGGCCACCGTCTTGCCCGTCAGGTAGGCTTTGGCATCTCGCCCATGCAGGC